>NZ_JANWVH010000012.1:0-497 GCF_025056915.1 Meiothermus sp. | reverse complement strand
GGGCGCATCACCTGGTAGACCTCGCCCAGGCTCAAGGCTACCCCCTCCAGGACCGAGCGCACCAGGTGGCCCCGCTTGTGGGCCAGCGAAAGCCCCACAAAAGCCCCCCGCAGGTGGGGGTTCAGGTAGGGGCTGCGCTCCCCAGCCAGGAAGGGCAGGAAAAGCAGACCCTCGCTCCCTAACGGAGCCGCCTCAGCCTCAGCAAGGAGGGTTTCCAGGCTCACCTCGGGGAAGAGGCCCCGGAGCCACTCGAGGCTCCCCGCCGCGCTCAGGGTCACCCCCAGCAGGTGGTAGCCCCCGTCGGCGTGGGCGAAGAGGTGCACCCGGCCTTCAGGCTCAGGGGTGGGTACTTCCAGGGGGATGAAAATCACCCCGCTGGTGCCCAGCGAGACGCTCCCCACCCCCTTTCGGTGGCGCGAGACCCCCAGCCCCAGGGCCGCCGCCGCATTGTCGCCGGCCCCGGCCACCACCGGCAGGCCCGCCGGTAGGCCGGTCTC
>NZ_JANWVH010000129.1 GCF_025056915.1 Meiothermus sp. | reverse complement strand
TCCATCTTGAAAATTCATCCTCAACTCGAGGAGTTCTATCTGGCTCACGTAGTTGGGCGGTAGGGCTAAGTCGATTGAAAACTGGATTTCATCGTTGGGGAGCAGAGTCGGGTTAATGACCCTTGTGATAGACAGTCTTGCTTCTGAACTATAGTCTCGCCCCAATGCACGAACACTTATGTTATTAAACTCGTAGTTTCTTTGCTCCAGTATCTTACCCGAAATGTTTTTGAATTTAAACTGGCAGGCTAAGGCCCCTCTCGACGGCGAGCGCTGGCAGCCCAGGAAAACCCCCTCTACGCCCCAGGCTTCCACGGGCAGCACCACTGGCTGGATGGCCGTGGGTGGCAGGGGTTCGATGGTGAGCTTGCGGAAAAGACCGCCCGCAAAGGTAATGGCGGGAACCACGGTCAGGTCTAGGGGCACTTCCACAAAGGAAATCGAGCCAGAGACGGTTTGGTTTGGGTTCAACACAATCTCGCCGTTTCGCAGGGCGCTGAGTTCAATGCGGCTGGCGTACAGGTTGCCGCGGCTGTCCAAAAGGCCCACCTGGCCAACGCTCACGCGAACGGTCTGGTTGATGCGGTTGGAGAGTTGCAGCTTGCACGTGAGCAGCCCACTGCTCTGCCAGCCACACCCCTGCAACCGGGCCTCTACCCGCCCGCCCAAAAGGCCAACAGCCTCGACGGGCTGGCTGTTGGCTTGTGCAGCGACGATTCCTGCGGAAAGCGCGGCCAGGAAAACCCATGTTTTCATATGGCTTAGACCTCCTTCTAAAAAGCTTAACGATGTGTACGACTGTGTCAATAGATAGTGTAGTGTCTGTTTTACACACAAAGTGCGTGCAAACGCCGGACAAGGGTTTGAACCAATCTTGACAACAATAGACTCAACTTTCATAATACCACTAGTATGAACCTCGAGCGTTGGACTGAACAAGCCCGGCAGGCCGTGGCCCAGGCCCAGGTGCTGGCCCGGGAGAACGCCAACCAGCAGATAGACGTGGGGCATCTGGCTTCGGTACTTTTCCGCGACCCCCAGGGGCTGCCTGCGCAGCTTTTACAGCGGGCGGGGCCAAACTTACAGGCGGTGCAGCAGACCGCCAGCCGTGACCTGGGGGGCTACCCCAGGGTTTCGGGGGCCGAGGGGGGGCAGTATCTGTCGGGGCGCCTTTCGGGGGTGCTCGAGCGGGCCGAGAAGCTGGCCGCAGAGCTTGGGGACCGGTTTGTGGCCGTTGACACGCTCACCCTGGCCCTGGCCGAGACCGGCTACGCGGGGCTGAACGCGGGGGCCATCCGCTCGGCCATGCTGGACTTGAGGGGAGGTAAGAAGGTGGAATCCGAACATGCCGAAGGAACCTACAATGCCCTGGGGCAGTATGGCGTAGACCTGACCCAGCTGGCCGAGCAGGGCAAACTCGACCCGGTGATTGGGCGCGACGAGGAAATCCGGCGGGTTATCCAGATTTTGCTGCGCCGCACCAAGAACAACCCCGTGCTGATTGGCGAGCCGGGGGTGGGCAAGACCGCCATTGCCGAGGGGTTGGCCCAGCGCATTGTGAAGGGCGATGTGCCCGAGGGGCTTAGGGGCAAGCGGATAGTGAGCTTGCAGATGGGCTCGCTGTTGGCGGGCGCAAAGTACCGGGGCGAGTTCGAGGAGCGGCTCAAGGCGGTCATGCAGGAGACCATCCAGAGCGCGGGGCAAATAATCCTCTTCATTGACGAGCTGCACACCGTGGTGGGGGCTGGCAAGGCCGAGGGCGCGGTGGATGCGGGCAACATGCTCAAGCCCGCGCTGGCCAGGGGCGAGCTGCACCTGATTGGGGCTACGACCCTGGATGAGTACCGCGAAATCGAGAAGGACGCGGCCCTCGAGCGCCGCTTCCAGCCGGTGTTTGTGGACGAGCCCAGCCTGGAAGACACCGTGAGCATCCTCAGGGGCATCAAGGAAAAGTACGAGGTGCACCACGGGGTGCGCATCTCCGACCCGGCCCTGATTGCTGCGGCCCAGCTCTCGCACCGCTACATCCCCGACCGTCGTCTGCCCGACAAGGCCATAGACCTGATTGACGAGGCCGCGGCCCGGCTGCGGATGGCGCTGGAGAGCAGCCCGGAGAGCATTGACACCCTGAACCGCAAGAAGTTGCAGCTCGAGATTGAGCGCGAGGCCCTGAAGAAAGAAACCGACGCCGAGAGCAAGTTCAGGCTGGGAGAACTCGAGAAGGAGCTGGCCGAACTCGAGGCCGAGATTAAAAAGCAACAGGCCGAGTGGGAGGCCGAGCGCGAGGTGATGCAGAAGCTCCGCGCGGCCCAGCAGCGCCTCGACGAGGTTCGCACCCAGATTGAGCAGGCCGAGCGGGCCTACGACCTGAACAAAGCCGCCCAGCTTCGCTACGGCGAGCTGCCCAAACTCGAGCAGGAGGTGAGCGAACTCTCCGACCGCATGGCCAACGCCAAGTTCGTGCGGCCCATGGTGGCCGAGGAGGACATCGCGGGCATCGTGAGCCGCTGGACGGGTATTCCGGTGAGCAAGCTGATGGAGGGTGAGCGGGAGAAACTGCTGCGCCTCGAGGATGAACTCCACCGGCGGGTGGTGGGGCAGGACGAGGCCATCCGCGCGGTGGCCGACGCCATCCGGCGGGCCAGGGCGGGCCTCAAGGATCCCAACCGGCCCATCGGCTCCTTCCTCTTCCTGGGGCCGACCGGCGTGGGCAAGACCGAGCTGGCCAAGACCCTGGCCGCCAGCCTCTTCGACACCGAAGAGAACATGGTGCGCATTGACATGTCGGAGTACCAGGAGAAGCACACCGTGGCCCGGCTGATTGGGGCCCCGCCCGGCTATGTGGGCTACGAGGAGGGCGGCCAGCTCACCGAAGCGGTGCGCCGCCGCCCTTACTCGGTGATCCTCTTCGACGAGATCGAGAAAGCCCACCCCGACGTATTCAACACCCTCTTGCAGGTGCTCGACGATGGCCGCCTGACCGACGGACAGGGCCGCACGGTGGACTTCCGCAACACCGCCATCATCCTCACCTCCAACATCGGCTCGCCCCTCATCTTCGAGGGCATCCAGTCCGGCCAGAGCTACGAGACCATCCGCGAGCGGGTGTTCGGCGTGCTGCAACAGCACTTCCGCCCGGAGTTTCTGAACCGGCTCGACGAGATTGTGGTCTTCCGCCCGCTCGAGCGGCAGCAGATTGCGGCCATTGTGGAAATCCAGCTTTCGGCGGTGCGCCAGCGGCTATCCGAGCGGCGCATCGGCCTGGAACTCTCGCCCGAAGCCTTGCAGTTCCTGGCCGAGCGGGGCTACGACCCGGTCTTTGGGGCCCGGCCCCTCAAGCGGGTGATTCAGAAGGAACTCGAGACCCCCCTCTCGCGCAAGATTCTTTCGGGCGAGGTGACCGATGGAGCTACGGTGTACGTGACCCCCGGGCCTTTGGGGTTGCAGTTTGAGACCCGCAAGAATGTAATGGCGTAAAAGGCCAAGGCACCGAGGATTGACCCCCCTTTTGCCCTCAGGAGACGGTATGACCACAACCGACATCGCGACCTGTGTGCACTGCGGCGCAAAGAACCGCCTGGGCCGGCCCCCCGCCGGCCAGGTGCCGGTCTGTGGGGCCTGCAAGAAGCCCCTGCCCTGGCTGGTCAACGCGAATGAAGGTCTGACCGCCGAGCTCTCGGCCAGCGTGCCGGTGCTGGTGGACTTCTGGGCCGAGTGGTGCGGGCCTTGCCGGGTGATTGCGCCGCTGCTGGAGGAAATTGCCCGCGAATACGCTGGCCGGCTCAAGGTTGTCAAGCTGAACGTGGACCACCACCCCCTGGCCCAGAGCGCCTACCACGTCCAGGGCATCCCCACCCTGATTCTTTTCAAGAATGGGCAGCCCATTGAGCGCATGGTGGGGGCGCTGCCCAAGCCGGCTTTGCTCCAGAAGCTAGCGCCCCACCTGTAGCCTGCCGCTTTTGACCGCGCTTCCATCGTTTTAGAGCGCTCTTCAGATATTGTGAGCCACTCGAGTTCGAGAAAGCCTGGTTCTGAACAGAACAGTGGCGGCCTGGAAACTCGAACACATGCGTCTCGGCCCAGACGCAACGCAGACACTTGTCCCTTCTCGTTTTCGTGGGCGGCCACGTCTGTGAAGAGCGCGA
>NZ_JANWVH010000128.1 GCF_025056915.1 Meiothermus sp. | reverse complement strand
CAACGCAGACAAGCGTGCCTCACCTCGGTGAGGCACGTCTCTTTGTCCCTTCTCGTTTTCGTGGGCGGCCACGTCTGAGAAGAGTGCGATAACGCGGAAGGTGGAAGTGGGCGATGGGTCTCCAACACCCGCCCCCTGAAGCCCTGCCTCCGACCTATCGGCTACTGCACTTTGCTAACCGTTCGAGTAGAGGTGGTTTGTCGCTGCCCAATGAATGCCTGGCGGCTATTTCGGTGGAGTGCCCAGGTACTCCAGACCCTCCGGCCCGGCCACAATGGCCGCAGTCGCCAGGCCCACAAAAAGCCCGGTCTCCACCACGCCTGGAATGCGTTTGAGTTCGGCCTCGAGCCCCCCCGGATCCAGAATGGGGCCAAAGTTAACGTCCACAATCAGGTTGCCCCCATCGCTGTGGAAAAACTCATCCCCATCCATGCGGAGGGTGGGCTTGCCCATGCGCTCCAACGCATGCAGGGTCGCCCGGTAGCCAAATCGCACAATCTCCACCGGCACCACCCCGCGCCCAAGCTGGGCCACTTTCTTGGTGTAATCGGCGATTACGATGAACTGCCGGGCACTGGCCTCTACAATCTTCTCCCGCAGCAAAGCCCCCCCCAGGCCCTTGATGAGGGTGAGGTCGGGAGCAATCTCGTCGGCGCCATCTATGGCCAGGTCAACCCCGCCCGGCCCCAGTTCACCAAGGGGAATTCCCAGCTCGTGGGCCAGCAGGGCTGTAGCCTCCGAGGTCGGCACCGCCAGCACGTTAGAAAGCTCCCCCTCCCGCAGCCGACGGCCCAGCTCCAAAACGGCATATCTGGCCGTGGAGCCGGTACCAAGCCCCACCACCATGCCCGGTTTTACGTATCGGACGGCCTCGAGGGCCGCTTGTTGTTTGTAGGCATCCAGGTTCATCAGACCCTTCACAGCGCTGTCTTCGAGGGACATAACCCCCTCAGCTTACTGAATTGGGCCGGAGGGTTGGTAGATTGCCTGTACTGCCAGCTTTGCTTGAACACTGTGCATACGATTAAAGCGGCGGGTCGAGGCAGGGGTTGGAGCCCGACCACCCACTTCCGTCCTGCGTTCCCCTGGACGTTGGTCTGGCAGGGCCTTGATTCCTGACCTCCGCCTTTACAGGCGTATAAAATACGCCCACGAAGGGGCTGTCTTTCGAGACTTTTCCCGAAGATGCGCCATTCGCGCCCCTCATGCGGGTTGTAAAGTGGCATGGACGGTGAAGATATGTTTGAACCAGGGCTTTTGAAGGACAAAGTGGTGCTGGTCACAGGCGGCGGTACGGGTCTGGGCCGCTCGATGAGCACACGTTTTCTGGAGCTGGGGGCCAGGGTCGCCATCACCAGCCGCCGGGCCGAGACCATTGCCCAGGCCGCCCAGGAGATGATGCAGCAAACCGGGGGCGAGGTCTTCACCACGCCCGTGGACGTGCGCGACCCCGAAGCGGTAAAAGCCATGGTGGACGCGGTAGAGGCCCATTTTGGCCGGGTAGATGTGCTGGTCAACAACGCCGCCGGCAACTTCATCTCCCCGACCGAGCGGCTTTCCTACCGGGCTTTTGACGCGGTATTGAACATCGTGCTGCACGGTACGGTGTACTGTACCCTCGAGGTCGGCAAACGCTGGATTGCCCGGGGACAGAAGGGCACCATGCTCAACATCGCCACCACCTACGCCCAATCCGGCTCGGGCTACGTGGTGCCCTCGGCCACGGCCAAGGCGGGCGTGGTTACCCTGACCAAGTCGCTGGCGGCAGAATGGGGCAAGTACGGCATCCGGCTCAACGCCATTGCGCCGGGGCCTTTCCCCACCGAAGGGGCCTGGACGCGCCTGATGCCCACCCCGGAGATTGCCCGGATGTTCGAGAAAAAAATTCCCCTGGGGCGGGTCGGCCAGCACATCGAGCTCGCCAACCTGGCTTCCTATCTCATCTCCGATTACGCTGGCTTCATCACCGGCGATGTAATCACCATTGACGGGGGCGAGACGGTCTGGAATGCTGGAGAGTTCAACGTGCTGGATGCGCTGACCAAGGAACAGTGGGACGCGCTCGAGGCCCTGCGCAAGAAAGCCTGACCAGGTCTTTTGGCCGGGGCATGGCACAATAGAAGGGTGGAAGTGATCCAACCTTACATCGGGCAGCTCACCTTTGGCGGGCTGGCCGGTTTTGCCGTAGGCTATGCCATCAAGACCGTAGGACGCTGGGTCGCCATTATCCTGGGCCTGATTTTTGTGGTGGTGCAGGTGCTGGCCTCGATGGGCTACATCAACGTGGACTGGACGCGCATTCAGCGCGATGTGGAGCCGCTGCTGCAACAAGAGCAAATCAAAAGCGCCTGGGACGCCCTGGTGCGGGTGCTCACCACCAACCTGCCCTTCGGGGGGGCCTTTGTGGCGGGGCTGCTGCTGGGGCTGCGGCGGGGTTAGGCATATTTTGTTCTGAGCAAAAGGGCCTGGCTGGAAAGTTCCGGCAGCCGCTCGAGGCCGACAACAGGACGGTATCCTTGCTGGGCCAGATAGGGCAGCACCTGCTCGGTGGCCAGATTGCCCACCAGCTCGTCGCCTGCAAAGGGGCAGCCGCCAATGCCGCCCAGCGCCCCCTCGAGCCAGCGCACCCCGGCCCGCAGGGCCACCTCGACCTTGGCCAGGGCATCCTCTGGACGGCTGTGCAGGTGGAGGCCCAGTTGCTCGTCCAGGCCCCCGGCCAAGGCCACGGCCTCGAGGGTCTGGGCAATGGTCTTTTCCGAGGCCACCCCGTAGGTATCGGCCAGCACAATGCCCGAAAGCCCCGGAAGCTGCCGCAGGCGCTCCACAAACCGCGCGGTCAGGCCCGGCTCCCAGGCGTCGCCATAGGGGTTGCCAAACGCCATCGAAAGATAAACCACAAAGCGCAAACCCCCAGCCTCGGCCACAAGTTGCTCCAGCACCGGCCAGGATTCTTCAATGCCCAGGTTGAGGTTTTTGCGCTGGAAGGTCTCCGAGATGGCAAAGGGGTAGCCCACCGCAGTCAGGTGGCGGGCCTGCCGGGCCCGCTCGAGGCCTTTTAGATTTCCGATGATGGCCAGATACTCCCGCCCCTCCGGCGGCGGCAGGGCGGCCAGCACCGCCTCGGCATCGGCGTGCTGGGGCACCCATTTGGGCGAGACCAGGCTGGTCAGGTCGAGGCTCTGGAAACCGGCCTCGAGCAGCCTCAGCAGGTAGCCCACCTTTTCCTCGGTGGGGATGAACCGGCCATACCCCTGCCAGGAATCCCTGGGGCACTCCACCCATTTCACAGTTCTTCACTATACCGAGCAATGCCCTCCGGCTGCACCACATACAGCTCGCCCCACAAAGGGTAGCCCCGGCTGAACACATCGCGCAGAATTTCGCGCATCAGCTCGGGGTCTATCACCCCCGGGCGCAGCACGATGCGCGGGAAGCTGAGGGGAAAGCGCAAAGGGTCGGAAAAGTCCAGGTCGAGCGTGACCAGCACGTAGTTGTGTTGCTCGGCATAGGCGTACAGAAAGGCATCGGAGCGCCCGGTGAGGCCCACCTCCCGCGCCGTGACCACCTCGTGCCCCTCGCCAATCAACCACCACAGCACCCGCTGCGGAATGTTTTCATCCAGCAAAATGCGCATTACTCCTCGTGCAGGGCAATCCACTCGTAGTTGGTGGCTCGAGCCCCGTACAGCAAAGCGGCCCGGATGTCCTGGCGGGTCAGTTCGGGCCACTGCACCAGCACCTCCTCGATGGACATCTGGGAGGCCAGGGCCTCCAGAACCATATGCACGCCGATGCGGGTTCCCTTGATGCGCGGGCGCCCTCGTAGAACCTCAGGATTAGAGCCGATGCGGGAGAGAAGTTCGCTGCGAACCTTAGCGCCCAATTTCATGGGAAACCTCCCCTGAAGCGGCTTCCTGGCCCGGGTCTAACCCTGCTTAGCCCGGCCCACAAAAGACGCTTAGCAGCCTGGCATTGACTTTGGAGCATAGGTCTGGCTGCATGCCTTAGCATAGCGCATCCACAGAGCCGTTCTGGGTCAAACTTGTTGACCGCCGCCGTTGAGCTTTGATACCTTCTCGATGGCCACTGCAGCAACGAAGAGGCAGGAAGCAGGGGTTTGGGGAAAGACCTCGAGACCCACCTGCGACCGTCCACCTTGAGGATAGAAGTGGCCTGAACACCTGAAGAGGGTATTACACCCTGCAAGAAGCCAAAACCACCCACCTTATTCGAGCAATCTTGCGCCGAGAAGGCAGGATTTGTCTGAAGGGCGAAATTGGTTCTCCTTGGTATTATGAGCCATTCGAG
>NZ_JANWVH010000127.1 GCF_025056915.1 Meiothermus sp. | reverse complement strand
CTCCCGGCAGGCCTCAGCTAAATCCTTAGCGGAAATCCTGTGCGAAACGGTGTCCTTGTGGTTCTGTTGGGCCAGGCCTGTGTGAAAGCGGAGGGTGGCCGCCAGCTGCGTTTTGCTGCGGAAGGTTTCGGCCAGCAGCACGGTGCCGTCCATGGCGCCTCTGGGGTGAAAAACCCCGATCCGGTTCAACAGCAGGTTTTCGCTGGGTTCGGTATCGCCAACCCGCACCTGACGGAAGGGGTCCTTGTGGAGGTTGAAGCCCCGCTCTGTCTCATAATCCAACACCAGGGCCTCAAACGCCTGTGCAACATGGGGTCTAATCTCTTTGGGCGGCCTGACCAGGGGCCATTCATCTTTGGGTGCCCGCTCCCCCCAGCGCCAGCCGCCTTTGTACTCGACATCCTGCCCTCTCTGCAAAAGCCGCCTAAACATCCAGGCCGTTCGCAAAGCCCCCTTGATGGAAGAGCCCGGCAGATAGGCCCCCAGGGCGCTTCGGGGCAGGGGGCGGAACTCGAGCCCCGCCGCGTCGGTGGCCTTTTTGACGGTCTGGATGAAAGGTCCGCTTACCGCCACTTGGCGCAGGATGGCCGGGGTGGGGTCTACCAGGCCGCTGTTCCAGAGCGATTGCAGGCTCTCCTGGGCCCGCTTGGGGCCCTGGGCCACCGCCTCAAGGTAATTTTTCTGCTGCTCAGGGGTAAGCAGCTCCAGAAGCCGCCCTGCGTCTAAAATCAGGGCTTGTTTGTTTTTTTCGTCCAGCAGGTAGCTGTAGGCCGGGAAGGCTTCCCCTGTGCCCACGTGGATGGGCCCCAGGGTCTCGATGACCAGCCGATAACTCTCCAGAAAGCTCATACCCGCACCCCTAAGGGGAAAGCATACAGATACTCCCAGACCCTAACCTGCGCTTCCGGGGCCGGTTCGGGGGTCACGTCCAGGAGCTTGGCCGAGGGCACCTGCCTGAACACGCTGCCCTCCCTGGCCCGCAGGTAGGGGCGCTTGAAGGGGGTTTCGGCCTGGGCGTAGTGGCCTCCCAGGCGGCCCCAGTAGGTTTCCAGGGCAAAAAAGCCCTCGCCCTCGGGCAGGGTGGGGGCCAGGGTGACGTAGTGGGCGGGGTTTTCCGCCTCGGGCAGCTCCATCTCTTCCACAGCCACCACCTCGAAGCGCCCCAGGCCCACGCTGGCTTTGCCGCCGTAGCCAAAGGCGCCAATCTCCCGAAGGGCAGTTTCCAGGTAGTCGGCCTCTCCTCGCATCTGCACGTACACCGTCCACACCTGCTGGCCCAGCCAGTAGATCCGGTCGGTAAAGAGGATGCCTTCCTGGGCGGTGCCGGTGGCGCGGGCAATGCCCACGCGGGTCTGGCTGGCTACCCTGACGCGGGGCGTCTGGCTCTTTTCCAGCTCGGGGGAGTTTAGCAGGGCTTGCTCCCCCTCCTGGATGACCCTTTTGAAGGTTTCCAGGCTCAAGTAGCGCAGGCCCTTGAGCTTTTTGCGCTTCAGGGTATCCTGCACCTGGACAGGCGGCAGCAGGGGGCGGGGCAGGTAGCCTCTGGGGAAGGCCGAGGAGATGAGGAAGGGGGGTTTGTTTTGAAACTCTTGCAGCCACGCCCCAAGCCCATCTTCTCCCTGGGTATAGCGCACCCACCAGGCCAGGTGGCCCCAGAGGGTGGGGGCGCTGAGCGGGTGAGCAAGGCTACCCAACCGCAGGTGAAAAGCCAAAACCCTCATCTATCCTCTACCTGGTACGAAAGCTCCACCTGACCGTAGCCCCGGCTGATGTAACCCCCCAGGCCATCGAGCTGCAAAAGCTCCAGGGCTTTCTCCACGTGCTTGAAGTTCTCCCGGTCAGTCCGGCCACCATCGCCGGTGTCCATCACCCGGTAGACCATCTCAAAGGCGAACTCGGCCCCAGCGGGCACACGCTCGGCGGTGCGGGGGTTGGCGTTGCCGCCGATGCGGGGGATGAAAACCTCCTGCTTGACCTCGGTCAGGTAGCCGCCGCGGGCGGTCATGGCCTCGAGGGCCTTTCTGGACTCCTCCGTTAGGTAAGCGTCGCGCACCAGGAGGCGGGTGGGGCCGCGCTGCAGAGCTAGCTCCTTGCTGCGGCGGTCGTTACCAGGAGCCACGCCGAAAATACGCCCGATGGGGCCATCCTCGTCCTTGTAAACATGGTACTGGTCGGACTCAGTAATGTACTTCCCCCCAAAGTACCACTCGAGCAAATACCGCATCTTGCCCTTGAGGGAGGAGCCGGGAATATAGGGCTCGTCGGTCAGCGGGTTGCGGATGACGGGGTTATCCACGTCCCCAATGGCCATCTGGTCTTTGCTCATGCCAATCCGCAGGCCGCTTTTGAGCCGGATGATGCCGTGAATGCGCTTGTAGCCAAGCAGTTTCATCTGTTACCTCCTGCCCTGAGGCTGGGGGCCACGGGACGCAGCATCGCCGTTGCGCTCGCCTTCCAGTCCGTAGAAGTAGGCCAGCACCGCTTCCAAAAAGAGCATGGCTGCCGCGAAGTGCTTCTCGCTTTTTTTGGCATCGGAGAGAAGCTCATCCATTCGCGCCCGGAATGTGGGTAGGTTTTGCAGAGGGCCGCCGTTGGAGCGCCCTCCATAGGCCAGCTTGGCCCGCAGTAGCTCAATCTGGGAAGAAAAGCGCCTCCAGGCCAGCTCCTTGTCCTCCCCGGCCTCCCGCTTGTAGCGCTCGAAGACGTCCTCGAGCCGGCGGAACTCGTGGAAGTAGTTGCGAAACTGGCTCGACTTGAGCTTGTTCTGCCCCTGCCCCTCACTGCGCAACTCCTGCGCCCAGCGCTTGGCCTCCTCGTCAAAAAGCCCCTTTCGGTAAACACCCCTTTCCAGGTCCTCAAAAAACTCCATACCGCCTCCCTATCGCTCCAGGTACAACCCCCACTGCAACCAGACCGGCAGGTACTGCCAGGCCGGGGCTTGGTGGTCGGTTAGCTGCAGGTAGTGTTCCCGAATTTCCTTGCTCCGCTCGCGCAGGGTGTAGGCCAGCAGGGGCTTGTAGCGCATCCGGCGGGCTGGGTCTTCCTGCTGGTGCTGCTTCCACAGGCGCAAAAGCCGGTAGGCCAGCGCGCTGCTCAGGCCCTCTTCGCCCTCAGCGTTCAGGTGTTGCCGCAAGTCCCGCACCCAAGGCACCAGGTCCCGCAGCTCTGCCCAGGGCACGCTCTGACCGAAGAGGTGAAGCCGGTTCCGCCCGTTCTGTTTGGCCTGCTGCTCGGCCTCCTGCACCGCCTCGGCCAGCAGGGGGATGGGCAGCGAGGGGTTCACCAGCACGAACCCGCCCGAAAGGGTGAGCTGGGGATGCTGGGTGAACCTTCGGTAGAGCGCTTCTAAGTCCAGGGCGAACTCCAGGAGCACGTCCCAGGGCCCCAACAGAAAGAGGTCGTCGCCCCCCGCATAGACCGAGTAGATGAGGGGGAAGCGGCGGGCTTTCTCGCTGGCCTCGAGCTCGCTCCAACCCAAGCGCTTGGCGTAGGTTTTGGGGTGCTTGATAAGTTCCAGCACCTCCCCGGCAAAGAAGAGCTCGAGCATTCGCGAAAGGCTCGCTATGCGGCTGGGGCTGCTGTGGTCGGCGCCCTTTTCGTCCACAAACCCCGTGGCAAAGGCCTCGCCCATGCGATCGGCGTCGAGCATCAGGGCCCCCAGGTACTTGGCCCCGTTGGAAAACTCGGCCAGCTCGGCCAGGGTGAGGGGGTCGTCTTCCTTGCGGCCCCCTTCTTCCTCTTCCCAAAGGCCCTGTTCCCTGGCCCAGGCCTGGTACTCGGCCAGGTCGCGCCAATTTCCTGTGTTCAGCGCATCGCGCAGGGTGAGGATGTGTCCGGCCAGCAGCCGCACCTCCCAGGGATAGGGGGCCGGGGTGAAGCTGGGGCGGGTGCGCAGGGTGTAAAGATCCGATTTCTCTAAAGCCACCCGCCAGCCCGGAAAGCGGTGGTGGGGCTTGGGGGCACCATCGCTAAAAAACCCCACCTCCTCTCGCTTGGGAATCAGGCGGCCCAGGTGAGCATCCCGCTCGCACCCGTGGCAAAGCGCCTCGGTGGCCGACCTGGCTGGGCGCGCCCCGCAGGCCGCGCAGGGGCGAAGGCTCTGGCCGCTTCCGCTCAGGTAGAAGCTCCCCAGCTGGCTTTGCAGGGGCCTTAGCTTGGCCAGGGCCAGCTTCTGGTGCGCCTCCTGAAGCACCAGGCTGAAGCGCTTGAAGCCCGCGGGAGCAAAGGGATGTTCAGCCAAAAAAGGCAGCAAGGTAGCGCCTTGCTCCAAAGCCCATTCCTCCCAGTCCCTGCGCACCTCGCGGAGCGCCTGATGCACTGCCTGGGTGTTGGGCAAGAGCAGGTAGAACTTGCCCCCTGCGCTCATGATGCGCTGAAGGGGGGTAAAGCCGGTGCGCCGG
>NZ_JANWVH010000126.1 GCF_025056915.1 Meiothermus sp. | reverse complement strand
TGGGCTCTCCGAACTGATAGACCGGATTTCCGGTCTTGCCGGGGTCTTTGTCGACCCAGACCCGCACTTGAAGGTCAGTTGGGGGATTGGGGTTGACAATGATGGCTTGGGGCCGCAGCTGGGCCATTGCAATGGTTGCTACAGAGGCTAAAACCAGGGTGATGGTTCGGTTCATCTTTCACCTCAAGGTTCCCTGTAAGGAGACTATGCCTTTTAGCCCAACAAGTCTATCAGCTAATTCTTAACCTTTAGCGAAGGAGGCCGTCTTTAGGCTTGCTTTAGCTACGGTGTAACCAGGATTTGAAAACATGACCCATGTGGTACTCTAGAACTATGAGACCCAAGCAGTTGGTTTATTTCCTGGCTGCACTAACCCTTGCCTTTGCACTGTCGGGCTGCATTTTCGTTTTGGGAGGGCTTCAGATTTCCAACGCGAGTTTCGAAACCAACTATTGGAACGGGGATCAACGCAACCCGACCTACTATGTCTGCGATAACAAAACGACCCTACTCGGCTACAGCTTTCGCTACAATGACCCGACTTTGCTGGCGGGTTGGGACTCTTACCTGAAAGGCTTTGCCACTAAGGACGAGGCAGGCTTTGCGTCTTTCAATGCCAATGACCCCCGGAACGATACTTCCAACCGTACCGTTACCGTAACCTACAACATCCCGGCGAGAACTGCTCCGCTGAGCTTGTTCCCACAAGCTATTGTGGTCAACCCCACCCCAGTACCGAGCCCATCTATTATTGGCAGAACTTACGTTGTGATCAAGGTACGTCCTACGGCAGGTTCTGACCGCATTATTACCCTCGGCCCCGCCTACGTAATTGACAACTGTCCCTAGGAGAAATATGTTGCGCATCGTCACGCTTTTCGGCCTCTTGCTAGGTCTTTCTTCTTGTATTCTGCTGGTGGAAGACGAGCCCAGGCAAATCACGGTAACCGATCCTCAGCCTGTACCCGTTGGTCCTCCCAGGCCTGACACCTATACCTACAGTTGCAACGGGGGGCGCCTTGTGGTCAACTACGTGGACAACAACACTGTGCGTGTGTTCTACGACAACGCCTTCCAAACCCTCACGCTCACCCGAACCTCACCGCTGCGGACGTATGCGGGTGGTCCGTATGTGTGGGAGCTTGATCGGAACGGTCTTGGTACCTTCCGAGTGGGGGGTACTCTGGTGCGCTCTACCTGCCGCATCTGAGCCGCTTTTGCCTCGAGCCCGCTGGCGGGAAGCTCGAGGCCCTCTTTTTGCGGATTAGTTTACAATCTTTGTCAGTTTTTTTTGGATGATGGTCTGTATGGAATGGCTGACCCATCCCTGGCCCTGGTATGTGGCAGGCCCCTTGATTGGCCTGACCGTCCCGCTGCTTCTGCTCATAGGCAACCGGCGCTTTGGCATCTCCTCCTCGCTGCGGCACCTCTGCGCGGCCCTGGGCAGCCGACAGCCCTTCTTCCAGTACAACTGGCGGGCCGAAAGCTGGAACCTGGCCTTTGTGCTGGGCATTGTGCTGGGGGGGTTTGTGGCCGGGGTGCTCTGGGCCAACCCCAACCCGGTGCAGCTCAACCCCCAGACCGCTGCTGCCCTCCAGCAGATGGGGGTTTCGCCGGACTCGGGCTTTTTGCCCAAAGAGCTTTTTTCCTGGCAGGCGGTGTGGAGCCTGCCGGGGGCCTTGTTCTTGCTGCTGGGCGGGTTCCTGATTGGCTTTGGGGCCCGCTGGGCGGCTGGGTGCACCTCGGGGCACTCCATAACCGGGCTGGCCGCGCTGCAACTGCCTTCCCTGCTGGCTACGGTGGGTTTCTTTGTGGGCGGGCTGGCGGCAGCCCACTTCATCCTGCCCTGGGCGTTGGGTTTGCTGAGGTGAGCGATGGCGCTTCCCGTTTCCGATGAGTTTGTGCTCTCCGAAAGCAGCCCCAAGCGCAGCGTTCGCGTGGGGGAGTACGTGCCCTACCTGCTGGCAGGGGTATTTTTTGGGGTGGTGGCCATCCGCTCCGAAATTGCCTCGTGGTATCGCATCTACGAGATGTTTCGCTTCGAGTCGTTTCACATGTACGGCATCATTGGCAGCGCGGTGCTGACCGCAGCGTTCTCGCTCTGGCTGTTGCGGCGGCTGGGGGTCAAGTCCCGCGATGGGGAACCCCTGCGCGTCCGCCCGCCCGACCCAGGCCGCTACCGCTACGTGTGGGGCGGGGTGGTGTTTGGGCTGGGCTGGGGGCTGGTGGGCGCCTGCCCAGGGCCCATTTACGCGCTGCTGGGCAGCGGACATGCGGGCGCATTGCTGATTTTGCTGGGGGCGCTGCTGGGCACCTACGTGTACGGCCTCCTGCAACCCAGGCTGCCGCATTGAGCGGGGCAAGCCGTTGTCAACCTTCCAGAAGCGCCAGGGCCTGCTCCAGCAGCTCGAGCTCAGCCCGCACTTTCTCGACCTGCGCCAGCGTCCGCAGATACTGCCCGCACGCTTGCAGTTCGGCCCGCAGCAAGGGGTGCCGGGCCTTGAGCAAGAGCGGCCCGTAGCGCAGGGCGGGCTCGAGCGGCAGCCCGGCGTAGGCCGTGCAGGGCCCGCGCTGTAGGGTCAGGATGCTGTAGCGCCAGAAGCCCTCCACCATCTGTTCGTTGACCAAAGCCAGCCCGGCGGAAAGGGCCCAGCGGCGCAGGGGCTCGGGGCTGTCGTTGGGCTGGAGCACCAGGCGGGGGGGCAGCCGGGCCGGGTGGGCCGAGAGGATGCGCACCATGCGCTTAGCCCCCATCCCACACAGGCTCAGGGAGTCGGCCTCGCCCGCCTGCAACACCGAGAGGCCATCGCCCAGGCGCACCTCGGCGTTCAGGCCCGAAAGGGCTCGCCTCGAGTTCTCCCAGGGCTGCCGGTTTTTCTCCACCACAATCACGCGCTCGACGCGCCCGGATTGCAGCAGGTAGCGGGGCAAGAGGGCGTGGTCGGCCCCAATGTCGGCGTGGGTGGGGGCTTCTATTTCCTGGGCCACCGCCATCAGGCGGGGCTCGAGGCTAGCGGTAAATCCAGCCATAAGCAATCAGCAATGTAACCAGCGTGAGCGGCAGACCGAAGCGCAGGTGCTCCAGAAAACTCAGGTGGTAGCCCTCGCGCCGGGCGGTCTCGGCCACAATCAGGTTGGCCACCGAGCCCAGCAGGGTCAGGTTGCCGGCCAGCGTCGAGGCCGCCGCCAGCAGCAGCCAGCCCTGGGGGTCGCCGGCGGGAATCAGGGGGTACAGTAGCAGCACCGCCGGCACATTGGAAATCAGGTTGGACAGCAGCACCGTCACGCCGGCCAGGCCTGGTGCGGTGGCAGCCAGGGGTTCCATAAGATTCAGGAGGCCCAGCTCCTTTACCGCAGCCGTCACCATGAAAAGCCCCGAAAACAAGACCAAAAGCTCCCAGTCCACCCGCATAAAAAAGCGCTCGGAGCGAATCCGGCGGCTCCACAAGAGCAAGCCGGCGGCAATCAGGGCGGCCTGGGCCAGGGGGTAGCCCAGCAGGAACGCCGCCAGCAAGGCCAGGGTAATCCAGAGGCCCTTGAACAAAAGCGCCCGGTTGTAGCGAAAGCGCAGGGGCGGCAGGGGCGGCAGGGGCTTCAGGGAGCGCAGCGCCGGATAGAGCAGGTACAGAAGCCCCACCTGCACCAACAGGCCCAGCAGGGCCACCGGGGTCAGGGCGGCGGCAAAGTCCAGGTAGCTGATGCGGGAGAGGCTCCCCACCACAATGTTCTGGGGGTTGCCGGTCAGGGTGGCCACGCTGCCCAGGTTGGTGGCCCCGGCCAGGGCCAGCAAGTAGGGCACCGGCGGCAGCCCCAGGGTGCGGGTGAGGGCCAGCACCAGCGGGGTGAAGAGGATGGCGATGGTGTCGTTGAGGAACAGGGCCGACAACAGGCCGGCGCCAAAGGTCAGCCAGGCCAAAAGGCCCAGGGGCGAGCGGGCCAGGTGCACCAGCCAGTTCAGCACCAACTGAAAAAACCCCGCATAGCCCAGGTGGGTGTTGAGCACCATCACCCCAAACAAAAAGCCCAGGGTATGGGGCTCCAAAGCCCGCCAGGCCTGCTCGAAGTCGAGCACCCCCAGCACAATCAGAAAAGCCGCGCCGGTGAGGGCGATGGCCGCCCGGTTCATGCGGTAGCCGGGCCAGTAGCCCAGGCCCAGGCCCAGGTAGGTCAGCAGCAAGACGGCATAGGCAAGGTACTCCACCTCACCATCCTATGTACAAGCACAGCCCAGGAAATGAGTCCCGACAGCCAGAATGGTCACTATAGGCGTTTTTTGGACGACCAAACTAATAAAGGCAACGCACCGGGTCGGAAAATGCACAAAGAAAAGCTAACCGGCAACTTGAATCAAGAGACCCCAGCCCCGGCACGCTTCAACTCGAGATTGGAGGCCGACCAGGCCTGCAA
>NZ_JANWVH010000125.1 GCF_025056915.1 Meiothermus sp. | reverse complement strand
GGTTTTGAATAGCCCCGCGAGCTCGTCGTGATAAGCCAGCAGGCCGGGGTTCGTAGTCAGTAAGTCGGCTAAAGCCTCTCGGGTGGCGTCCTGGGCCAGGAGGCGGGAAACGCGGGGGGGCTCCGGTCTAGGCCCGCGCTCGTTGCGCTTCCGGGATTCCCAGGAGGCGAGCTCGGCTTTGTAGGTTTGCAAAGCCAGCTCGTGCTCCTCGCGGAGGGTTTTCTCAACGGCCCACACAGGGCCTAGCGCGGCCTTCAAAATGGGCGTTTTTCCCGTGGCAATGGGCATCACAATGACCAACCACAGGGAGGTCGGTTCTTGCCAGGTGGGGTTATCTCGGTCGGGCTGAATCCAGACCCTGCCACTGGTTAGCGCGGAAGAGGCGGCCAGCAATGTCATCATCACCGGGCCGGGGTCAATGCACAGGCGGTCGGCAAAAGCCAGGCCAAAGTCCTCGAGCTGAGGCGGCAAGATAGCGCCTACCGGCCAGGGATGGAGCTTTGCAGCGCCGTCTAGGGGCTCCGGCTCAGGCCAAACTTCATCAGCCAGCACGTCGGGGGCCTCGAGCAGCTCGCGGGCGGTCATGCGACCTCCTCGGCCAGCACATTCAGCCAGTCCTGGCCCTCCACGGGCGGGACGGCCAGCCGCACCCGGCGGCCCTCAGACAAGAGCCGCCGGGCGAGCTTGTGGGCGGCCTCGAGCCCGGCGCTATCGTGGTCGGCGCAAACCACCACCTCGTGAACCTCGAGGGGGAGCTCGACGGCAGCAAGGCCACCGGCGCTCACGCAGGCCCAGACCGGCCAGCCGGTGGCCTGATGAACACCCAAAGCGGTTTCGATGCCCTCGGCCAGGGCGAGGGGCTTGTCTCGTTCACGGTTGAACAGCCGGATGGCGCCGCCCAGGGGCTTTGAGCCGCTGGCCAGGCGCTTCTCCCGGCGGCCCGTGCCATCGGGCTCGAGGGTGGTCAGGTGCATCCCCATCAGCCGCTCGGCCCCATCCACCACGCGGGCCAGCATGAGGGGCTGGCCGCCCCAGAGGGCCAGCCGCAAGGTTGGGGGCGGGGGTATGCTCAAGCCTCGTGCGTGAAGGTACCGTTCCAGCAGGGGATGCCCCGGTGATGCGCTTTGCCACCACCCCTGCCACCGGCGCACACAATCGTCACCAGGTAGGGACGGCCTGGGGTCGGGCCTCGAGGGAGCCAGCCAGGGCCGGGTGTTTCCCGAGCGAAGGTCAGCCCAGGTAAGCCCGAGAACCTCGAGCACCCGCTCGGCGGGGCAACCTGCGAAGCAATGCAGTAGGATTTTCTCGCCCTGGACTACGATACTGAGGGCCTGGTTCCGGCCCGAGCCGTGCGCGGGGCAGGTGGCCCGCCATCGGTTGGGGCCGGCGGGGCGGACGTTGCAAAGGCGGGCCAGAAGGGCGTTTTCGATGGAGTCACTGAGCAACGGAACCACCGCCCACTTGCCCGCGCACCTCGCTCTGAATCAGGCGAGCCAGCTCCTCAACATCCGCCCTTCGCAAACACCACCCAGAGCCGGGAAACCATCGTTCGAGCAGGCAACGCTCCTCAATCAGGCGGTTGAGTCGTCGGTCGCTCAAACCAAGGACTTTTTTCGCGTCGGCCAGCGAAACCCAATCACTCATCGGCCACCCCACCACCCGCGAGCTCGGCCCGCACGTCAGCCCGGCGCTTGGCTGCATTGGCAACGAAGTCGCGCACATCCTCGGAGCGCACGTAAAGCGCAGAGCCGATTTTTACGTGTGGCAGCGACTTCGCCAGCTTATAACAAGTGTCCCGGCCCCATCCTAAGGTTTTCTGAAGGTCTCGGACAGTAAGCAGAACTTTTTCCATGTAAGCCACAGTAGGCGGTAAAATGCAGGGGTGCAAGTATCTGTTAGTGTTGCAGTTACCGTTTCAGCCGCCCCACTGCGTGGCAAGGTCACCTGGGCCGAGGGGCCGGAGGAACTCTCGCCTTTCACACCTGGTTGGCTGCGACAGCCGGAAACGCCTTACAGCGGCATGGCGAGAGATTTGATGCGGATTTATAGTTGTGCCCGTTTGCAAGGGGGCCTCGAGGCAGGAATAAAGGCTGTTCTGACCGAGATGGCTCGGCTGCGGCTAGTTCCCCCACCCAACCTCTCGTATCCCAGGCTCTCCTTTTGGCCGCTGCCCGTGGAGCCAAAAAGCCCACTTCGGGGCTTTTACGAGCTCTGGCAGGCCCTGCAAACCAGCCTGCGCCAAGAGGGGTCGGAGCTAAAGCACTTCATGAAGCGCACAGAGAAGCTTGCCGGGGGTATCGGGTTGCTGCACCCTCCGAGCGATTTGCCCACCTCGTTCGTACGGTACGGAAGTTGGGAGGACTCCCCCTTTCAGGGTGATGATTCCCTGTGGGGCTGGGTTCGGGCAACGATAGAGACGCGCTTTTGGGGGGAGGCCCTCCGCTGTGCGGGGGAGCCGACGCGGGCCTTTCTTGAGAGCCTTTCCGATTGGAAAGAAGGCCCTAGGCACCCCCAGGCCTGGCAATACTGGCTCGAGGGACTCGAGAACACTTCCGGGAAGCCCCGGGGGTACATTTCCCCTTTTTGGCCGGTGGGGGCGGCGCTAGAGCTTCTCCAGCTCTGCCCCAAGCGCATTAGCGAGCGGAGGGTTCGAGAGTACCTCCGCCGTCGGGGGCAGGCTGGGGTAGCGCAGGTACTAGAACCCCTCGTCGGCTTAGAAGGCGGTAGTGAGGGCCCGGGCTATGTCGGGGCCTTTCACCTAGCCCTACTTTCGCTGGCTCGTTTCGGCGGGCGACAGGCGGTTTGCGCCCACTGTGGCGCGGCCTTTTTCTACGAGCGCAAAACAGCCCGCTACTGCTCGGATGAGTGTCGGTTGGTGGCCTTTCGGGAGCGCACGCGGGGGGAAGGGTAGTCCGGGTTTGTGTGCAATCTGTGTGCAATGCAGAGTGCAAAACACCCCGGTATGGTATGGCAAGGTACGGGAAGCTCAGATTGAGTTATAGCGTCCCTGACGTAGATAGCATGGGTTGGGGAGGGGGGCTGTATAACGGTGTGGAAACCGCCAAATCGCTCTTACAAGGATGAAGTCGGGGGTTCGAGTCCCTCGTCGCCCACCAAGTCCAAAACACCAAACCCCCTTTATGCAGTTTTCGCATAAGGGGGTTTTTGGGTCCAGCCACTAAAGAATCGCTCAACGCCAAGGTTAAGTTTTGCTGATGCAGGCTTCATGGCCGGGGGCTTGGGGTTTCCTACCCTGGGGGCAGGAGGAAGAGATGAAGCGACGGATTGCAAGCATCGCTGGACTCTTGGGCCTGATGGCCTCTGCGGCGCCGGTGCTGAGCCCCCAGGGCATCATCGTTAACCCGGTGCCCACCGACCTGAGCGTGCAGACCTGGCTCGACCGCGACCCCTCGGGGCTGGGCAACGCCACCTACTACTTCGGCGACAAGATTAAAATCTACGTCCAGGTCAACCAGAACGCCTACGTCTACCTGTTCAACATCAACGCCGATGGCCAGATTGACCTGATTCTGCCCAACGCCTACAACCAGAACAACTACCTGCGCGGGGGCGAGACCCGGGTCTTCCCCGAGACTGGGGCGCGCTACGAGTTCACCATCAGCGGGCCCGCCGGGGTAGACCAGGTGCTCGCGGTGGCCAGCCGCACGCCGCTCTCGCTCGCCCAGATTGCCGACATCAAGAGCGGGCAGATGCGGGTACAGGGGGCAAGCAACCTGGCCCGGGCCCTCTCGATTGTGGTTACCCCGCTGCCCGACCAGGACTGGGTGAGCGACGTGGTGCGCTACAACGTGCAGCCCCGCTGGGCCGGCCACCCCGAGCCAGTAGCGCCCAGGCCGCCCATCTTCTTCATCAGCCCCCTGCCGGGCTACGCGGTGCTGTGGGAAGACCGCGAGGACACCGAGTACCGGGTGGCCTACCGGGGGGGCGACGTGGAGCAGGTTTTCAGCTACTACCACCGCGACCTTGTGGCCAAGGGCTGGGTGAAGGTGAGCTTCAAGTCCAAGGGGGGCAAGAAGAACCTGGCCTACGAGGCCGAGTACCGCCGGGGAGGGGATAGGCTCGAGGTGAGCGTAGGCCCTAAGGGTGGCGAGCTGGTGGTCAAGCTGGAGTGGGGTCGGTAAAGCACCTTCCCCAAGCCCCCGCCGGAGGTGCGGGGGCTTTGCTTTTATAATGAAGCCATGCGCTCCTGGCCCGACATTCAAACCAAGTTATTGCGCTTTGCCAGGGCCATTATTGCTGCCGGTAAGTAAAACCCCAGCGGCCCTCGTACAGTCGCAAGCAGGCTGTACCGACCTGGTTTGTTGGCTTATCTCTAATCTGCCAAGGAGCAACCATGAAAAACCTTGAAGTACACCCCGACATCGCCCAGGCCGCCACCCTGCCCTCGAGCTTCTACAAAGACCCGGCCCTCTACGAGGCCAGCAAGGAAAAGGTCTTTGCCAAAAGCTGGCAGTGGGTGGGCGACACCGACGACCTGAAGGCCCCCGGCACGGTCAAGCCCCTTATCTTGCTCGAGGGCTGCTTAGACGAGCCTTTGGTGCTGACCCGCGACTTCGACGACCGATTGCACCTGCTCTCCAATGTGTGTACCCACCGGGGCATGCTGGTGGCCGAGACCGCTGGCCACGCCCGCTACCTG
>NZ_JANWVH010000124.1 GCF_025056915.1 Meiothermus sp. | reverse complement strand
CGACTAGCAGTTCCACTTTGGCCCGGCCTTCTTCAGCAACCACGGCTTCGACCGCGAGGAGGGCTATTTTTTCACCATCGGCCCCACCCTCATCGCGCCCCAGAGCCGGGGGTTCATAGCGCTCAGGAGCGCCGACCCCGAAGACGCCCCGCTGATCCAGCCCTGCTACCTGCGCGAGCCTGCCGACCTCGAGGTCTTGCAGGCCGGAATGACCCTGGCCCGCGAGATTGCGGCCCAGAAAGCCTTCGACCCCTTCCGGGGCCCGCCCCACCCCCGCCAGGCCGAGGTGCGAAGCCCGGCTGAGATAGCCGCCTACATCCGCCAGCATGCCCAGACCCTCTACCACCCTGCCGGCACCTGCAGCATGGGGCAGGTGGTGGACGAACATCTGAAGGTCTATGGGTGTGAAAACCTCTATGTGGTGGATGCCTCGGTAATGCCGGGGGTGGTGCGCGGCAATACCAACATCCCGACCCTGATGCTGGCCGAGCGGGCCGCCGACCTGCTGCTAGGGGTCTAAAGGCTGGGCCTCGGGCACGGCCAGCCCAGCATAAACCTGGGACAGGCTGAGACGGGCCTCAAGACAGGGAACCTCCAGGCTTCCTTCGTTGACCAGCTCGCTCCACCAGAGGTTCCAAGGGGTCTTCTGGTAGATTTCTACCCGGCGCTCTTCCTGCGAGACCAGCAGATAGGTTTTCAGGGTGGGGATTTTGAAGTAGGCATCGAGCTTCTCGCGCCGGTCGCGCTCAAGGGTGCTGCTAGACAAAACTTCTGCGATGAAGCAGGGCTGATGAATCTCGTGGTCGTTGGGCTCCTCGGCGCAACTGACCACCACGTCGGGGTAGTAGTAGCGGTTGAGCTGAGCGACCCAGGTGCGAACGGTTTGCACCTGAAAGGCGCAGCCCCGCGTTTTGGCAATCGGCCTGAGGGCATCGGCTATGTTCAGCACGATTTCGTTGTGCCGCTTGCTCTCACCGGCCATGGCGTAAACAAAACCATCCAGGTACTCATACCGCTGGTCGGTCTGTTTTTCGAGCTCGAGCCACTCCTCCTTGGACAGGCGCAGAGGGCGCGGGGCGCGGGCAGCCATAGGGCAATTCTAGCGTAAGGGAGCGCTGCCATATACAAAGCCCCGTTTTTCCGCTACACTGACAGGGTTGCCTGCTGTCGGCACATCAGACGGCAATCCCCCTGGAGAATCCATGGAACTCAGAAACATCGCCATTATTGCGCACGTAGACCACGGCAAGACCACCCTGGTGGATGCGATGCTCAAGCAGGCCAAGGCCCTCTCGCGCCACGACGAGGGCGGCGAGCGCATTATGGATTCCAACGACCTCGAGCGCGAGCGCGGCATTACCATTCTGGCCAAGAACACCGCGGTGGAATGGGGGGGCGTGAAGATCAACATCGTGGACACCCCCGGCCACGCCGACTTTGGCGGCGAGGTGGAGCGGGCTCTCAGCATGGTGGACGGGGTGCTCCTCTTGGTGGATGCCGCCGAAGGGCCCATGCCCCAGACCCGCTTTGTGCTGAAGAAGGCCCTCGAGGCCGGTCTCAAGCCCATTGTGGTGATCAACAAGGTGGACAAAAAGGACGCCCGGCCCGATGCGGTGCTGAACGAAACCTTCGACCTGATGGCCGAGCTGGGCGCCACCGACGAACAGCTCGACTTCCCCTACCTCTACGCGGTGGGGCGGGAGGGGACGGCCTGGCTGGGCGAGACTCCCAAGCCCGACCTGAGCGACCTCTTCGAGACCATCCTGAAGCACATCCCGGCCCCCCAGGTGGCCGAAGGCCCCTTCCAGCTTCGGGTGGCCAACCTCGACTACTCCAACTTCCTGGGCAAGATTGCCCTGGGCAAGGTGCACCGGGGAAGGGTGCGCAAGCACCAGTGGGTGACCATTTTAGGCGAGCGCGGCGCGCGCGAGCTGAAGGTGGGGGCGGTCTTCACCCACCGGGGTTTGGAGCGCCTCGAGGTCGAAGAAGCCACCCCCGGCGACATCGTGGCCATTGCCGGTATGGAGGGGGTGGAAATTGGCGACACCATCGCAGCCAGGGAGGCCCCCGAGGCCCTGCCCCGGCTGGCCGTAGACGAGCCCACGGTGAGCATCACCGTGACCCCCAACACCTCGCCTTTTGCCGGGCGGGAGGGCAAGTTCGTCACCAGCCGCCAGATTCGGGAGCGGCTTTTGAAGGAACTCGAGACCAACGTGGCCCTGCGGGTAATCGAGGTCACCCCGGACACCTTCGAGCTGCACGGGCGCGGCGAGTTGCACCTCTCGGTGCTCTTAGAAACCATGCGCCGCGAGGGCTTCGAGCTTTCGGTGGGCCAGCCCAGCGTGTTGCTCAAGGAAGTGGAGGGGCAGATTCAGGAGCCCTACGAGTACCTGGTGGTGGATGTGCCAGAGGCCCGCTTTGGCCCTGTAATGGAGGCCCTGGGCAGCCGCAAGGCCCAGATGGTGCACATGGAGCAGGAGCCAGGTCAGGTGCGCACGCACCCCGGCGGAGCCGGTACCCCTGGCGGGCGCATCCGCGCCGAGTTCACCGTACCGGCCCGGGCTTTGTTCGGCTTCCGCACCCTCTTCCTGACCCTCACCGCGGGCGAGGGCGTAATGAGCCACAACTTCCACGCCTACGGCCCGCACGTGGGCAGCCTGGAAACCCGCACCACCGGCTCGGCGGTGGCCATGGAGGCCGGGGTGGCCTATGCCTACAGCCTCTTCCGCTTGCAGGAGCGCATCCAGTTTTTCATCGAGCCTGGCACCGAGGTGTACGTGGGCATGATTGTGGGCGAGCACGTGCGCGAAAACGACCTGAACGTGAACGTCAACATCAACAAAAAGCTCACCAACATCCGCGCCGCCGGCTCCGACGAGAACATCCGGCTCATTCCCCCGCGCAAGTTTACGCTCGAGGAGGCCCTGGAGTTTCTGGCCCCCGACGAACTTCTGGAAATCACCCCCCAGAGCCTGCGCCTGCGCAAGCGGGTGCTCGACCCCAGCCAGCGCAAGCGAGCCGAGGCTGTGTAGAGCGCTCTTCACACACGATGAGCCATTCGACCTCGGGAAAGGCTTGTCCTGAACAGAGCACAAG
This sequence comes from Meiothermus sp., assembly GCF_025056915.1. GTDB lineage: Bacteria > Deinococcota > Deinococci > Deinococcales > Thermaceae > Meiothermus. The sequence goes on along the minus strand of NZ_JANWVH010000124.1, from coordinate 2,094 downwards.
GGCACAACCACGACGAAACCCGGCCCGAGCACAAAAAAACCCGGCAGGATGGGATGATCCTACCGGGATCAGGCCCTCTTTCAGTTCACTGTGCCCAAAGCCCCTTCAAGCTCCACGTCCTGGGTGTGGCCGCTGCGCACGTAAAGCCCGCGCCAGGCGTCCTCGGTGGTAAAAAAGCCGTCTAAGCGCAGGTCGGTGCCGGGTTTGATGTACTGCTTCAGGGGGCCGGTGCCCGAGCTGCGGTCACCCGCGATATAAGGGCCATCGCCATAGAGGTTGGTCTCAAAGTAGCCGTCGCCGTCGGGGTCGAGTTCGGGCTTGTAGCGCAGGCGCAGGTTCATGATCTGAAGGGTGCGGCGGGTGCTGGAGGAGTTGTTGGCCACCAGCTCGGTGCAGTTGAGGCTATTGCAGGCCGTGGCGGGGTTCTGGATGTCGATGCCCAGGCCAGGGCCGCTGAACTCCATGCCCAGCGCCCTGACCAGCCCGCCGTCCCACTGCTCGTAGCCCGAGTTGTTCGCCGCAGTGCGGATGCGCTTGGAGGCGCGGGTGGTGTTTTGTAGCTGCTGGCCAATCTGCTCCTGGTTCACCGGCTGGCCGGTGCGGGGGTCGGTGCAGGTGTTGGTGAAGAAGGGGTTGTCGCCCTGGTTCTGCCTCGAGGCCCCAAAGTCGCCCTTGTAGTTAAGCTCGGCCAGCTTCTCGCCGGTGCGCCAGCGGGTGGCCACCACCACCACGGTGTGGAAGCGGGCGCAGACCCGCTGGTCGGTGCTGGTCTCGGAGTGGATGTTGATGTACCAGCCAATATCGCCATCGCGGATGGCAAACCCCTTGAACCCCTCGGCCCGCTCGGGTTGGTTGTTGGTGTACTGGGCGGTGTAGAGGAAGGGGGCCTGATACCCCACCAGGCCGGGGTCGGAGTTGTGGTCGTGGCGGTAGTAGCACCAGTAAACGGGGTCAATCTGGGGGTGCCAGCTTGGGTAGTTGCGACCGTCGGGGCCCTTCGCCACCCAGAGGTTATCCAGCCAGGTGGGGCAGGTGGTGTTGGGCACGGGCCGTTCGCTGATGCCGCCGGGCAGGGCCGGCTCGGCGGAGGGCTGTCCGTTGCCCTCGGCCAGCAGCACCCAGTACTCGCCTTTGCCTTCGGGAGAACCCAGGGTCACCTCCCCGGCCCGGAAGGTGCGGGTAAAGGTGTTGAACTTCTTGCCGTCGGCAGCGGTGGTCTCGCCCCGGCGCCAGCCCGAAAGCCACAGGGCCGAGTTCTCCCAGGCCACCACCACCGTGGCCTCGCGGGTCAGGTACAGGCGCAGCCAGTCCGCACGGGTGGAGCTAGAACCGGGCGCATCCAGAATGTCCCAGCCAGCGTACTGCGTAAAGCGCGGCCCGGAGGGCTGGTTGGGGTTGTTGGGGTTGCGGTTTTTGTCGGCCTGCCGCGGCCAGTAGCGCAGGCCCCCGTAGCTGGCCCGCAACTTACCCTGTTCCTCGCTCACCACCACGTAGCGCGACAGCAGCGTAAGGGGCTGGTTGGTGGGGTGTTTGGTGAGCGGCTCGGCCAGAAACGGGCCACTCGAGCTGTCGGGGGTGGGGTTATCGGCGTATTCCCCACCACCACAGGCCCAAAGCAGCAGCCCCAGGCCGCCCAGCAGCAAAAACAACCTGATTTGTTGCATCGGTCTTCCTCCCGTAGGTCTGCTCGAGTCGGGCTAAAACCCCTTGTTCCCAAAGTACAGTGACTTTCGAGCGTTACTTTTCTGGATTAACCACAGCTTAAGAGCCAGCGCCCAAACGGCTCAGAAAGCCCTAACCCAACTCATGAACCCCGCAGGGCAACCCGGCTTCGCCCCGCCCCGGTGGGTTACCAGACCCACGCCTTTGCGCGGCACGCTGGTTTAGGGAGGTGTCCAGGCCAAAATCTTACGAAGCCGTTTTTATAGCTGCCTTTTCAACGTTGCTTTCAATGTACTGTGGTTCACCAGTAACTCACTCTAGAGCGCTCTTCACATATTGTGAGCCTTTCGAGTTGGAGAAAGCCTGGTTCTGAACAGAACAGTGGCCGCCTGGAAACTCGAAAACATGCGTCTCGGCCCAGACGCAACGCAG
>NZ_JANWVH010000123.1 GCF_025056915.1 Meiothermus sp. | reverse complement strand
CACCATCGAAATCAACCTGGTCGCCACCCGTACCATCGCCGAAATTGCCAAGGGCATGCACGTCAAGCGCTTTATTTTTGCCAGCACCTGTTCTGTTTATGGGGCCAGCGACCTGGTGCTCAACGAGCGCAGCAGCCTGAATCCGGTCTCGCTGTACGCCCGCAGCAAAATTGCTTCCGAGCAGGTGTTGCACAAGCTCCAGAGTGACGACTTCTCGGTAGTGATTCTGCGCTTTGGCACCATCTATGGTCTTTCGGGCCGTACGCGATTTGATCTGGTGGTCAACCTGCTTACAGCAAAGGCCGTGGTTGAGAAAAAGATCACGGTGTTTGGGGGCGACCAGTGGAGGCCGTTTGTGCACGTAGATGATGCTTCGCAGGCGGTAATGCTGGCGGTGGAAGCGCCGAAGGAACTGGTTCATAACGAGACCTTCAATGTTGGAAGCAACGAGGGCAACATGACGCTGGGCATGGTGGGAGAGCTGGTCAAGAAACTGGTTCCCGACGCTGAGCTGATTGACTCGGGCCGTGATGGCGACCGGCGCAACTACCGGGTAGACTTCTCCAAGATTCGTAACCTGCTGGGCTTTGTACCCCAGTGGACAGTTGAGAAAGGCATCCAGCAGGTGATTGATGCGCTAAAGAGTGGCAAGGTACGTGATTACCGGGCGCCGATGTATTCCAACGTTAAGTATCTGACCGAGGACACGGCCTCGGGATCGGTCAAGCAATACTACCTGGGCTGGGAGAAAGACCTGATTGAACGGGCCCATCTGCAGAATCCCACGGAAGAGAAAGCGCCGGTAGTTCCGCAGGCCTAGGAAGCCCACCAGAAGTGAGGAAGTGGTTCGTAGGGAGGGGTTAGGAGGAGGAGTGTTTGCAGGAAGCTGGACGCAAAGAGTTCTTACAGTTTTATTTGTACTGGTGCTGGCAGCATGTTCGCCCAAGCCGCCCGGTGCACCCAGTAATTTCAGCGCGTCCCCCGACGACACCCCGCAGGTCGTCCTGACCTGGGATGCTGTTCCAGGTGCAAGCTCTTACCAACTCGAGCGCCGTGGGCCGGGAGGTGATTTCTCACCCCTGGCTACCATCTCCACAACCGAGTACACCGATTCTTCGGTGGAGTACAGCACTACCTACAGTTACCGCCTGGTGGCGCGAAATGGTGGGGGGAACAGCCCTGCGGTCTCAGTGGATGTCACCATACCGCCACGCCCACTCGAGCCCCCCGATACCCCAACCGACTTGCAGGCCACACCCCAGACAGGCTCCGGTGGAACTGTGGAGTTTCGCCTGACCTGGACGGCCCCCGCTCGAGTTACGCGCTACACCCTCGAGCGCCGCACCCGCGACGGCCCCTACACTGTGTTGACCGGCAACCTTGCCGCTAACGTGACCTCGTACACCGACCCCGACCTAGGCTCCGGCACGCCCTACACGTATCGCCTGACGGCCCGCAATGCGGCAGGGAACAGCGTGCCGGCTGTTCTCGAGGCCACCACGCAGGCCTATAGTGAACCGGGCTTTAGCCAGAGTAGCACCGCCTATTCGTTTGCCGATGACTATACCTCGAGCCAGAGTCTTCTGGGCAACGAAGACGAGGGCCTCGACGCTGAATACTTCGACAACCCCGACCTGACCGGCCTTTTCTTCCGGCGAATCGAGTCGGGCATAAACCACAAGTTTAACGGCCAGCCCCCCCTGCCAGGCATGGGTGCCGACACCTTCAGCATCCGATGGGTCGGACTCCTCACCGCGCCGGTTACGGCGACCTACACTTTTGTGGTGCTGGCCGACGATGGTGTGCGGCTTTGGGTCAACAACCAGCTCCTGATCAACCGCTGGGCCGACCAGGGCCTGACCCGCCGCACGGCCCAGATTGCGCTTTTGCAAGGGCAAAGCTACCGTATCAAGCTCGAGTACTACAACCGCGACCCGCGTGGGGCGGTCAAGCTCCGCTGGTCGTATCCCGGCCAGGCTGAGCAGATAGTGCCCCGAAGTGCTTTTCGCCGCGATGTCAAGGCCCGCATTGGCCAGTTTGGCCCCAAGCTTCCCTGGCCCACGGTGGCCACCCACGCCGTGCTGCTGCCTGATGGCCGGGTGATGACCTTCCACGGCCTCGACCCGGTGGGCAAGGGCCAGAGCGATAACTATCGTGACTTTGAAAGGCACAGCTCCACCCAGGTGTTCGTCTGGACCCCTGGCACGCCCACCCATGCCCAGAGCCAGGCGCGCTTCGACAACAACCGCACCGACCTCTTCTGCGTCGGCTACGTGCTTGCGGCCAATGGCAAGGTTTACATGGCCGGCGGCAACCTGGGCTACGACTACTCGGCAACCGGAGGGGAAGAGGGTTTTGCCGCCGGGCACCCTCACACCAACATCTTCAACCCAACCACCAACACCTGGGCCGCAGGCCCCAACATGGCCCAAGGGCGCTGGTACCCCAGCATGATCACGCTGCCCAACGAGGAGATGCTCATCATCGGGGGCAATGCAGATAACCATAACGGGGACGGCATAGACAACGACAAGAACTACATTGCCGATGTCTGGAACCCCTTTTCCAACACCCTGCGCCGGCTCACCACGGCCAGTTCGTTTGGAAAGGGCATCGAGCACTTCTACCCCTGGGTGCACGTAGCCCCCAACGGACAGGTGTTTCTTTCCGGGAGCTACCTGAACTGGTACTACCTCAACACCAGCGGAACGGGTGCGTGGGGCCCCATCAACGTCCAGACCTACAACCGCTACTATGGCTCCTCGGTGATGTACGAGCCGGGGAAAATCCTGGTGTTGGGGGGTGGCTGGATCGGGTTCAGTGGTCCGCAAGGAGGCGCCACCGCCCAGGTGATTGAACTCAACCCCACCAACCAGAACATCACGGTTCGGGAACTGCCAGAAGAAAAACGGATGAAACACGCCCGCACCCACCTGAACGCCACCCTGATGCCCGATGGGCGCGTTTTTGTGAACGGCGGCAACGCCGACGGCATACAGTTCAACAACGCCACTGCGGTCTACGAAAGTGAAATTTGGTCGCCCCGCACCGAAGCCTTCAAGCCGGCCGCCGAAGCCCAGTGCCCCCGCACCTACCACTCCACCGCCCTGCTTCTGCTCGATGGCACCATCATCACCATGGGAGGGGGGGCCACCGGTGAAGACGACGATCCAACAAGAAAAGAGTGCGACAAAGAAATGGGCAACAGCCAAAAAGTCAATCAGCTCAATGCTGAAATCTACTACCCCCCCTACCTCTACAATGCCGACGGCAGCGAGGCCACGCGGCCCATAATTCAATCAGCGCCAGAGCGGGTGAGCTATGGGCAGACCTTCACCATCACCACCGATGTGCCCAGCTCGGTGGTGGATCGGGTCACGGTGGTTGCCTTTGGAGCGGTCACCCACGCCTTCAACATGGGGCAGCGGTTTTTGGAGCTAAGCTTCAGCCGCACTGGCCCCAATACCCTGACGGTGGTTGCGCCGGCCAGCCCCAACCTGGCCCCACCCGGCTATTACCAGCTTTACGTGTTGGACGGGCGAGGGGTGCCCTCGCCCGCCAGGGCGCTGCGCATTCGAGCGACCGGTCTGCCCTAGCGAACCTCGAAGGGGCCAAGGTCGAGGGTGGCCCCCTGGACGCGGGGCCTGGCCAGGAAGTCGAACTCCGGGGCCCGCTCGGGAATGCCCTTGTCTATGGCTGGGCTACTGCTGCTCAGGGTGTAGTCGCCCGAGCCGTCCGGGCGGTAGTTGACAAAGCCGGGATCCAGGCTCAGGCTGCCCTGATGTGAGCTGGTTTGCAAACGCCAGTTGGTGGTGTTGTTCCAGACCAGGTTGTTAACAAAACGATTGACGCCGGTGTTGTTTTCCTCGCTGATGCCCCTGGGGTTTCCGACCACAATGTTGTTGGCCACGAGAAAGTTTTCGGCCACGTTGCCGCGGGTGTTGTCCCCCGAGCCAACCGAGATGCCCCCGTACAGGTTGGCAAAGGATAGATTGTTGCTGATGGTTACGGCTGTGGCGGCATGCCAGGTGGTAATCCCGAAACCTCGAGCCCGATAGGTAATGTTGTTTTGTACCGTGCCTCGGGGTGCACCCTGGTAGATGCCATGAATTCGAGTGCAAAAACCCGCCGATAGGTCGCCGATGTCGTGTACAAGATTGCCAATCATGGCTCCGTCGGACGAGTCGGGTGAACTCATGTTGACGCCCGCGCCCCCGTTGGAGTCGCACTGGGCCCTGATGCCGTAAACGTGGTTGAATAAAAATCTGTTATAAGGCCGCCAGCTAATGATGCCGCTGTTGGTGGAGTTGGTCACCTCGAAACCAATTACGTCAATGTAGCTGCCGCGCACATCAATGCCGAAAAGAGCACCCTGGGCGTTGATTTTGGCTCCCCAGCGGGTATCCGAGGCAATCACAATGCGTTGCGAGGCTGTGCCGCTCACGCTTACGCTTACCGCTTCGTTGTAGGTACCGGGTAACACCCTCAGAATCTGGCCAGGTTTGAGCTGGGCAGCAGCATAGGTTATTGTTGCCCACGGGCGCTCGCGGCTCCCGTCGTTGGTGTTGCTCCCGCCGGGGCCTACGTAAAAGGTGGGGCCGCTGGGTATGGGATAGGTGGAGGGGTTGCTGCTACTGACCTGAATGTTCAAACTGGCGCTGCTGCTTTGGCCGCTGGTGTCGTAGGCCGTGACCACTATGGTATTGCTTCCTGCACGCAGACTCGAGACCGCGAAGCTGGCGCTCACAGTGGGGCCAGGCGTAATGGTTACGGCCACCTCCCCTGCACCGTTGACACGGTAGGTGAGTCGGCTAACGGCGGTATCGTCGCTGGCCGTTACCTGCACTGTAACGCTGGGACTGCTAAGACTGGCGCCGCTTACCGGACTGAGGATTTTCAGACTGGGGCTTCCGGGCGACCCAGTAGATGTGCTTGGATCGCTACCGCACGCAACCATCACGGTAGCTAGGAGGGCAATAATGTAACGTCTCATGGTAAACACGCTCGTGTTGGGGCCGAGCCGTTGCAGCCCAGAACCCACATGTAACGAACGATATAACGCCTAACCTAGAGCTTTTTTAGTGAATCTTTAAGGAGGTCTTTAGAAAAGGAAAAGCCCACCCCGCATCTCGGGGTGAACTACGCTTTTTATTGTTCGCTATTTCGCCGCGCGTTCCTGGGCGAGGTTGTCCTCGAGGGCCCGGCGGCATTCAC
>NZ_JANWVH010000122.1 GCF_025056915.1 Meiothermus sp. | reverse complement strand
TGGAGCGCCACCGAGGGGCGCAACATGTCCAGAACCGCCTTGCTGCTCATAGATATCCAACAAGGCCTCGACGATACCACCTACTGGGGCCCTCGTAATAATCCCTCGTTCGAGCGCAACGTGGCCGCCTTGCTGGAGGGTTTCCGGCGGGCCGGTAAGCCGGTTTTGCATGTCCAGCACCACTCGGTTCGCCCCACCTCGCCGCTTCGCCCCGGCCAGCCCGGCCACGACTTCAAGCCCGAGGCCCGTCCCCTGGAGGGGGAGCCGGTTTTTGCTAAAACCGTCAACAGCGCCTTTATCGGCACCGACCTCGAGGCCTACCTGCGCCGGGAGGCCATCGCCCGCCTGGTTGTAGCAGGCCTGACCACCGACCACTGTGTCTCCACCACCGTGCGCATGGCCGGCAACCTGGGCTTCGAGGTGTGGCTGGTTGGGGATGCCTGCGCCACCTTTGCCAAGAAAAGCCCGGAGGGCATGATTCCAGCCGAACAGGTGCACCGGGTACATCTGGCCAGCCTGGACGGGGAGTTCTGCACGGTGATCGGCACCCAGGAAGCCCTGGAGAGAGGCGGGTCGTAAGCGTGCAGCCGAGTTTGGCCCGCCTCGAGTTCATGTCGCTCTGGGCCGGTCAGGCCGTCAGCCTGTGCCGCAGCCTGCCTGCCGCCCTGCTGGTCGAAACGCTGGTGCGGGAGACCCAGGAAGCCCTGCGCCAGATGGAAGGAGCCCTGCGTGCGTAAGTTGTTCTATGGCTGGATTGTGGTGGCGGTGGCGGTGGTGGCCACCCTGATTGCCGCCGGCAACCGCTCGGTGCCGGGGGCCCTGATTCAGCCCCTCCACGACAGCACCGGCTGGGCCATCCAGAGTATTTCCTTTGCCACCGCCATTGGGCTGGTGCTCTTTGGCCTGGGGGCGCCCTTGAGCGGCTACCTGATGGATCGCTTTGGGCCCCGGCGCATCACCCTGTTTGGGCTGGGCCTGATGACTCTGAGTATGGCCCTGAGCGCCCTGATGACCCAGGTCTGGCAGCTCAACCTGGTCTGGGGGGTGCTGAGCGGGGTGGCCACCGGGGTGGTGGGCGGGGTGCTGGGGGCCACAGTGGCCAACCGCTGGTTCATCCAGCACCGGGGTCTGGTGACGGGCCTCTTTGGGGCGGCCACCTCGGCGGGCCAGCTCATCTTCATCCCGGCCCTGGTCTTCTGGGCCAGTGGGCTGGGCTGGCGCGAGGCCAGCTGGATCATGGCGGCGGTGTCGCTGCTGGCCCTTCTGCCGGTATGGTTCTTCATGAAAGACAGCCCCGCCGAAATGGGCCTGCGGGCCTTGGGGGCGGCTCCTGGCTCGGCGCCCATGAAAGTGACTGCCGACCCCGGCATTTTGGGCAAGGCCCTGCGCGCCCCCACCTTTTGGCTCCTGGCCACCACCTTTTTCATCTGCGGCGCGACCTCCAATGGCCTGGTGGGGGTGCACTTCATCCCCTATGCAGTCTCGTGTGGCCTGACCCCTACCACCGCCTCCGGCATTCTGGCCGTGATGGGTGCGCTCAACTTTGTGGGCACCCTGGCCTCGGGCTACCTCACCGACCGCTACGACCCCCGCGTGCTTTTGAGCCTCTACTACGGTTTTCGGGGTCTCTCGCTCCTGTTTTTGCCCTTTGCCACCACCCCCGAGACCCTGCTGATTTTTGCCGTGGTGTTTGGCCTCGACTACATCGCCACCGTGCCCCCTACCGTGGCCCTGGTCGCCGACAACTTTGGACGGCAGAACGTGGGCACGGTGTACGGCTGGGTATTTGCCGCTCACCAGTTGGGGGCTGCCGCCGCGGCCTGGGCTGGAGGGGCTGCCCGCGATGCCCTGGGCGAGTACAACCTGGCTTTCTTGCTGGCGGGTGCGATTGGGATTGCGGCGGCGCTTTTGTCGCTGGGCATTCGCAAGCCTCCCAAGCTGGCGGCGGCGCAGGGTTGAAAAACGGTCCTTTCCAGCCCCCAAGCGCATCTAGGCCATGTTTGTGGGAGGTCAAGGCTTCGCCGGTGCGTATATTCGCCGCGCCCTGCATCCCGACGCCTCAGGCGGGAGGTGTATGCGCCCGACGGGGCAAAGTCGGCGCTACGGGCACTCGCTGGAAGCCTTCTCGGCAGGGTGGTTCGGGAGGCTCAAAGCAAGGGCCGTTCCAGAAGGTTTTAGCTTGACCTAAGCCCGGAGCAATGGGTTTTCACAGCGGAGATTTTTTTTGAAAGCGGGGTTTGCGCTTTTCCTGGAGCGAGGCCAGGCCTTCTTTGGCATCGGGGCCCAGGAAGCCCATGAACTCCAGCGCCAGCGAGGTGTCGAAGTTGGGCCCCATCATGCGGAGCCAGTTGTTGAGGGCATACTTGGTGAAGCGAATTGCGGTAGGGGAGCCCTGGGTCAGCTTCTGGGCAATTTGGAGTGCTTCGGTATAGACCGCACCATCCTCCACGCACCGGGACACCAGCCCGATCCGCTCGGCCTCCTCCCCCGAGAGGGGCTCGTTCAGCAGGAGGTAATACTTGGCTTTGCTAAGCCCACACAGCAAAGGCCAGACCATCACCGAGTGGTCGCCCGCCGCCACCCCCAGCCGCACATGCCCATCCACAATGCGGGCGGTTCTGCCCGCTACGCTGATATCGGCCAGCAAGGCCACGGCCAGCCCGGCTCCCACCGCAGGGCCTTCGATGGCCGCCACAATGGGCTTGGAGCAGTTGACCACTCCGTAGACCAGGTCGCGGGCTTCCTTCCAGACCCGCAACAGGGCCTCGTAGTCACGGATCATTTCCTCGATCATCTCGAAGTCGCCCCCGCTGCTGAAGGCTTTGCCCTCGCCCCGCACCAGCACTGCGCCGATGCTCTCGTCGGCATCAATGTCCCGCCAGACATAGGCCAGCTCGCGGTGCATCTGGCTGTCGGTGGCATTCAGACGGCCTGGATTGGAGAGGATGACCTCGAGTACCCCTTCACCGGGCTGGTCGAACTTCAACCGCTGATATCGCTTTTGCCAGTTCATGCCAGCAGTTTACGGGATGAGCTGAGAGCGGCACTCAGACCGGCGCTCCTGTCGGGTGATTCTGGCCGTTTTCTGGGCCTTTCATACCGGCCTTTGCCTCTTCAAGAGCCACACGAAGCATGGGCGCAAGGCAACTGCCCTGGCTTTTGCTGCCGCGGGCGTTAGCTGTGTGTGCCCACCGGAGCCTTGCTGTCCCAGTAAGCCAGGGCCCTGAGCACGGCATCGCGTTCGTTCTGGTGCGAGAGCCGCCTGAGGGCTTCCGACACCGGAAACCAGTCCACCCCGTCCACTTCTTCTTTCTGGGGGCGGGGTACTCCCCCCACGTAGCCCATCAGAAAGTGGTGGACTTCCTTGGTTACGGTGGTTTGAATGCCATCGTCCCTGACGGTAAAGTGATAGCGGATGCTGCCCAAAGGAGCCAGCACCCTGGCCTCTATGCCGGTCTCCTCGCGCACCTCGCGCAGGGCCGTCTGAAAGTAGCGCTCCCCCGGCTCCACCTGGCCTTTGGGCAGGCTCCAGACCCGCCCATCCTTAATCGCAATCAGGAGTACCTCGAGGCCCTTCCCTCCGGCCCTCTCCCGCAACACCACCCCTCCCGCCGAAGTTACCCGACGGCGGGACTTCGGCAGTGCCTGAGGCCCATTGCCCCCAGCCATGCCGCGCTTAGGTCTACGGCGGCGCGAACCAACTGAATAACGCATACTGTAACTACTTCCCAATGACCCAGCGAGGGGTACCTACCAACAGTGTACACGGAAGCGGGGCGTTTGTCGTGCATGAAGGCACATATTTAGTAGTTATTCATTAGGCTTGGTTATTCTTGATTTTGTTACAGCTTGAACACATAAGCTGGGCATTGTCAATTGTTGTAGGTCCCGCTTTGCTCCAGGGCTTAATATGGTCAATCGTGAAATTGTCCCAGGATAATATTTTTTTGCACTTAGCGCACCTCTTAACCTCTGTTGAATGCCAAATGAGTTCTCGCTGCTCCCTAGTGAATCTCCTTTGCTTATCCTTTTTTTCAAATAGATCGCCAAATATTTCATAGAGGATATCAATTCGGCGTTTGCGTGAAACAAAGCTGTCTGTATCACTTCGCACAGTATGTAAATATTCCAAGAATAATCTCTGATCAGATGATGTACCTATCCCTTTCTTTGTGTTTTCGCTTGTGTAGTTCACGCCACATGAAAACCAGATAAGAAGGTCTTGAGCTTGCCTATTTCGTTTCACGTCCGTTAGAACACAATCCGATTTGTCAAGCTTCCAGAATAGAAAGAACAGAGAGTAAAAATCTGGTATATTTCTGAAGCGCGTTTCTTTCAGTCGAGGGAAAATCCTTTTTAGAATTCGAATGACTCTATCAAAATCATTTGACCATTTACTCAACAAATTTTCTCGGTCGTTTCCTCCGCTCATCACTCTGTTAAGTGCTGCTTTCTTGTTGATGGGTTCTTCTCTTCCAATTGACGCAAGTAATTCGCTGGTTAGTTCAATGTGTTTCATGCGGTCAATTTGATATTGAGATAAGATACCTGTGCCCATAAAGTATACTTTATGTCGTTCTGCAAGCTTGGAAGCTTGCTTCAGAAATTGACTATTGTAATAGCGAGCATGGCGCTTCTCCTGTCCAGTAAGTGGCTTGCCAGTTGAATTGATTCTAATGAACAAGAGTTCAATTTCTGCCAAGTCTCCCGATACCTCAACAATTTGAAGCTTGTAGCCCATCACTTTAGCTTCATATCTTGGTGTCAAGCTCCTCCAGTTATACTCGCGGATTTTCTCTTCCTCGTCCAGCTTGGTTCTCAAAGAGAATTTTTTTCCACGAATCAGTCCCAAAAACATGAAAATGGATTCCAAGCGCTGTTTGCCATCCACCACGTCATAAATCAACTTTCCCCCGTCTTCACGTTCGCTTCGCTGAAACAGAAATATTGACGGTATGGGAAATCCTTGCAGTATCGAATCAATCAACTTTCGACGATCTGATAAGCGCCATATCGATTGGCGCTGAAAACCAGGGTTAAGATTGAGCTGATTGTTCTTGTAAAGATGAACAAAATCTTGAATGGTTTTCTCACTGAGATTATATGTAAGGTTTCCCATCTAGTCTCCTAAATATTCAAAAAGGTCACTGCATTGAGGACTGTTTTTCATTAATAGCACAGCATTAATAGCTTATTCTATATCAACAAAAAAGCGCCCCGAAGGGCGCTAGCTTGAACAAAGAAAGATCAGCCGAGCTAAGAGCTCCTTAGAAAGGAGGTGATCCAACCGCACCTTCCGGTACAGTTACCTTGTTACGACTTAGCCCCAGTCATGAGCCTTACCCTAGGCGCCTGCCTGTGGCTCCCGGCGACTTCAGGCAAAACCCACTCCCATGGCTTGACGGGCGGTGTGTACAAGGCCCGGGAACGTATTCACCGCGACATGGCTGATTCGCGATTACTAG
>NZ_JANWVH010000121.1 GCF_025056915.1 Meiothermus sp. | reverse complement strand
CCGAGACGCATGTTTTCGAGTTTCCAGGCGGCCACTGTTCTGTTCAGAACCAGGCTTTCTCGAACTCGAGTGGCTCATAAAATGTGAAGAGCGCTCTATTTATGCCCTTCAGTACCGACGCCTGCGCTGGGGCAGCAGTAAAAGGATGACCCCAACGACCACACATCCATCGGCCAGGTTCCAGATGGGAAAGTTGTCCAGAATGGCCAGCCCGGTGCGGTTGATGTCCACATAGTCCACCACCCAGCCATGGCCCAGCCGGTCTACGGCGTTGCCCAGGGCGCCTGCTGCAATCAGAGAAAAGGCAGTCTGGCCCAGCAGCGAGACCCGGCGGTGGTTCACGCTCAAATAGATTAGAATCCCGATGCCCACGACCAGGCTCACCCAGACCAGGATGCGGGCCCCTCCCTGGAAGATGCCGAAGGCGGCGCCGGTGTTTTTGATAAAGGTGGCGTCCACAATCCAAAAAAGATTGGTCAGGAAGATGCCGCCTACGCCAGGGTCGAAGATGCGGGGGCCCACTGCCCACAGCACCATCAGTTTGATGGCCTGATCGGCGACCAGCAGGGCAGGAACCAGCCAGGTGGCGATATTCATACCGCTGGGAAGTCTAGCACGCTCGCGTGAGGGTATGCTATACTCAACGCTGTTGCCCTGAAACAGGGGAGGACTTCCCTTGTTTGGCAGTTAGGAGTCCTGCGATGTCGAAGATTTGCGAAATTAGCGGCAAGCGCCCGACCGTGGCCTACAGCATCATTACCCGGGGTAAGGCCAAGCGTGAAGGTGGGGTGGGGAAGAAGATTACCGGCTACACCAAGCACTGGCAAGAACCCAACCTGCGCAAAGTAACCGTAACGGTGGCCGGACAGGCCATCACCTTCCGGGTGGCCAACAGCCACGTGCACAAGGTCTATGAGCTGGTCGAGCGCTCCAAGGGGATGAAGCTCGAGGGCCTCACCGCCAAACAGATTAAGGCCCGCCTGTTGAGCCTGCTCTAAGAGGAAACCCCCCAAGGGACACAGCCCCCTGTGTCCTTTTTTATTTGGCTCAGGGCGGTCTCTCAGGAACGTGTATCCCAGTACCCGCTGGGTGAGGCCAGGGTTTTGACCAGCGCGATAGAATAAATCCATGCCGATCAAGCCCGGCTGGATCGTGCTGGCCCTGGTGACGCTGCTGGCCCTGTGGCAAAGCGTCCAGCTATCGGGTGCCCGCAGGCAGGTGGCGGGTTTGCAGGCCGAAATTGCCAGACTCAAGCAAGACCTGCAAAAAGGCCCCGAGGGCTTTACCCTCCCTTTGCCGGGGGCCTGTTTGCCCAAAACCGATAGCAACCTGCCGGGCGCCCCCCGCGAATACCGCAAGGGCACCAATCCGGGCTTTGTCTTTACCGGCGACGATGCTTGCGTCCCCGTGCGTTTTGGGATGGGGGTGGTGGCAGCCGCCGGGGGCGAGGTGGTCAAGGCCGAGGCCAATTACAAAGAGATGACCCGCGCCGAGTTCGAGGCCCTGCTTCGGGCGGTGGCCGGGGGCGCCAACCCGGAGCAGATGGACAGGCTGCGCGGGCGGGAGGTCTGGATTCGCCATGCCCAGGGCTTGACCACGGTCTATGCCCATCTTTCGGGCATTGCCCCCGGGCTAAAGGTGGGCAGCAAGGTGACCAAGGGGCAGTGGATTGGGTGGGTGGGCAACAGCGGTACCGAATCGGCGTTGCGGGGCAGCGGGGAAGGGGCAAGGCTGCTCTTTGAGCTGTGGGATGGCGAACCCGACAAGGACAGATATTTTGGTCAGGGCTTAACACCCGAGGCGGTGCGGGCCCGAGCGAAGCTCGAGTTCGGCCTTCCCTGATGCGGTATTGTAGTCCCCATGCGTCAGGACCTCGCCGAGATCTGGAAGCTGCTGTGGGTGCGAATCGCGGTCTACGCGGTTCTTTTTTATCTGTTCATCCAGCTACTGGCGGTGGTTCTGGGCGGGGCGCGGGCTGCCCTGGTGACGCTGGCTCTGGCTTTTGTCTTTGCCTACCTGACCTCGCCCATCGTGCGGGCCCTGGAGCAGCGCAGGGTGCCCCGCTTTTTGGGGGTGATGCTGGTGTACCTGGGGCTGATGCTGTTTTTGGGGCTGGCCTCGTTCCTGATTGCCGACATGGCCAATACGCTGGCCCGCTTTGCCACCGAGCTGCCCCGCATTCTGACCCCGCTGCTGGCTTGGATCGAGAATTTGCCCTCTCGCATCGGACAAATAGAAATTCCACCGGCGCTGGAGGGCGCTTTTGCACAGGCGGCCCAAAACCTGCAAACCCTCTTGCAGGGCTTTACCCAAACCCTGTTGCAAGGATTGCGGGCCCTGCTGGCGCAAGGGGGCAACCTGATCGGTTTTTTTGCTTCGCTGGTGGGGGGGGTGCTCCAGCTTTTTGCAGCCTTGATTATCTCAATTTACCTGCTCTACGACCTGCCCCAGATATCCAGGGCTCTTTTTCAGGCCATCCCGCTGCCCTATCAGCCGGTGGCCGCGGATATTCTGACCAAGCTCGACCGGGCGGTGGGGGGCTACCTGCGCGGGCAGCTTCAGGTGGCCTTCTGGGTGGGCTTGCTGGTGGGGGTGGGGCTCTGGATTTTTGGCATTCCGCTGGCGGGTTCGCTGGGCTTGCTGGCGGGGGCGTTCAACCTGATTCCCTTTGCCGGGGTGATTATTTCCACCGTTCCGGCCTTGCTCCTGGCCCTTACGGTGGGCTGGCCGCAGGTGATTGCCGCCCTGGCGGTGGTGGTGGCGGCGAACCAGATCGAGGCCCATTTCCTGAGCCCGCGCATCCTGGGTCAGAGCACCAGCCTGCACCCGGTGAGCGTGATTGGGGCGATTCTGGTGGGCTCGAGCCTCTATGGGCTGGTCGGGGCGCTCTTGGCGGTGCCACTGCTGGCCTTTCTGAAGGTGCTCTACCTTGAGTTTTACCTGAACAGCCGCTTTTACCGGGAGGGTTGACCGTGCGCGAGACGCTGGCCTGGGCCTGGCAGAACAAATGGGTGCGCTTGCTGGTTTATCTGGCCCTGGCAGGGCTTTTCTTGTGGTTTCTGGCCTGGCTGCTGAGTGGGGCGCGGGCGGCCCTTGGCATCGTGGCGGCGGCTTTTGTTTTTTCCTATATGGTGAGCCCGGTGGTGCGCTTTTTCGAGGCCCGCAGGCTCACTCGAGCCCTGGGCGTGGTTGCCGTTTTTGTGGGAATGCTTTTTTTGCTGGGGCTTTCCACGGTTCTGCTGGCCAGCATGGTGGGGCAGTTGGCCCGTTTTGCGGCCAGACTGCCGGGGCTTTTTCAACCGCTTTTGAACTGGGCTCAAAGCCTGCCCGAGGCGCTGGGCCGTGTGGAGTTGCCGCCCCTGCTCCGCGAGGCCCTGGCCCAGGCCACCATCAACCTGCAAGACCTGCTGCAAAGCTTTACCCAGGTGCTGTTGCAGGCCCTGCAAGGGGTGTTTGCCCAGGGCGGCAACCTCCTGGGCTTTTTGAGCGGCTTGCTGGGGGGCGCTTTTCAGCTTCTGACCGTGATTACCCTCTCCATCTACCTGCTCTACGACCTGCCCCGCATCGGAGCCACCCTTTTCAGGGCCATTCCCGAGCCTTACCAGCCTTTAGCCCAGGAACTCGCCCACAAGGCCGATCTGGCCTTTGGCGGGTATGTGCGCGGCACCATTCTGGGGGCCCTGGCCAACGGAGCGGTTGTGGGGTTGGCCATGTACCTTTCCTTCGGGATTTTCCAGGGCTTCGGGCCTCCGGTGTTCACCCAGGCCATCTCGCTGGGTTTTCTGGCCTTCATCTTTAGTTTTGTGCCGGTGCTGGGGGTCATCATTTCGGCCATTCCGGCTCTGGTGCTGGCTTTACCCCTGGGCTGGGGGGCCTTGCTGGTTGTCACCCTGGCCCTCTGGCTTTGCAACCAGGTGGCCGGGGTCATCTGGCCCATCATCATGGGCCGCACCACCAGTCTTCACCCCGTGACGGGCATTGCTGCGGTGCTGGTTGGAGCCTCGCTCTTTGGGGTGGTGGGCGCACTTCTGGCCGTTCCCCTGGTGGCCTTTCTGAAAATCCTTTACACCGACTACTACCTGAAAAGCCGTTTTTACCGGATGGGGTAGGCGCGGCTTTGGCAAACGCTCGCTTTGCTGCCAGGCTACCAGTGCCCGCCCTCCTCGAGGGCCCTGGTAAACCACCCTGGAATTTCGCGCCCGAAGCGCCTCCCAGCAAAGTCCTGGGCGAATGCGCCATACTCGCCCGAACGGATAGCGGTTCTGGCTCCTTCCATCAGGCGGTGCAGGTAGCGCAGGTTGTGCAGCGAGATCATGCGGGGGGCCAGCATCTCCTCGGCCCGTACCAGGTGCGAGAGGTAGGCCCGGCTGTAGTGCTGGCAGGCGTAGCAGTCGCAGTCGGGGTCTATAGGGCGGGGGTCGTCGAGGTGGCGGGAGAGCTTCAGGTTGAGCCGCCCCTCGGGCACCAGGGCATAGCCAAAGCGCCCGGTGCGGGTGGGGTAAACGCAGTCGAACATGTCCACCCCCAGCGCCACTGAGGCCACCAGGTCTTCGGGGTGGCCCACCCCCATCAGGTAGCGGGGCCTGCCCTCCGGCAAAAGCTGGGTAGAAAGGGCCACGGCGGGGTACATGCCTTCCTTGGGCTCGCCCACCGCCAGCCCCCCAATGGCAAAGCCGGGGGTGTCGAAAGCCACGGTGGCCTCGGCGCTCAGGCGGCGCAGCTTCAGGTCAATCCCCCCCTGGGCAATGGCGAAGAGGGCCTGGTCGGGGCGGGTTTTGGCCCTCAGGCAGCGCTCGAGCCAGCGCAGGGTGCGCTCGATGGAGGCCTTCAGGTAGTCCGGGGTGGCGGGGTAAGGGGGGCACTCGTCAAAGGCCATGATGATATCGGCCCCCAGGGCTTCCTGTACTTTTATGCTGTACTCCGGGGTGAGCTCGATCAGGTCGCCGTTCAGATGGCTGCGGAAGGTTACGCCCTGCTCGCTGATTTTTCGCAGGTCGCCCAGGCTCATGACCTGAAAGCCGCCCGAGTCGGTGAGCCAGGGGCCCTTGTAGGCAGCGAAGCCGTGCAGCCCCCCCAGCGCCTGCACCCGCTCTGGTCCCGGACGCAAGAGCAGGTGGTAGGTGTTGCCCAGCACAATCTGCGAGCCGATTTCCTCGAGTTCCCTGGGCGTGATTCCCTTCACGCTGCCCTGGGTGCCCACCGGCATAAAGAGCGGGGTCTGCACCACGCCGTGGGGGGTGGTGAAAAGCCCTGTGCGGGCCCTGCCGCACTGAGCGGTGATGGAAAACTCAAACACCTGGGTATTTTCGGGGTTGTTGAGGCCAGGCGCAAGGCCACCGGCCAATGCCAGCACACGGCCAGGCTGTATGCATGAGTCGGCTGGGACGCTCCTTGCCCTGGGTTTTCGACCTATCGCGCTCTTCACAGACGTGGCCGCCCACGAAAACGAGAAGGGACAAAGAGACGTGCCTCACCGAG
>NZ_JANWVH010000120.1 GCF_025056915.1 Meiothermus sp. | reverse complement strand
ACGAGAAGGGACAAGCAGAAGTGCCTCACCGGGGTGAGGCCCGCTTGTCTGCCTTGCGTCTGGGCTGAGACGCGTGTTTTCGAGTTTCCAGGCGACCACTGTTCTGTTCAGAACCAGGCTTACTTGAATTGAGTGGCTCATAGTATGCGAAGAACGCTCTAAACTGCACAGACAGCGCCCCAGGGGGTCAAGCGGCCCAGCATCTGTTCCGAGGGGGGCCAGCCAATACCAGCCTCAGGCATACGAGAAACTTTGCGGGAGTGGGTGGTGGGTTTATACCTGCCTCATTGCCCCAGGGCATGCGAAGGTTTGGTACAGGTCGTGGGCTTATCGCGACACCCAGGATGGCCTTTCATAGGGGCGGCGCACGGGCCGAGCCTGTGCTCGCTTTCAGATGCGCTTCAGCCAACCGAGTAAACTATGCTTGGGAGTGTGCTATGAACCTGGGAATGACGGAAATTCTGATCATCTTGCTGATTGCTTTGCTGCTCTTTGGCCCGCGCAAACTGCCCGAGCTGGGGCGCAGCCTGGGCCAGAGCATCCGCGAGTTTCAGCGGGGGGCAAGAAGCATCCGCGAGGAGTTCGAGAAAGCTGCCGATGTGAAGGAGTTCAAGGAAATCAAGGAAGAAATCAGCAAGCCTCTGGAGGAGATCAAGAAACCCCTCGAGGTCAAGGAAGAGCCTAAATCCTGAAGGGGTCTGCCATGCGCGAAGCCCCTTTGATGGAACACCTCGAGGAGCTGCGGAACCGCCTGATCTGGTCCATTGTGGCCTGGGCGGTCATGACGGCAGTGGCCTTTACCTTCAGGGTAGAGATTCTAGAGGCCCTGCGGCGGCCCCTGGACGCATACAACGCGAGCGCCTCGCTCAAGGCCGAGCTGATTGTCCTGAACATTACCGAACCCTTCCTGACCGCCTTCAAGGTCGCGGCCTTCGGTGGGTTGGCTCTGGCTTTGCCCTTCATCGTGTATCAAATCTGGGCCTTTATTGCGCCAGGTTTGTACGATCACGAACGCAGGCTGGCGGTTCCTTTTATTCTGGGGGCGGGCTTTAGCTTTGCGCTGGGGGCGGTATTTGCGTACTACGTGCTGCTGCCCTTCGCGGTACCCTTTTTGCTGGGCTTTTTGGGGGATGTGGTTACACCCCAAATTTCCATCGGGATGTACATGGGGCAAGTGGTGACCTTCCTGGCCCTGATGGGCATTCTCTTTGAGATGCCGGTGGTCAGCTATCTTTTAGCGCGGCTGGGCTTTCTCTCGAGCCGTTTTCTGGTCAACAACTGGCGCATTGCGGTGGTGCTGCTCGTCACCCTGGCCGCCCTCATTACGCCTACGGTGGATGTGGTCAATCTGAGCCTGGTCTCTGTCCCCCTGATGGTGCTCTACGGCTTTTCGATTCTGCTGGTCAAGTGGGCCGAACGCAGCCGTCCCAAAGAGGCAGAACCCAGTGCTGCTTGATACCCCTCCTGCAAAACCACCTTCAGAGGCCAGGTGGGGTGGCTGACCTGGCCCTTTACCCAATCTGAGACTCGAGGGCCTCGCCTAATACCCTCCCCAACCCTTCCTGCACGCAAAGGAGGGGCTTGAGGGCTAATCGTCTTTTTGGAATCTGTGGGAGTGTACTGGGTATCTTTCGGGTACTTTCAAGGCGAGAGGTGGTCGGGGGTTGGAAGTGGGCGATGGGTCTTCAACCCCTGCCGCCGACCCCTGTCCAGGAACATCTTGGAACAGCCTTTAGAGCGCTCTTTAGAGCCATTCATCCATAAGAAAGCTTTGTCCTGGACAGAATAGTGGTCGCCTGGAAACTCGAAAACATGCGTCTTTGCCCAGACGCAACGTAGACAAGCGTGCCTTACCGTGGTGAGGCACGTCTGCTTGTCCCTTCTCGTTTTCGTGGCGGCCACGTCTGTAAAGGGCGCAATAGTCTGGAAAGCTGGCTGGAACTCACTATTTGAGGAGCCTCCCTCGAGGCGAACGCATCGGGGGCGTTGTGGTTGACACCCGGTATCTTGCTTTGGGAAGGGTATCTTGGTATACCATTTGGTTCATGGACCAGCGCATTTTGAACCTGCGGCAGCAAGTAGACCAGATCAACCGCGAATTGCTCCGGCTGCTCTCCGAGCGGGGCAGGCTGGTGAGTGAGATTGGGCGCGTGCAGACCGAGCTGGGGCTTCCTCACTATGACCCCAAGCGCGAGGACGAGATGCTGGCCTATCTGACCCAGGAAAACCCCGGCCCCTACCCTGCTGAGACCATCAAGCGGCTGTTCAAGGAAATTTTCAAGGCCTCGCTCGACCTGGAAGAGCAGCAGGACAAACAAAAATTCCTCTACTCACGGCAGGTCAAGCCCGAGGACACCACCGTTCGGGTGGGGGAGGTGGTTTTTGGGGCGGGTAAGGTGCTGGTGGCCGGGCCCTGCTCCATCGAATCGGAAGAGCAGATGTTTGCAACCGCCAGGTTTCTGGCCGGCCACGGAGTTAAGGTACTGCGGGGGGGCGCTTACAAACCCCGCACCTCGCCCTATGGTTTCCAGGGGATGGGTGAGCCGGGCCTCAAGCTAGGCCGCAGGGCAGCCGATGCCCATGGCATGGTGTTTGTGACCGAGGTGATGGACACCCGCGAGGTGGAGGTGGTGGCCCAGTACGCCGACATCCTGCAAGTGGGCACCCGCAACGCCCAGAACTTTGCCCTGCTGCGCGAGGTGGGCAAGGCCAGCAAGCCGGTTCTGCTCAAGCGTGGCTTTGCCCAGACCATCGAGGAGTGGTTCTACAGCGCCGAATACATCCTCTCGCAGGGCAACGCCGAGGTGATTTTGTGTGAGCGGGGTATCCGCACCTACGAAAAATGGACGCGCAATACACTCGATCTCTCGGCGGCCATTCTGGCCAAGCAACTGACCCATCTGCCGGTGATTGTGGACGTGACCCATGCCGCCGGGCGACGCGACCTGCTGGCCCCGCTGGCTCGAGCGGCCCTGGCGGCGGGTCTGGACGGGGTTCATGTGGAGGTGCACCCCAACCCCAAAGTGGCCCTTTCCGACAACGAGCAGCAGCTCGATTTTGCCCAGTTTGAGCAGTTCATGAAGGCCATCGAAGACCTGATGCCGAAGGAGACCTCGAGGGTTTAGCCCCAGGTAAATGTCAGTTTCTCCCCTGACCCCACCCCCCCGTTCCCTGTACCCTGTACCCTGTGGGACTTTTTGACAACCTTGTTGGGGCCTTCCTCAAACTAACCGACCCCACGCCGGAATACACCGGGCCGCGCTGTTTGCTCGAGCGCAACAGCGTGGGGGGGTGCGACAAATGCCAGCAGGTCTGCCCGCATGGGGCCATCAACCTGCAAGCTTTTACCGTCGAGATAGACGAGGTGAAATGCACGAGCTGCGGGCTTTGTACGGCGGTTTGCCCGGGTTTGGCGCTGGAATTTCCCCTGGGCCCCATCCAGGAAAAGCTGCACCGCGGGCGAGGCCAGCTTCGTTGCTCCAAGGCCCCTGGAGCGGGCGACGAAATTCATTGTTTGGGACAACTGACTCCAGGGGTTCTGGCCGAAGCAGGTTCCCGCTTGGGTCCGCTGACCCTGGCGCATGGAGACTGCGCGAGCTGTAAGATTGGCGGCCCCTCCATGCCCGAAAGATTGCAGTGGGCCATAGGGGAGGCAAAGAGATATTTCCCGGAGCTGGAGGTGCACCTGCAGCAGGATGCCCTGCGTGGGGCGGAGGTGGGCCGCCGGGAGTTTTTTGGGGCCATGTTTGGAGGGGCCAGGCGTTCAGCCGCGGAGCTCGTGCCCAACCTGCCCCTGCCCCAACCGGAGCCCCTCGAGGACAAACGCTCGGAGTTGCCCGCCGAGCTGCGCTTGCGAAAGCTGGCGGCGCATCGTGCTGAGGTGGTGCGCTGGCCGCGCATCGCTGTGGCTGAAGGGTGCACGCTGTGCCCGGTTTGCACCAATGTTTGTCCGACCAAGGCCGTCGAGCGCGAGCGAGACCCCGCCGAGGGTCGGAGCGAAGAGTACGTCTTGAAGCTTAATGTATCGGCCTGTACGGGGTGCGGTGCCTGTGTGGAGAGCTGTCCTCCCCAGGTCATTTCGTTGGGGGAGGCCAGTCGAGCGGAAGTTTTTGGTGAGGCGCTCGAGCTCTATCGGGGCACGCCTCCCTGGTACGACGTCTAGGCTCCGAAGCTTTCCAGGACAAAGCCTTCTCATAGTCGAATGGCTCTAAATATGCGAAGAGCGCTCTGGGCATTGATGCAACACACCGGGTGAGGGCGGGTGGTCGTAGGTGGGTTGTGGCGCTTCAATGCCTGCTGCCTCCCAAACCCCTGCTCATGGCCCCAGTTTGCCAGGGGCCCAAGCAAGAACAGTTCTAGCTGCTTTGCTCTTTGGTCAGGGCACGAAAGGCCACCGGCTTGGAGAGCACCAGGGCGGTGGTGGTGGTGCCATATACGCCCAGCTTCTGATTGAGCATTTGCTCTAACTCCTGCACCGAGCGGAACACAGCGCGAATCTGGTAGCCATCGCGCCCGGTCAGGTTCCAGAACTCGAGCACGTTGGGCAGCTCTGAAATAAAGCGAATAGCCGCATGGTGGTTGCTGTGGGTCACCTCGGCTCGAATGAAGACCTCGAGGGTATAGCCCAGTTTGTTGGGGTCCACAATGGCCCGGTAGCCCTGGATAATTCCCGCTTCCTCCATCCGACGTACCCGCTCGGCCACCGCTGGAGCCGATAGACCCACCTGCCGCCCGATCTCGCTAAAGGGCAGGCGGGCATTTTGCTGGAGAAGCTCGAGGATTTTCCAGGAGTGATCGTCCATCGGTTTCGAATCAATGCTCATTTTGCAATTTTACCTTATTTCCTATTCCGAAATCGCATCTTTAGTTTGGATAAGCCATTTTCAAGCGCAAATAAGCCCACTACCATAAACGTATCGGCTTGAGTTGAGCCGATCGGGGAGACGCTCATGAAACACGCCATCAACGCCAAAACTCTGGAACAAAGCGCCCTTGCCGCCCACGCCCTGTTCACTCAAAAGCACAACGACCGGCTGGACTGGTTGGTCGATCGGCATTTTGTGGTTGAGCATCTGGTTCCAATCTTGCTCTGTCGCCTGCAAGCCCACCTTCCGATAGGGGCCGAGGAACTGGCCGAACTGTGGGCCGAACACCTCGGTCTGTCCGAGACCCTGTTACAAGCCTGGAAGCCCAGGCTAAAGCCCCTGTTTGCTGAATACCTCGATTTGCTGGCCGCAGAGTTGCGGGGGCCCGGTTCAAACCCCCAGCGGGTGCACCGCACGTTGAGTCGGGCTGGCTAGGGCGGGGCGAACCTTCTGGAAGGTCTGGGACAAGCCCCGATGCGCTCGTTCGGTGCGCCAACCCTTTGCCCATATTCGGCCCAGGCGAACGGCTGTGGCAGCAAGCTGACTGTCGTCGAATCAAATAGCGAGCCTCCCGGCATGCGAGAGCGGCATCAGCCAACGAGGAACCTCGTACGTCG
>NZ_JANWVH010000011.1 GCF_025056915.1 Meiothermus sp. | reverse complement strand
TCTTTATCGGTGCTAAACCTGACACCAGGGTACAGTGTAGCGATACTGTACTTGTTCCCAGGTAGCAGTCCCTCACCGTTGCGCTGCGCTGCTTTCTCGATGTCCCAATCGTGTCGTGCCCGCTGTGCCAACCGTTCAAGCCAGGGCTTGTAGGCCGCAAAATACCCTGCCTTGAGCTCACGCCACGAAGCCCAAGGCCGGTAGGTAAGGTTGGGAAGGGGGTCTTGCTTGATGACGAATTTACTATCGGTAGGGTCGGTATCTTCGGCCTGAGGGTTGATTGGCTGAGCAGTAGCGACGTAGGTTTTTGCAGGTTGATCGAAGGACGCACCCTCGATCCTCATGACCGGAGTGCCAAAGCTGGATACACGGTTGCCCTGACCATCCTCACCCACATAATACATGCTGTCCAGCTTCCAGTACCGGACTAGCGTCTGGTTTTTTGCGCTGGCCTCAAGCCTGGTCGACATGCTTTCCTCGTCGCTCCAGTGGGCGATTGGGTAGTCGTGCTCCCCATTCGAGAGCAAAATTAACCCCTGCGGCAGTACGGGCAGCTCGTAGTAGGCCGGCGTGGAGATGTCGGGACGGTAGAAAGGATTCACCTTGCCGGCCAGCCGGGCGGTGCCACTCCAGCCGGGAGCCATCTCGGTGCCGCGGGTTTCCTCCAGCATCTGGGCGGCAATGCGGTGCAGGTTCACGGGGATGGGCAAGCGGGGCTCGACGGGTGAGGCCTGAACTCTGGTAGTGCTGCTCAGGGTGAACTCGCTACCGCCGTAGGCGGGGGAGGTCACGGTGAGTTCGGTGGGCTTGGTGGTGATCTTGGTCAGGTCGTCCTTAACCTGCACGGCAGCAGTCACGCCGCTCTGCTTTCCGTAGTAGACCCCTGCGGTTTTGAGGTTGTTGGCGATGATCAGTCCGGCCTCTCGGGCCTCGTTGTCCAGGATGTAAAGCCCAGCCGGGCTGTCAGCTTTGGCCGGGGAAAGGGTAAAGCGGTATGTCCGCCCCTCGGCTTCAAGGCTGCCGTCCCATCCGGCGCCATTCGGGCTGGCCTTCAGAAGCAGGCCATAGCTGCCTGAGGTAGGCGGGACGCTTCCGCCTTGCAGTTCGCCCTCGAACCAGCCGGTAAGCTGCCGCCAGCTTTCCGGCCCTCCACAGCTGTAGGCCAGAAAACGACCCTGCTCTACCACCAAAGCCAACAGCGCATCGCTGCCCGCAATCTCACCCACGAACACCTGCGGGCTGGTGTACGGCGTGGCCGAGCGGTTGCCGCACCCCGCTAGCAACGCCAGCAAAAATCCTACTGCCAAATGAAGCCAAGACCGCATAAATTCACCTCCTGAGAGCTGCCCCGGTCTGGATGGGGGGCGCCTTGGGGGCCACTGTAGAAGTCCTGCGTTACACCAGCGTCTCAGGGGACAACCCTGCCTCAGGGGCGAGGTTTGGACGAAAAGAGCCTTCTCCCCAGACTGTTCCATGCGCTGATGGGCGTCCGAAAGGTGGGGTGCGAAGCAAACAACCCGCCGGTGGCCGGATGGCGTGGGGCCATTGCTGTAGAGCGTGGGGGGTGCTTTGGGAAGCCGGCCCAGTGAACACATCCCAGCGCCGCCCTTGCGCTAGGCTGAAGGCATGGAGGCCCCCATCATCGTGCTCTTCGACGGGGTGTGCAACCTGTGCAACGGGGTGGTGCGCTTCATCGTCCGCCACGACCCCGAGGGCCGCTTCCGCTTTGCTGCCCAGCAGTCTGCGGTGGGGCAGGCCCTGCTCGAACAGTACGGGGTTCCGGCCAGCGAGGCCCTGGCCGATAGCGTGGTGGTGATCGAGGGGGGGCGGGCTTACCTCGAGTCCGACGCCGCCCTGGTCATCGTGCGCCACCTGAAGGGCTACGGCTGGCTCCGGGCCCTGCGCCACCTGCCCAAACCCCTCCGGGACGGGCTTTACCGCCTGATAGCCCGCCACCGCTACCGCATCTTTGGCCGGCAGGCGAGCTGCCCGGTGCCCACCCCCGAGCTGCGGGAACGCTTTCTGGAGAAGGTGTAGCGCCACAGCACAACCTTTCGGGAAAGGCGGTGGAGCCTTTTCCGGGCGCCGGTGTTCCCCTTTCTGTGAATCTGGAAGCGCCTCGAGTGGCCTTACATCAAGCCGCCAGCTGCAAAACCCCCCGGCGCTGCCCCCCAAGATGCCCTAAAATCCTGTTTGTGAACCTTCTGAACGAGGCCGAAGTACGGGTTCTGGGCACCCTGATCGAGAAGCAGTACGCCACCCCCGACTACTACCCCATGACCGAAAACGCCATCCGGCTGGGGGCCAACCAGAAAAACAACCGCCATCCGGTCACCCAGCTGAGCGAGGCCGAGGTGCGCGAAGCCCTGGACTCGCTCCAGCGCAAGCGGCTGTGCGGCATGTTCCGCGAATACGGCGCACGGGCCCCCAAATACCGGCAGTTTTTAGACCGCGAGTACCGGCTCGAGGCCCCCGCCACCATCCTGATGGCCCTGCTGATGCTGCGCGGCCCGCAAACCCTGGGCGAGCTACGGGCCCGAGCCGAGAGCATGAACCACCGCTTTGCCTCGCTCCAGGAGGTCGAGGCGGTGCTGCAAGGCCTTATGAACCTGGCCCCCCACCCGCTCGTCACCCCGCTCGAGCGCCAGCCCGGCGAGCGCGAGGTGCGCTACGCCCACCTGCTAGCTGGCCCCCCAGCCCCCCTCGTCCGGGCCGAGGAAAAAAGTGAGCTGGAAAGCCGGTTGGAAGCCCTGGAAGCCGAGGTGCGCGAGCTGCGGGCGGCTTTGGCCGAACTCAAAAAGGCCCTGGGGGCCTGAGCCGCCGCCAAAGGCCCGCCTTCTCTCCTGGCCGCAGGAGCCTGGGGCAGGGCAGACCCGCAAAAGACCGGTTGCACTTGATACCAAAACCGCCGCTTGGCCGGTACAACACGTAGCAGAACCCGTCTGCTCAGGATGCCTCAGGCCCGCACTTCCCGCCGCTGGAACAGCACGTAGGTCAGGGCAAACAGCAGAAGGGTCAGGGCGATGAGGCCGGTCAGCTGGGGCCAGGCCAGGAGCAGGCTCTGCCCCAGCGGCAGCGGCGAACCCAGCAAGGCCCCCTGGAGCTGGGTCAACAGCACCGGCCCCAGGCTCCGCACCGCGGGGTTCAAGAGGGCCTGGATGGCCTCGGCGTAGAGGGTGTTGGGGGAGAAGCGGGAAAGGGCCAGCAGCGCCTCGGCCTGGCGCAGCTCGCTCTCGGGCTGGAAGGGGTCGAAGGGGGCGATGGCCTGGGCTAGAAGCTGGGCGATGATGCCCCAGAAAAGGGCGAAGAAAAGCCAGACCGCAATGGCCGCCAAGGCCGAGGTGGCCGCGCTGCGGAAGAGCACCGAGAACAGGAGGGCAATGCCCAGCCAGACCCCCGCATACGCCAGCGTGGCCAGCAAAAAGAGCAGGGCCCGGGCCACCTCCTCGGTGCTGGGCGGCACCCCCAAGAACAGCAGGGAAAGCCCCACCACCAGCAGGAAAAGGGCCAGCAGGATGAGGGCCAGGGTGGCCAGACCCGCCAGGAACTTGCCCCACAAGAGGGCGTCGCGGTAGATGGGCTGGGCCAGAACCCTCGAGAGGGTGTTGCGGCTGTGCTCGCTGTTGATGGCGTCGAAGCCCAGGGCGATGGCTGCCAGGGGTAGGAAAAAGCTCAGGAAGGCCACAAACGAGGGCAAAGGCTCCTGGGCGGCGGTGAAGACCTGCAACAGCAAAAAGGGGTCTTCGCTCACGGTCTGCCGCAGGGTGCGGGCCCCGGCATACACCGCCCCCACCGCCGAGAGCAGAATCAGAACCTCCAGAATTCGCATGCGGGTGCTGGAAAGGTGGTCGGCCATCTCCTTGAAGAAGACCGCCCACACCCCCGTCCAGGGGGAGCCTTCCCGCCGGGCTGGGCTAGGCCGCATGCCGCACCTCCTGGAAGTAGTGGCTGTAGACCTCGTCCAGGCTGGGCTGTTCCAGGGTCAGGCTGTGCAGGGCTGCGCCGGCCTCGAGGACAGCCCGGGCCACCTGGGGGCGCACATCCTGGGTGGCCTCGAGGCGCAGCGCCGCCCCCTCCGGTCGCACCCGGCTGACCCCCGGCAAAGCCTGCAACCGCTCCAGGAGGCCCTCCAGGGGCGCGGCCTCGAGCCGGATGCGGTAAGCGCCGCCCAGCACCCGCTGGGCCAGCTCCTCCACCCGGCCTTCCAGCACCAGCCGACCCCGGTGAAAAAGGCCCACCCGGTCGCAGATGGCCTGCACCTGGTGCAGAAGGTGCGAGGAGAGCAGCACGGTAATCCCCTCGGCCTTGAGGCCCCGAATCATCTCCAAAAAAGCCTGGGCGGCCTCGGGGTCGAGGCCCAGGGTGGGCTCGTCCAGAATGACCACCTTGGGCTCTTTCAAAAGCACCTCGGCCAGCCCCAGCCGCTGGCGCATCCCCCTGGAAAAAGCGCTCACCGGGCGGTCGGCCACCTCGGCCAGGCCCATCCGCTCCAGCACCCGCCGCATACGCCCCTCCGCCTCGGCGCGGGGCAGGCCGTTCAGGCGGGCGATGTAGGCCAGGTTCTCCCAGGCCGTCAGTTCGCCGTAAAAGCCCACCGAGTCGGGCAGGTAGCCCACCAGCTTCTTGAGCGAGAGGGGCGCGCGCACCGGGTCGAGGCCCAGCACCCGCACCGTGCCCGCGCTGGGCTCGGTGAGGCCCAGAAGCATCAGGATGGTGGTGGTTTTGCCGGAGCCGTTGGGCCCCAACAGGCCGTACACCTCGCCGGCTTCGATGCGCAGCTCGAGGCCCTCCACGGCCACCACCTGGCCGTAGCGCTTGCTCAGGCCCTGGGTCTCGATGACCATCCCGGCCTCCTAGCGGCGCCCGAAGCGCGAGACCGCGAAGCCCACTGCCCCCACCGCCACCGCAATCAGGGCCACGCCCACCAGCCCCCACAGGGTGGAGGTCTGCACCGTCACCCGGTAGTCCGCCGAGGCCGAGGCGCTGCCAGCGGAGGCCCGCAGGGAGAGCATATAATCTCCGGCCACGGCCCGGGGCGAGGGCTTGATTTTGGCCGTCACCTCCGACTCCTTACCGGCGGCGATTTTCTCGATTTTCTCGGGCTCAAACTTGACCTCCCAGCCCGAGGGTTCGCTGGCCGAAAGCTCGACGTTTTCGGCGGGGGCGCTGCCGGTGTTCTTAACCAGTAGCTTGACGGGGTTCTCCCGCCCGGCCAAAGCCCGCCCGGAGAGGCGGCCCTCGGGGGTGGTCAGGCTCAGCTCGACCTGCCCGGTGATGTCCAGGTTCACCGCCAGGTCGGCCCGGGCCTCACCGGCCAGCGCCCGCAGGGTGACCGCGTAGGGCTTGGCCTCCACCTGGCGGGGCGGGGTCACCTGCACGTCCAGCTCGCGGCTCTCCCCCGCCTTCAGGGGCAGGCTGTTGACCTCCTGGCCCCCAAAGGCCGTGCTGAAGCTAACCCGGAAGTTCTCGGGGGCGTCGGCCTCGAGGTTGACCAGCAAGTCCTGGTCGCTTTCGTTCTTGAGGGTGACCCGGTAGCGGAAGCTGGCCGTGGGCGCACCCTTGAGCACCGGCAGCTCGGTCTCCAGGGAGAGCC
Source organism: Meiothermus sp. (assembly GCF_025056915.1). Classification (GTDB taxonomy): domain Bacteria; phylum Deinococcota; class Deinococci; order Deinococcales; family Thermaceae; genus Meiothermus. Next base: position 42,894 of record NZ_JANWVH010000011.1, on the reverse strand, counting down.
GCTTGGGCAGGGTCTGGCCCAGGCTGAGGGCCAGGGGCAGCTCGGCCCGCACGCCCCCGCTGCCCTCGGCCACCAGCCGGAAGCGGTAGGTGCCGGGCGAAACCCGCTGGGGGGGCTCTAAGCGCAGGGAAAGGCTCTGCTCGGCATCGGGGAGCACATACACCGCCCCCACCACCCGGCCCCCTCCCAGCAGGCTGGCTTTCCAGCCCGGAGCCACCTCCGCCACCCGCACCTGCACACTCTGAGGGGGCAGGCCAAAGCTCTTGAGCGAGATGGGCAGGCTGACCGTCTCCCCTGCCCGCACACTCTGGGCGGGGTAGGGCGTGTAGAGCACCAGGCCGCGGTAGCCCTGGGCCCAGGCCAAACCTAGAAGCGTGAGCATAAGCATCGCTATGCGCAGCATGGTGTACCTCCAGGCGCAATATTCATTTGAGAATCTAGGAAAAGTAGATGAAATGTAAATTAGACCGCTCGAGCAGAGGTGACCAGGGTTCCCACACCTCTGTACCCGCCACCCCGTGACCGGGAAGCTGTGAGGTGGCGAAGCTCGAGGGGTGTGTTGAGGCCAGCCTGTCTGGATATGTGCAACCGAACCCGCGCCACTCGAGAAGCATCCACCTAGCCGAACCTGCCTGCATATCGAGAGGCACCCAAAGCGGCCCGGGTGGCACCAGTTTTACCGTTTGGAGCCAAAAACGAGGACGCCGCCATTTTTTGCGGCGTCCCGGACTTGGTGGGCGATGTAGGATTTGAACCTACGACCCCACGCGTGTGAAGCGTGTGCTCTCCCGCTGAGCTAATCGCCCTCACGCAAGCGCACTCAAAAGGGTAACACCCGCCGCAAAGGGTGTCAAGCCGATGCACTGGGTATGATTGGCAGCATGGAACAGGCTTTGCTCGTAAAAATTGGGGGTAGCCTGAAGGAAGCGGGCGAGCTGCTGGACGAACTCAGCGCCTACCCCGGCCCGCTGGTGCTGGTGCATGGGGGCGGCCCCCGCATCGGCGAGTGGCTCAACCGGATGGGCTTCGAGACCCACTTTTACCAGGGGTTGCGGATCACCCCCCCCGAGCAGATGGAGGTGGTGGAGATGGTGCTCACCTCCCTGGGCAAGCAACTATCCGAGGGCCTTTCGCGGCGGGGGCGGCCCAGCGTAGCCCTGACCGGGCGGGATGCAGGGCTGCTCAAGGCCCGCTTACTCGACCCCATTTTGGGCCGGGTGGGCGAGGTCACCCAGGTCAACTCCCGGGTTTTAGAGCAACTCCTTCAAGCGGGCCTGACCCCCCTGGTTGCCCCCATCGGCCTGGACGCGCACGGCCCCCTCAACATCAACGCCGACACCGCCGCCGGGGCCATCGCCGGGGCGCTGCGCCTGCCCGCGGTCTTCCTGACCGATGTGGTGGGGGTTCTGCGCGACCCCAAAGACCCCAGCAGCCGCTTTGCCCAGCTCAGCCAGGCCCAGGTGCAGGCCCTGATTCAGGATGGCACCATCTCCGGCGGCATGATTCCCAAGGTCGAAGCGGCCCTGAACGCCCTTAGCAAAGGCGCTCCCTGGGCCACCATTGCCAGAGGAGCCCAGGGCATCTTGCAGGCCGTGCGGGAAGGCACGGCGGGCACACGGGTGGTGGCCTCATAAGCGTTGCCTCGGCGTTTGCACCCGGCGCATCACCGGTCTTGGGTCGCAAGCCTGGTGTCCATAGAGCCTCTGGCCTTCCGCTATAGGCTTTCGGCGGTTCCCAATATTCCCGTTTGACGACCCCTTGCATAAGGTGGCACAATCGCCTCTATGCGAGCCGTCTGGATGGAGTCCAGGGGTGGCCCGGAGGTCTTGCGCTACGGCGAGATGGCCGCACCTGCGGTGGAAGCAGGGCAGGTACGGGTGGCCGTGAAAGCGGTGGCCCTCAACCACCTCGACCTCTGGGTTAGCAAGGTGGTGGCCAGCCCCAAGCTGCCCCTACCGCACATCCTGGGCTCCGATGTGGCCGGAATCGTGGAAGCGGTGGGGGCCGGCGTGGCGGGGCTGGCGCCGGGGGATGCGGTGGTGCTCAACCCCGGTGTCTCCTGTGGCCGCTGCGAGCGCTGTCTGGGTGGGCAGGACAACCTTTGCCCGCAGTATCAGATTCTGGGCGAACACCGCTGGGGCGGCTACGCCGAGTTTATTACCGTCCCGGCAGCCAACATCCTGCCCAAGCCAGCCAACCTGGATTGGGCCGAGGCCGCTTCGGTACCGCTTACCTTTCTGACCGCCTGGCAGATGGTGGTGGACAAGCTCCAGGTCAGGCCGGGCGAGGATGTGCTGGTGATGGCCGCCGGCGCGGGGGTCTCGGTGGCCGCCATTCAGATTGCCAAGCTCTATGGGGCGCGGGTCATCGCCACCGCCAGCAGCGAGGAGAAGCTGGTGCAGGCCAAAGCCCTGGGCGCCGACGAAACCGTCAACTACTCCCACCCCGACTGGTTCAAAGAGGTTCGCCGCCTCACCGGCGGCAAGGGCGCCGACGCCGTGGTGGATCACACCGGGGCCCAGTACTGGGAGGGGGTCATCAAGGCCACCGCCTGGGGGGGGCGCATCTGCCTGGTGGGGGCTTCCTCGGGCTACGAGGCTCCCACGCCCCTGTCGCACGTCTTCTACCGGCAGCTCTCCATTTTTGGCTCCACCATGGGCTCCAAGAGCCGCCTCTTCCCCATTCTCCGGTGGGTGAGTGCGGGCCGACTCAAGCCCATCGTGGGGGCCACACTTCCCCTGGCGCAGGCCGCCGAGGGGCACCGGCTGCTGGAAGAGCGCCGGGTGTTTGGCAAGGTGGTGCTGGAAGTAGGGTGAGGCCCCTGCCCAAAAGCTCCGCAGACAGCCAGGGGTCTATGGCCCATGACCGGCGATGAAAGCCCTATTCCCAAGGGGACGCCTGGAGGTACGTCGGCACCGGGAAGGCAAGGTCAAGTTTTGTGCATAACCTTGCACCCAGTTCGCATAACGCACGTCTGGGAAGCGCTTCCCTGCTCGAGGAAGCCCTGTTTGCCCGGTGCAGGCACAAAGACAGGCGGTTTGCCTTTTATAGCTCTGCACGCCGATCCGGGCGGGGGTGGGCTTCAGCAAAAAGAACGCGCTGTCCTGCCGAAGCAGGGCAAAATTCTTCTTTATCCCCGCCAGTGGCGTGTTGGTGGTCGCTCGAGGTCGGCCAAAGCCGTTACAGAGGTTGGAAAATGGCGGGCCTTGTCGCATGATGTAAAGAGCAGAGCTAGGGGTGGCCCTGTCTGAATCAATCATGGTCGCGCGAGCGTGAGACGAGGCCCACGCAGTCTGCTGAACGCCCACCCTAATGCAACGGGCCTGCGTCTGTCGGCCTCGAGCGCACCAAGGTAGTAGATTGGGCCGTCTAGATGTAGCATACACATCTAGCGTAGCGGATCGCCCCGCCGCAGAACAGGAAGCGAGAAAGAGAACGATGAAGACGGCTTTGTTCATTGACGGCTCCTATATGTATGACGCGGCCAAACGCTTGGGGTGGAACATTGACCACCGGAAGGCGATTGGGGTTTTCTCCAAGCCCGAAGACCTTTACAACGCCTTTTACTACGCCCCCGTCACCGACAGCAACGACGAGCGTCAGCAGAAATTCCTGGATGCGCTGGTGTTTATGGGCTACACCGTGCGCAGCCGGGAAGCCCACGGCGACCCCCGCTTCGAGGCCATGATCGCCACGGACTTGCTGATTACCGCGCCCCGCTGGGAGCGGGCGGTGGTGGCGAGTGGCTCGGGCGACCTGGCCCACACCCTTTCGGCCCTCCGGGCCCAGGGCAAGGAGATTCACCTGCTGGGGGTGCCCGAACTGACCGACCTCGAGCTGCGCAACCAGAGCGACCGCTACCTGGACCTGCGCGAGTTGCAGGCCCAGCTCGAGCGCACCGGCGGTGGGCGACGCACCTATCCCCCTGTCAGCGAGGAGAGCTTCAGCGAAGAGCAGAGCGGTGCCGCCCGGCGGGTGATGGATAACCTCGAGGACGAGCTTCAGTAAGAGCGCCTTTTTTGTTGTTTTTTCGCCGACAAAAACGAAGTTGCGTTGGCGGGCAGGTGCGTGTTTATGGGTTTCCGGCAGCGTAAAAACTCGCTTTAAAACAAAGATTCGCGTATAAAGCTGCAAGGTTCTATCCGCTAACCCCCGCCAGCAAGGTGGGGTTTTTCACGTCCATTCCTTGATGGGAACCAGCTCGCCTCCCTCCACAGCTTTACGCTTGGGGCGGTAGGCGTTGTCAAACCAGATTTCCAGCACGGCCCGGTCGAGGTGCTCGGGAGAAACGATAATTTTGCGCACATAGTAGCCCCCCTCGTCGGAGGTGGAGATTTCATTGCCCTTGGTGAGCCTGAGCTCCACAATATCGCCGTTGCGGGCTGTGCGCACCCGTACCCGGAAGGCCGCGTCACCTTCACGCTGGACATGCTCATCCGGTTTGCGAAACCAACCAAACATACCAGTAGCTTATCGCACCGCCTGAGCAGTTCCCAAGCAGCAGTTCTGGCTGCGTCGTGGACTTGTGAAAGCGCCCGGTTGGGACAAATGTACTCCTGGACGGTAATGCATCGGTAACAGCCGCTTTTTAGGGTTTAGGCAGGAGGCTTCTATGGCTACTGCTCTTTCTGTAAAGCCCAGAACCGGCTCGAGCCGCCCCAAAGGCCGCTCTGTGCAGAGCCCCATGCGCTTTGTACGGTGGTTCAAGGAGGTGGGCATTGACGAAGTACCGCGGGTCGGGGGCAAGAATGCTTCACTGGGTGAAATGGTGCGCGAACTGGGCAGGCTGGGGGTGCGGGTGCCGGAGGGTTTTGCCGTTACCGCCGAAGCTTTCCAGCACTTCCTCCAGGCCAATGGCCTGAACGCGCCCATCCGCGAACAGTTGCGGGAGCTAAACCCCCACGACCCCGACGACCTGACCCGGCGCACAAGGCTGATTCGCAGCCTGATTCTGCGGGCTGCGCTGCCCGAGGACCTCGAGGGGGAAATCGTCCGGGCCTACCGCGAACTCTCACGCCAGGCCCGGGTGGAAGACCTGATGGTGGCGGTTCGTTCCAGCGCCACTGCGGAAGACCTGCCCACGGCCAGTTTTGCCGGGCAGCACGAGAGTTACCTGGGCATCCAGGGCGAGGCCGAGCTGCTCGAGGCGGTGAAAAAGTGCTTTGCCAGCCTCTACACCGCACGGGCCACCCGCTACCGGGTGGATATGGGCTTCCCCCACGAGAAGGTGCTGCTTTCGGTCGGCGTGCAGCGGCTGGTGCGTTCGGATCTGGCCTCCTCCGGCGTAATTTTTACCCTCGACACCGAGACCGGCTATGACGGCGTGGTGATGCTGGAAGGGGTCTGGGGCCTGGGCGAAAATATCGTGCAGGGCAAATCTACGCCAGACCGTTTCTATGTCCACAAGGAAACCCTGGCCAAAGGCTTCAAGCCCTTGCTCTGGAAAAGACTGGGGGCCAAGGAGCTGCGCCTGGTTTACGACACCGAGCACCACAAGCTACGCAACATCCCCGTAGCCCCTGCCGACCGCAACCAGTGGGTGTTGAGCAATGAGGAGGTATTGAAGCTGGCCCAGTGGGCGGTCTGGATCGAGCAGCACTACAGCCAAAAGCGGGGCACCCCCACCCCCATGGACATCGAGTGGGCCAAAGACGGAATTACCGGCGAGCTGTTCATTGTGCAGGCCCGCCCGGAGACCGTCCATAGCCGCAAAAGCCCCACCCTCAAAACCTATACCCTGGAGCAAGAAGGCAAGGTCCTGGTCGAGGGGCTGGCGGTAGGCGAAAAGATTGCCACCGGCCCCGCCAGGGTGATCCGCGACCCCAAGGCCATGAACCAGATCAAGCCCGGCGATGTACTGGTCACCCTCACCACCAACCCCGACTGGGAGCCCATCATGAAGATTGCCAGCGCCATCGTGACCGAGCGGGGCGGGCGCACCTCGCACGCGGCGATTGTGGCCCGCGAGCTGGGCATTCCGGCGGTGGTGGGGGCCGCAGGGGCCACCAAAGCCCTGGCCAAGGGCGGCCCGGTCACGGTTTCCTGTGCCCAGGGCGAAGTGGGACGGGTCTACGAGGGCACCCTGAAGTTTACCGTGGACGAGTTCGACCCTTACCAGATGGGCTCCACCCGCACCCAGATCATGATGAACGTGGGCAACCCCGAGCAGGCCTTCCGGCTAGCCCTGCTGCCCAACGACGGGGTGGGCCTGGCCCGGATGGAGTTCATCTTCGCCGACTGGGTGGGCATACACCCCCTGGCGCTGCTGCACCCCGAAAAACTCTCCCCCAAGGTGGGGCGGGAGATCGAGGCCAAAACCAGCGGCTACTCGAGCGGGCGCGAATACTTCATTGACCGCCTGAGCCAGGGGATTGCGGTGCTGGCCGCGGCGTTCTATCCCAAGCCGGTGATTTTGCGGATGAGCGACTTCAAGACCAACGAGTACGCCAAGCTGCTGGGCGGCGAAGCCTTCGAGCCCAATGAGGAAAACCCCATGATCGGGTGGCGCGGGGCCAGCCGCTACTACCACCCCGACTACAAGGAAGGCTTCGTGCTGGAAGTTGCGGCGGTCAAGCGGGTGCGCGACGAGATGGGCCTTACGAACCTGGTGGTGATGATTCCCTTCTGCCGCACGGTGGAGGAGGGCCGGCGGGTGCTGGAGAGCATGAAGGAAGGGGGACTGGAGCGGGGCAAGAACGGCCTGGAGGTCTATGTAATGGCCGAGATTCCTTCCAACGTGATCCTGGCCGAGGAGTTCAGCCAGATCTTCGACGGCTTCTCGATTGGCTCCAACGACCTGACCCAGCTGGTGCTGGGGGTAGACCGTGACTCCACCCAGGTAGCGGCCCTGTTTGACGAGCGCAACCAGGCCGTCAAATGGGCCTGCGCCGAGCTGATCCAGAAAGCCCACAAGCACGGGCGCAAGGTGGGCATCTGCGGGCAGGCCCCCTCCGACTACCCCGAGTTCGCGGCCTTCCTGGTGGAAGCCGGCATAGACTCCATCAGCCTGAACCCCGACTCGGTGGTACGCACCAAAAAACGCATCCTGGAGACTGAAAAAGCCCTGTACACAAGGGCGGGAAGGAGGGCCCGATGAGGCATCAGCGGATCGTATTTCTGGGGGAGCGCATCATCCTGGGGGATGAAATCGGAGCGGATGAGTTCCACGACCTCGAGACCTTCCGGCGCTGCGCAGCCCAGTGGGGAGGGCCCGAAAACGTGCTGATTCTACGCAACGCGGTGGTGGGTGAAGGGGTGATGCAAGAAAAGCTGGAATACCTGCTCATCAACCGGGCCGAAATCATCGCGCTGGGGGTGGGCGGGATGAGCGTGAGTGGGCTCGAGGCCTTGCGGCCATAGTTCGGTTGAGGGAATGCGAGTGCTCAGGCCCACATGCCCAAATAGTCGTGGCATCGAAGGCCGCAGGTTTGGGACCGGCGAAGCACCCAGCCCGGAGGTGCTACAGGCCGCCGAAACCGTCGTTCAAGCCATTCGGGCCAGGTCAGGCCCAGGTAATGCCTCGGTAACAAACCCCGGCCAGAGTGGGGGGTGAGGCTGGCTGGGGGGCCATCATGAACGCCCAACGACTTCTGTCCGGACTGAGCGAAGCTGAAGCCCGCAAGCGCCTGCACACCCACGGCCCCAACGCCCTGCCCGAGAAGCGTCCCGAGGCGTGGTGGCGGCGCTTTTTGCATCAGTTCAAAAGCCCCCTCATCTACATTCTGCTCTTTGCCCTGTTGGTGGACTATGGGGTGTGGTGGCTCGAGGGCCGCCATGGTTTTCCCTTCGAATCGCTGGCCATCGCGATCATCCTCCTCCTGAATGCAGGGCTAGGGGTATGGCAGGAGCGCAAATCCGAAGCCGCCCTGCGCAAGCTCAAACAACTCTCTACCCCCCGGGTCTGGGTGCTGCGCGAAGGGCGCTGGCAGCAGATTTCAAGCGATTGGCTGGTGCCCGGCGACCTGGTGCGCCTCGAGGCGGGTGACCGCGTTCCCGCCGATATAGAGGTTCTGGAGGGTAGCCCCCTGGTCGACGAGTCGATGTTGACCGGCGAGAGCTTACCGGTGGAGAAATCGCCCCACGACGAGCTGTTTAGCGGTACCCTGCTGGTGCGGGGCCGGTTATATGCCCGGGTGGTGCGTACCGGGGCCAGGAGCGCCCTGGGCCGTCTGGCAGTCATGCTGGGCCAGGTTCAGGCCGACCCAACCCCCTTGGAGCGACGGTTACACCAGTTTGGACACCAGATTGCCCAAGCGGTGTTGGGGGTGGCCTTTCTGGTCGCGCTGGGGGGGGTCATCTTCGAGGGCTGGCACCGGCTGGACGAGGTGTTGCTGTTCGCCGTGGCCCTGGCCGTGGCAGCAGTACCCGAGGGCCTGCCGGCGGTGCTGACCCTGACCCTTTCACTAGGGGTCGAGCGCATGGCTATCCGCAAAGCAGTGGTGCGCAAGCTGGCTGCGGTGGAGGCCCTGGGCTCGGTGACCGTGATCGCCACCGATAAAACCGGCACCCTGACCGAAAACCGCATGGAGGTGCGGGCCATTGATAGCCCCGATCTCCAGAAGGCCTACCTGGTCTGCGCCCTGGCCAACGATGCCGATCATCAAGCCGGCGATCCGATGGACCTGGCGCTGCTGGCCTACGTTCGCGGCAAGGGCGTCAACCCCGAGCAGCTAAAGGCCCACTCGCCCCGCCTCTCTGAACAACCCTTCGACAGCCAGCACCGCTTTATGAGGGTCACCGTGAAAGAGGGCAACCGTTTGGTGAGCTACCTCAAGGGGGCTCCCGAGGTGGTCTTGTCGCGCTGCCGGCTTGGCCCCGCCGAGCTTGCCTCATGGCAGGAAAAGGCCCTGGCCTATGCCGCCGAGGGCTACCGGGTGCTGGGGTTGGCCTATGGCGAGGGGGAACGTGAGGAGGAGCTATTCTTTGCCGGACTGGTACTGTTCTGGGATCCCCCTCGCCCCGAGGTACCGGGGGCCATCCGCCAGGCCCAGGAGGCAGGCATCCGGGTCTTGATGGTGACCGGAGATCACCCGGCTACTGCCCTGGCCATCGCCCACCAGGTGGGTATCCCGGGCGAGCGGGTGCTTACCGGCGAGGACCTCGAGGGCTTCACCCCCCAGGCCCTGCGCCAAGCCCTGGCGGAGGTCAACGTATTCGCCCGGGTCCGGCCTGAGCACAAGCTACGCCTGGTCGAGGCGCTCAAAGCCCAGGGCGAGATCGTGGCCATGACCGGGGACGGGGTGAACGATGCCCCGGCCCTGAAGCGGGCCGACGTGGGAGTGGCCATGGGCCAGCGGGGCTCCGAGGTGAGCCGCGAGGTGGCCGACTTGGTGCTTTTGGACGACAATTTCGCCACCATCGTGGCCGCCATCGAGGAGGGGCGTAGCATCTACGAGAACATCCAGAAGTTCATCCGGTTCCTCTTCTCGACCAACGTGGCTTTGGTGCTACTGGTTCTGCTGGGCTTGCTGGCGGCGGTGGCACTGGGTTTGCGCGATGCCGCCGGGGCCTTCTTCCTGCCCCTTACGGCGGTGCAGCTCCTGTGGATCAATATCATCGCCGACGGCCCCCCAGCCTTGGCGCTGGGGTTGGATCGCAACCCCGGGGTGATGCGCCAGCGCCCGCGCAACCCCCAGGCCCCCTTACTCGACGGCCCCTCGCTGGCCTTTATCCTGCTGACCGGGGGGGTCAAGGCCCTGCTGGGCGCGGCGTTGCTGGTCTTTTTGTACCTGCGGGGAGCCGGGCTCGAGGTTGTGCGCAGTGCGGTCTTCCTCTACGAGTCGCTGGCCCAGCTCATTTTCGCCTACCCTTCGCGCAGCCTGGTTCTACTACCCCTCCCCAACCGCTGGCTCAATCTGAGCATCGGGGGTGCCCTGGCCCTGATGGCCCTGGTCTTCGTGCTCCCCCAGGGTCGGCTGCTATTGGGTCTGGCGCCGCTCGATCCCTATCAACTCGGTTGGGTGCTCGCGGCCACCTTTCTGACCTGGGCTGTGGCCGCCCTCACGGCCCGCAAGCTGCGGCAGCGCACCGGCCATCCGCCGCGCCCCTAGCGCCGCTCCACCGCCAGGGCTTTGCGCTGGGCCTCTTCAAGGGCCTGCCGGGGGCTGGCATTGCCTTTCAGAACCCGCTCGAGGGCCTCTTCCAGATACCCATACCAGAGGGTGACCTCGGGGTCTTGCACCCAGGTCTGGGCCTGCTCGAGGCCGCTGAAGGCCACCCGGCGGCGGGGGTCTTCGCGGTAGAAGTCTTCCAGCAGGGGCTGGGCCGAGCGGCGCAGGGGCAGGCAGTAGGTGGCCCTGACCCACTCGGCCAGGTTAGTAGGCTCCATCCAGTAGCGCCACAGGGCCACTGCCCCCCGGGCCTGCGCCTCGGTGGCCCCGCGCAACACCATCAGGTTTCCCCCGGCCAGGGGCAGCCTGCCATCGGGCGTGCGGGGCAAGGGGGCCACGCCCAGCCGAAATGGAATGGGGGTGCGCTTTTCCAGGGTTGGCCAGACCGTAATGGGGGCAACGCCCATAAAGGCCTTGGTGCGCACAAAGTCCACCATGGCGAACTGGGCCTCGGCGATGTTGCGGCTCACCGCGCTCCCCGAGCGCACCAGGCTTTGCAGGTACTCGAGGCTCTCCACCACCTTGGCATCGGTAAAGTTGGGCCGCCCCTCGCGCACAAGCTGCCCGCCCCGGCTCATGACCACCGCGTTGAAGCTGTACACATCGCTTACCACAATAAAACCGCGAGCCGAGCGGGTCGAAAGCTGCTGGGCGGCCCCGGCCAGGGCCTCCCAGCTCTGCGGGGGGTTCAGGCGGCGGGCGGCCAACTGGTCGGCGTTGAAAAACAGCACCGGCAGGTGCAACTCCACCGGCAAGGCATAGGTTCGGCCCCGGAAGCGCCCGGTCTCGAGCAACCCCGGATAGAAATCAGTGGGCAGAGTACCCAGGTACTCCTCCAGCGGCAGGGCCAGGTTCTCCTGCACGGCCCGGCTCACAAAGGAGACCTCGCCATAGTAAAGCTGGGGCGGATTGCCTGCCCGGATGGCCGCAGTCAGCTTGAGGCCCCCTTCGCGCAGGTCGCCCACATGCTGCGCCACAATGCGGTAATCCCGCTGGCGGCCATTGAACTCGCCCACGATTTTTTCCAGCGCCTCCCGCCCAGGCGAGTCCAGCGTGTGCCAAAAAGTGATTTCTATGGGTCTTTGGGCATAAGCAATACCGCACAACAAGCCTATAAACAGCCATCGTTGGAGCAGCGTGTTCACGGGCTCAGCTTAGGGCACGATTCTGAACGCACCCTGAAGGCCCGTGCCCACCGCCAAGCCTTGCCGCTCAGCTCAACCTGAAATACCCACCGGTGTTTTGCGAATATGGCAGAAGACCTGAAACAGCAGGGTTGGCCGGCGCTTTTATGGGAGCAGCGAGGGTCAGGCTACCTCTGGACGCTGGGTCGAGCCCCTGGGCCGCAGGACCGCATATTGCTGAACATGGCTGGCCTCTTGCGGCTTTTTCAACAGCTCCACCAGCAAACCTGTGGCCAGCTCGCCAAGTTTTCGGCTGGGAATTTCCATGTGGGTCAGGCTGGGTGAAAGGTGCGCAGCCAGCGGGTGGTTGCCAAAAGCGGCCACCGCAACGTCCTGGGGCACTTTCACCCCCAGGGTCTTTAGAGAGGCCATCAGGCCAATAGCCACCAGGTCGTTGTAGCAGATAACCCCATCCGGGAAGGGCTGAACCGTCCAGAGCAGTGCGCTGGCCTGTTCTCCCCCCAACAGGTCGGGAGAGGTTAGCTTAAAAACCTGGGAAGGCAGGCCCGCCAGCGCCAGGGCATCCTGGTAGCCTCGTTCGCGTTCCTGATTCACCCAGAAAGGGGGGCCGGCCAGATAGACGATGCGTTTGCAGCCCTGGGTGACCAAGTGACCGGTAAGCTGGAGCGAGGCGGTGTACTCGTCTACCGTCACCGAAGGCACGCCGGGGATGCGCCGCCCCACGGTCACGATGGGCTGTTCAGGGCTGTGCAGGCTGGCGATTTGCTGATCCGAGAGCCTCGAGCCCGCCAGGATCAGGCCGTCGGTGCGGGCGCGAAGGCTTTGAATCAGGTTGAGCTCGCGGCCCGGATCCTCCTCGGCATCGGCCAGTAGTACCGTGTAACCCTGATTGGAGGCAACCTGACCGGCCCCCTTGACCAGCGCGGTGAAGTGTGGGTTGAGGATGTCCAAAATAACAACCCCTAATGCTTCAGAGCGACCCGTGCTAAGTATGCGGGCGTGCCAGTTGGCCTGATAGCCCAGTTTAGAAACCGCTTTCCATACCCTCGCCTCGGTATCTGCTGCCATACGCTGCGTTCCATTCAATACCTTGGAAACCGTCCCCGGAGAAACCCCGGCCTCTTTTGCCACATCAAAGATGCGAGCGAGTTTTCGCATATAGGTAAAGTATATACCAAAGCCGACAGCGAAACGATCCAACAGGTGCCGGGCTTGGAAAGCGCCAATCAAGACCATAAGTTGGGCGCCAAGGGGTTGACAATCCGATAAGTGCATGTCATTGTATTAGGAAAGCGTTTTCTAAAGCGGAAAGTGGACGTAGGCTATGCAAACCGATTTTTCCCATATTTTTTGTTCGGCGCTCGGCGGATTTTACCTCGAGCGCATAACCCCGTTTGCTGTTCGCGTAACCCGGGGCCAGGCGAGACATGCCAGCGTACTAGCCAACTTGTCTACCCTCCCCTGGGAACAAGCGGAAGAGGGCCAGGTGGTCGGGGGTGCGCTTTCCGTTACCTGGCCAACCGAGTTGCCTGCGTTGCAGGTCTGGTACGAAGGGCGGTGTGTACTCGAGGAACACCCCCAGATCGCATGTCAGCCCTCACCTGAAGGGTTACGCCACACTCGAGTGCAACGCGATGGGGAAATCTACTTGGGTCTGGGTGAGGTAAGCGGAATTCTGCAGCGCAACGCACGGCGATACCGCTTAGAGCCCCGTGATGCATGCCACTACGACCCGGAATTCTCTGACCCGATGTACAAACACATTCCACTTTTCCTAACCCAGCATGCCAAAGACCTCTGGAGCGCGCTGCTGTACGACCAACCGCACCCTATGGTCTTCGATTTTGGATGCGAGCGTCATCACTATCATGGACTCTTCACTTATACCCTGGTGCGAGAAGCAGACTATCTACGCTATCTGGTGGTGGGCGCAGGCAGCTTGCCAGAGTTGCTCGAACGTTTGACCGGCTTAATCGGACGGCCCGAGCTTCCCCCACGGTGGAGTCTGGGCTACTTAGCTTCGGGCATGGCTTATACAGATGCCCCCAACCCAGGAGAACGCCTACTTGCCTTCGCCCAGCGGCTGCGCGATGAGGGTGTGCCCTGCGACGGCTTTCACCTTAGCAGCGGCTACACCTTGCATGAAGGCAAACGGTACGTCTTTCACTGGAATCAACAAGCAATTCCCGATCCAAGTGCGCTCATTACCGAGTTGCGTTCCAAGGGCCTGAGGATTATCACAAATGTAAAGCCCGCCTTGCTAAAGGAGCATCCTGACTACCAAATGCTCAAGGACGCGGGCTGCTTTGTCCGCAATGCAGCAGGCCAGGCCCATATTGCACCCTTCTGGAGCGGAGATGCCTCCTGGCTGGACTTTAGCCACCCTAAAGCTCGCAAATGGTGGATACAGAACATTCAGCGCGAGTTGCTCGACCGTGGTGTCGAGGGTATCTGGAACGACAACAACGAATATGCGCTTGGAGGCGAGGTCTTCAATGCGCAAGGCCAACCCACCTACCCCAGCGAGCAGATCCTGGGCATGGCCCAGGCATCGCACCAGGCAATGCAAGAGCATCCAAACTTTCAGAATAAACGCCCTTTTCTGATCTCCCGCTCAGCCTGCCTGGGGGTGCAACGGCTGGCCCAAACCTGGAGCGGAGACAACACCAGCGATTGGAAAAACCTTCGCTTCGGCAACCCCATCGAAATGGGGCTGGCCTTGAGCGGTTTTGCTCTCAACGGAAATGATGTGGGGGGCTTTTTCGGAGAGTCGCCAGGCCCCGAACTGTTCCTTCGCTGGGTACAGCAGGCCGTGGCCTATCCTCGGTTTTCCATCCACTCTTGGAAAGAGCCTCCAACCGAACCCTGGAGCTACCCGCAGGTTTTCCCTGCCGTAAAGGAGGCCCTCCACCTACGCTACCGGCTCATCCCGTACCTTTACTCCTTGGTCTGGCAACATACCCAGTCTGGCGCGCCGATCCAGCGGCCTCTTTTGTACGAGTTTCCCGATTGGACGCATGATCCGGGCTTTCATGCCTTGCTGGGACCGTTCCTGCTGTTCCCCTTGGTGGATGCACCCGGCCAGCAATCGGTAAGCCTCGAGCTTCCAGAAGACTGGTACGACTGGCATTCCCGAAAGTGTTACCAGGGCCGTTTCGAGTACCCCACACCGCTGGAGCGGGTTCCGCTGCTGGTGCGGGCAGGTGCGATGGTTCCGGTGGGGCCCCTGATGCCCTGGATCGCCTCATCCCACGATACAAAAAGGGAGATTTTGGTTTTTCCACACCGTGAAGAAGGCCAATCACGGTTTGAGCTTTATGAGGACGACGGGGAAACCCGGGCCTACCAGCACGGGTCATTCAAGTTGATTCACCTCGAGCTGGTCTCTACTTCCGAAGAGATAAAGCTGAGCCTCGAGGCAGAGGGCGATTACCCTCTGCCTTACTCCCAGCTGGAGATACAGCTAGCCGTAAACGATAACCGTCACCTCGTGGTGAACAGCAAGTGGCCCATCACGAAGAGAAAACCACGTTCGGTCGTTTTGAACACCAAGTAAGGAGGAAACTATGAAGAAAGCCTGGCTCATCGTTCTTTTTCTAGCCTTTGCGGGTATCGTTTTCGCCCAGCGAACCCTGCAGGTGGTCTGGTTCACCGAGGCCCCTACAGAACAGGCCATCTTTGATCGGTATGTAAAAATGTACGAGGCCGCAAACCCAGGCACAAAGGTCGAGGTCACCTATGTTCCATTCCAGCAGCTGACCCAGAAGCTCCAGCTAATGGTAGCCGGTAATACCCCACCGGATGTGGCCAGGGTGGTAACCGCCAACATCGCCGAGTTTGATCCTGTGGCCCTCGATCTGGCCGCCTATGTGGACTCCAGCAGCTTTTTGAACCAGTTCCTACCCTCACAAATCCCTTACATTTACCGAAAGCCACGCATTATTGGAGCTCCTCTCGACGTGACTGCCAATGGCATCTTTTACAACAAGGACTGCTTCGCTGAAGCAGGGGTCAAAGTGCCAACCAATAGCTTGCAGGTCTGGACATGGGAGCAATGGCGGGAGGCCATGGACAAGGTTCGCAACAACTCCAAATGCCGCTTCGCTCTCAGTTACGATTTCACCACGCATCGCTTCAGCACCCTGCTCTACGCCGCCGGCGGGCGGTTCATTGATGCCAGCGGTAAGAAGTTTGCGATAGACAGCGCCCAGGGCTTACGTACCCTTTCTTTTTTTGCTGACTTGTTCAAAGACGGGTTTATCCCCAAAGGACAATGGCTTTCCAACGACGACCCCAGCACCCTTTTCCGAAGTGGACAGTCGGCCATGTACATGTCTGGGAACTGGAACCTGGCCCAGTTCTCGCAAATCAAGAATTTTAACTGGGGTGTAATGCCGTTGCCCCGCGACAAAATTCGCAGCACCGTGCCAGGGGGCAAATTCGTAATGGGCTTTAAGGGAAGCAAAAACCCCGACGAGGCCGCCAAGTTTATCCTGTGGTTAACCAGCAAAGAAATTAATTTGCCCTTTTCCAAAGACAACATGGTGCTCTCTGCCCGAAAGGATGCAAAAGGCATGAAGTACGGCCAGTTTGATGATGCCATCGCGGTTTTCCAATCTGACCTGAGCGTCACCCCATCGTATGTAGGGCAGGACTGGTCCAACCCCGCAATGGCGCGGCTCAATACCTTCATTCGTGGCGAGATTGTGAAGGTGTTGCTGGGCCAACAATCGCCCAAGCAGGCGCTCGAAACCATCCAGGCAGAGGGCAACAAATTGCTTCGCTGATACTGAAACCAGCACCCCACAGGCCGTATTGTCCGTGCACAACCGTAAGGTTTCCCTCATTGTGCGTCGTAGAGACCACCTGAGGGGTTCAGGTAAGGTTGGGCCCAATCGGTGACCCATAGGAAGTACGAGCAAAGGGAGTTTGGCGCAAGATTTTGCCCCGCCTTCTGAGATCGAAACACAGGCTGGAGGAGTGCGAATGAAGCACAAGATGGGTAGGCTGCTCACCCCCTACTTGTTCCTGGCACCAAACACACTGATTTTTGGAATCTTCGTGGTGTTGCCGATGGTGTACGGGCTGGTCTACTCCTTTTACCGGGGCAACTTTATCGGGGGGCTTCAGCAGTTCGTAGGGATTGAAAACTACCGCCAGCTCCTAGAGGACAGGGCCTTCCTAACCTCGCTAGCGCACACTGCGGTGTACGTCTTGCTGGTGGTCTTGCTGGTGGTGGTGCTAAGCCTGATGCTGGCCATTGCCTTGCGCGCCACCACTCTGGGAAATGCCCTGGCTCGTATCGGCTTCTATCTGCCGGTGATCCTCTCGCCGGTGGTGGTAGGGGTGGCCTGGCGCTGGATGTTCAGCAGCGACCTGGGGGTGATCAACGCGGTGCTCAGCAGCCTGGGCCAGTCGCCCATTCCCTGGCTGACCGACATCAACTGGGCTCGGGCGGTGGTCATTCTGGCCAGCGTGTGGTCTATGGCGGGGTTTTACATGGTGATCTTCATCGGCGGCCTCAACACCATTCCCACCGAGCTTTATCAGGCTGCTGAGGTGGACGGGGCAAGCCCCCGGCAGCAGTTCTGGCAGATCACCCTGCCCCTGCTGGCCCCCACCACCCTGCTGGTCACCATCCTGGCCACCATCAACGCCTTCAAAGCCTTCGAGATCATCCTGGTCTTGACAAACGGCGGCCCCGGCGACGCCACCCGGCTCCTGGTGCAAAACATCTACCTCACGGCTTTTGAAGGGGCCAACCCCACCTATGCCAGCGCCCAGTCGGTGGTGCTCTTTGCCATCTTGATGTTGCTCACCCTGGTGCAGCTGCGGGTCTCGAGGGACAGCTAAGATGAATAAGACCCGCAAACGCCAAACACGGTTTCTGCGCGATGCCCTGGTGATGGGCCTGGCCCTGCTCTTCCTGATGCCGGTGATCTGGGTGGTGCTCTCCTCTTTCAAGCCGAACGCCGAACTCTACCTGGTGCCTCCCACCCTCTTCCCCAAGGAGCCCACCCTGGCCAACTACCAAAGCGCCCTCACCGTGGGCCATTTTGCCACCTATACCTGGAACAGCTTCTTCGTGGCCACCATGAGCACCCTGATTGCCCTCCTGACCAACTCCATGGCGGCTTTTGCCCTGGCCAAGTACCGCTTTGTGGGGCGGCAGGCCCTCTTCCTGCTGACCCTGGCCACCATCATGATTCCCTTGCAGGTGATCATGGTGCCCATCTTTCTGGTGTTGCGCAACCTGGGCCTGACCGACAGCCTGTGGGGGATTATTATCCCCCCGGCGGCCACACCGACCGGGGTATTCCTGCTGCGGCAGTATATGCTGAGCATCCCCGACGAGATTCTGGAGTCGGCGCGGATAGACGGGGCCAGCGAGTGGGGCATCTACTGGCGGATTATCCTGCCCCTCAGCATCCCGGCCCTGGCCACCCTGGCCATCTTCAGCTTCACCTGGCGCTGGAACGACTTCATCTGGCCTTTTATCGTGATCTCGAGCGAACAAAAAGCCACCCTTCAGCTGGCCCTGGCCCGCCTGGTGGGGCAGTTCGGCGTGGACTGGAGCACCCTCCTGGCCGCCACGGTCATCACCCTTCTGCCCATGCTAATGGTGTTTCTGCTGCTTCAACGCTACTTTTTATCCAACCTGACCGCAGGGAGTGTCAAAGGATGAGCGGCTCGCTTCTGGCCGGAAAGCGGGCCGTGGTCACCGGCGGCAGCGGCGTGCTGGGGCGGGCCCTGGCCTTGGCCCTGGCCGAGGATGGGGCTACCGTGTACCTGGGCGCGCGCAGCCTGGAGTCGGCACGAAGGGCGCTCGAGGCCATGCAGGCCGGGGCTTCGGTAATAACCCGGATCAAACCCCTGGTGTTCGACGTAATGGACGCAGACTCACTGAAAGAAGCGGCATCTCGGGTCGAGGCCGAAGGCGGCGCCGACATCCTGGTCAACGCCGCCGGGGGCAACCGCCCGGAGGCTTCCACGGCCCCCGAGCGCGACTTTTTTACCCTGAACCTGAGCGCAGTGGAGGAGGTGATGAACCTGAACTTCACCGGTACCCTCCGCGCCACCCAGGCGTTCGGCGCAGGGATGGCCCGGCGCGGGCAGGGCTGCATCATCAACATCACCAGCATGGCCGCGGTGCGCCCCCTGACCAAAGTGGTCGGCTACAGCGCGGCCAAGGCCGCGGTGGTGAACTTCACCCAGTGGCTGGCGGTGCACCTGGCCCAGACCTGCGGCCCCGGTCTGCGGGTTAACGCGATTGCGCCGGGGTTCTTCCTGACCGAGCAGAACCGCTACCTGATGCTGCGGGAGGACGGCAGCCTGACCGAGCGGGCCCAGACCATTTTGGCCCATACCCCGCAGAACCGTTTTGGTACGCCTGAAGACCTGCTCAGCACCCTGCGCTACCTGGTGCACCCGGACAGCCGGTTTGTGACCGGCGTGGTGATTCCGGTGGACGGCGGCTTCAGCGCCTTTGGGGGTGTGTGATGGGCTGGCAGGTTCCCGAGACCTTCCTCTTCGACCCCGAACCAGCCGTGCGGGAGACGGCCCTAAAGCTATACCACCAGGCCCAACCGCTGGGCATCCTCAGCCCCCACGGGCACGTCCCGCCCTCCCTCCTGGCCGATCCCAACGCCCGCTTTCTGCACCCTACCGAGTTGCTCGTTCGGCACGACCATTACATCTTCCGGCTGCTGTATTCCCAAGGCATCCCGCTGGAAAGCCTGGGGGTCGGCGTCCCCGAGGGCCAGTACGACCCGCTCAAGGCCTGGGAAATCTTCTGCCGTAACTTTCACCTCTTCGACGGAACGCCCACGGGTTTGTGGCTGCGCCTCGAGCTAACCCAACTCTTCGGTGTGAGCGAGAAGCCGAGTGCGAAGAATGCTCGAGGCATCTACGAGCAAATCCAAGCCGCGCTGGATACGCCCGCGTTTACCCCTCGAGCCTTGTTCAAAAAGTTCCAGGTTGAAGTCCTGGCCACCACCGACGCGCCCGAGGACGACGTAAGCCTGCACCTTCAGGCCCAGCGGGACGGCTACCGGGTGATCCCCACCTTCCGCCCGGACCGGCTGTTGCAGGTTTTGCGGCCCGACTGGAAAGCGCGGCTGGGCCGCCTCGAGGCCGCCACCAACCGCAGCATCGAGCGCTATGGGGAGCTGCTCGAGGCGCTCATCGAGCGCCGGCGGGTCTTCAAGCAGGCCGGGGCCACCGCCACCGACCACAGCACCGCCAATGTGCGGATCGAGCCCCTGTCCGATGCGGAGGCCGAGCGCCTTTTTGCCCGCGCCCTGACCGGCCAGATTAGCCCGGAAGAGGCCGAGCAGCTCGAGGCCCACGCCCTCTTCGACCAGGCCCGCCTCAGCGCGGAGGTGGATGGCCTGGTGATGCAGCTCCACCTGGGCGTGACCCGCAACCACAACCGCGCCCTCTTTGAGCGCCTCGGCGAGGACATGGGCGCCGACATCCCCCATGCGGTGGACTGGACGCGGGGCTTGCGGCCGCTTCTGAACGAGTTCGGCCACAGCCCCCTGCGGCTGATCCTGTTCACCCTGGACGAAAGCACCTACAGCCGCGAGCTGGCTCCCCTGGCGGGCCACTATCCGGGCGTGCGGCTGGGTGCGCCGTGGTGGTACTTTGACAGCGTGCTGGGCATGGAGCGTTACCTGGACGCGGTGAGCGAGACCGCCACCCTCCACAACACCGCCGGGTTCAACGACGACACCCGCGCCTTTGCCAGCATCCCGGCCCGGCACGAGGTCTGGCGGCGGGTGGTGGCCAACTGGCTGGCGCGCAGGGTGGAGCGGGGTATCCTCGAGCTCGAGGAGGCCCACCGGCTCATGCGCCTGGCGGCCTACGACCTAGCCGCCCAAGCCTATGGGCTCGAAGGTGTGCGGGTTGGCTGAGGCAAAGCGAGGTTCGACTGGCCCATGGCGACCCAAACCCCCACCCTACTTTCGCAGGCCCAGGCCCCCGCGGGCGAGGTGCTGAGTGCCGAGCAAATCCGGCAGGCCCTGCAGCCCCTGCGGGGACGCTTTGCCGGTCAGAGGCTCCTGGTGCTGATCCCCGACCACACCCGAACCCTGCCGCTGCCGCAGCTCTTCCGGATGCTGGTGGACGTCCTGGACGACGTGAAAACGCTGGACTTCATGGTGGCGCTGGGTACGCACCCTCCGCTGGACGAGGCCCAGATGCTTAAGCTGGTGGGTCTCAGCGTCGAGGAACGCCACACTATCTTCCGGCACGTCGGCCTCCACAACCACGCCTGGCAGGATCCCGATGCACTGGCAACCGTCGGGGTGGTTCCCCAGGCTAAGGTTAGGGAGATTGCGGGCGAGCGCTGGCACCCCACCCTGGGCGGGGACGTGCAGGTGCGGCTGAACAAGGCCGCGCTCGAGGCCGACCATCTGCTCATCCTGGGCCCCACCTTTCCCCACGAGGTGGTGGGCTTCTCCGGGGGGGCCAAGTACCTCTTCCCCGGCATCAGCGGCCCCGAGATGATCAACGTGACCCACTGGCTGGGCGCCCTGGCCACCGTGCGCGGCACCATCGGCCTCAAGGACACCCCGGTGCGGGCCCTGATCCACGAGGCGGCCCGCCACGTGCCCACACCCATCACCCTGATTGCGCTGGTGGTGCAGGGCAGCGGGCTGGGGGGAATGTTTGTGGGCGACCATGTATCGGCCTGGTCTGCCGCCGCCGACCTCTCGAGCACCCGCCACATCGTCTGGGTGGATAAGCCTTTCAAGCGCATCCTCTCCTGCGCTCCACCCATGTACGACGAGCTCTGGACCGCGGGCAAGGCCATGTACAAGCTCGACCCGGCCCTGGCCGATGGCGGGGAGCTGATCATCTACGCCCCCCACCTCGAGACGGTGAGCCAGGTACACGGCAAGTACATCTATGAAATCGGCTACCACACCGTGCCTTATTTCCTGAACCAGTGGGAGCGATTTAAGCACGTGCCCCTGGGAGTACTGGCCCACAGCACCCATGTGCGGGGCAGCGGCACCTGGGTGAATGGGCAGGAGCATCCCCGGGTCCGGGTCACCCTGGCCAGCCGCATCGGCCCGGAGGACTGCAAACGGTTGAACCTGGGCTACCTCGACCCCGACAGCCTCAACCCCGAGGACTTTGCAGGCCGGGAGGAGGAGGGCATTTTGCTGGTGCGCAAGGCCGGCGAAACCCTCTACCGGGTGAGGGGGAAGTCATGAGCACGAAGGTTAGGCTCGAGTTCCACACCATCAGCGCTCGCATGCGGGCGCTGCAACTGCCCGAGGTGGACGTGGTGGTGGGCATCGCCCGGGGGGGCATCGTGCCCGCCTGCATGGTGGCGCATCAGCTGGGGGTTCCGCTGGTGCTGCTGCACCTCAACTACCGCGACGACCACAACCGGCCCCAGCGCCCCCAGCCCCAGTTGCTGGGGCCCATCCCGTTCGACCCCACCGGAAAGCGGGTCTTGCTGGTGGACGATGTGAGCGTGACGGGCGCAACGCTTGGGGTCGCCCGGAGCTACCTGAAAGGGGCCACCCTCACCACCCTGACCCTCAAGGGCAAGGCCGACCTGGTGCTGTTTCCCGAAGTCCGCGATTGCGTGGACTGGCCCTGGAGGGCGGAATGAGCGTGCAAGCCCTGATTGTGATGGGGGTCTCTGGCTCGGGCAAGACCACCCTGGGCAAAGCCCTGGCGGCCCGGCTGGGCTGGGCCTTCGCCGATGCCGACGATTATCACCCCCAGTCCAACCGGGAAAAAATGGCTCGAGGCGAGCCCCTCACCGACGCCGACCGCGAACCCTGGCTGCGCTCCCTGCGGGGCCTGGTCGAGCGGCATCTGGCCGAAGGAAACCCCTTGGTGCTGGCCTGCTCGGCCCTCAAGGTAAGCTACCGAACCACCCTGAGCGGCGGCCTCGAGGGCGTGAGGTATGTCTTTCTGCACGGCGACCCGCAGCTAATCGCCCAGCGCATGCAAAAGCGGGAGCATTTTATGCCGGTGAGCCTGCTCGAGTCCCAGCTGGCCGCCCTCGAGCCCCCCCAGGAGGCCATCTGGCTGGATGTGGCTCAGCCGCTCGAGGCCAACCTGCAAACCGTACTACAGCACCTCCACCCCCAACAGGAGTTCAGAAATGCAAAGTGATATTGGCGTGATCGGTCTGGCCGTGATGGGCGAGAATCTCATTCTGAACATGGCCAGCAAGGGCTTCACCGTTTCGGCCTTCAACCGTACGGTGGACAAGGTGCGGGCGTTTACCCAGGGCCGGGCCCAGGGGAAAAGCATCGTGGGAGCTTACAGCCTGCAAGAGTTGGTGGGTCAGCTCAAGCGGCCCCGCAAGATCATGCTGATGGTCAAGGCCGGCAGCCCGGTGGATGCCACCATCCAGCAGCTAGTCCCACTGCTGGAACCCGGCGACATCATCATCGACGGCGGCAACAGCCACTACGCCGACACCAACCGCCGCACCAAAGAACTGGCTGAGAAGGGCCTGTTGTTTATTGGTACGGGTGTATCTGGCGGCGAGGAGGGGGCCCTCCACGGCCCCTCGATTATGCCCGGTGGGGATGCGCGGGCCTGGGAGGCGGTCAAACCCATCTTCCAGTCCATCGCGGCCAAGGTCGCCGACGGCACCCCCTGCTGCGACTGGGTGGGGCCGGACGGCGCGGGCCACTTCGTCAAGATGGTGCACAACGGCATTGAGTACGGCGACATGCAGATGATCGCCGAGGCCTACAGCCTGCTGCGGCAGGTAGCGGGCCTCTCCAACGCCGAGTGTGCCCAGGTGTTTGCCGAGTGGAACCGGGGCGAACTCGACAGCTACCTGATCGAGATCACCGCCGACATCCTGACCAAGAAGGACGAAGAAACCGGCAAGGACTTGGTGGATGTAATCCTCGACGCGGCGGGGCAGAAGGGCACCGGCAAGTGGACCTCGGTCACCGCGCTGGATGTGGGGGCTCCGGCCAGTACCATTGCCGAGGCGGTGTTCGCCCGCAGCCTGAGCGCCCTCAAGGAAGAGCGCCTCGAGGCCGCCCGCCTTTTTGAGCCCCCCCAGGCCCAGTTCCCCGGCGACAAAAAAGCCTTCATCGAGCAGGTGCGCCAGGCCCTTTATGCCTCCAAAATTTGCTCGTATGCCCAGGGCTACCAGCTCATGCAGATGGCCGCCCGGGAGTTTGGCTGGAGCCTGAACTACGGTGGCATTGCCCTGATGTGGCGTGAGGGGTGCATCATCCGGGCCCGCTTCCTTGAGAACATCAAAGCGGCCTACGATGCCAACCCCACCCTGGCCAACCTGCTCCTAGACCCTTACTTTGCCAACATCATCAAAGACAGTCAGGTAGCCTGGCGGCAGGTGGTGGCCACCGCCGCGTTGCACGGCATCTGGACCCCGGCCTTCAGCAGCGCCCTGGCCTACTTCGACGGCTACCGCAGCGCCGCCCTTTCCACCAACCTGGTGCAGGCCCAGCGCGACTACTTCGGCGCCCACACCTACGAGCGGGTAGACCGGCCCCGGGGGCAGTTCTTCCACACCAACTGGACGGGCCGGGGCGGCACCACCAGCAGCAGCAGTTACAACGTGTAGAGCGCTCTTCACTTATTTAGAGCCATTCGACTAAAAGAAAGCTTTGTCCTGGACAGAACAGTGGCCGCCTGGAAACTCGAAAACATGCATCTCGGCCCAGACCCAACGCAGACACTTTTCCCTTCTCGTTTTCGTGGACAGCCACGTCTGTGAAGAGCGCGATAATACCAACTTTGGGCGCACAAGCAACTTCCAAGAAAACACCAGTAGGGAGAGGTGGGGGCGGGTCCTACACCTGCTCCCTACGCCTCAACCCTTGCTTCGACTGACTGCTTCAATGGTTATGGTTGGTGTAAATCTCCAGGGGAAACTGTTCGAGGCTGGGCACGGCTCCGACATGGTACACCGTCGTAAAGATACCCATACACGTCCACAGTTCCAAAGAGTGGTAGCCCTCGAGCCCCTCCCTACCGCGTGGGGAGGGTTGGGGAGGGTACCGGACAAGCCCCCCATCGGCTGGTTGCGTGAAGGGCCAGGTCAGCCGCCCCACCTGGCCTCCCCAACGAGGCAGGGGAGGAACAGAGCGAGTCCCGGCGAAGATTGACTTGATTCGATTACTGCGCGGGCGTGGTTGTACGGGCTTCTATGCGACACAGTAATAGGCCCACTTGAGACCACCACTTAGCCAACCTTGGAGGCTGGCATGGCCGCCTTCAACACCCGTGCAGCATCGCTTCAACAAAAACCTCGAGCTACTCAGCAGCCTTTACCCAGCCCTGAGCGGAAGATGACTAAGTCCCGGGGAAGCGTGAACCAGACGTTCTCCCCCACCTAAAGAAATGCTAAACTCTAAGGGTTGACATTTGCACTAGCATTTAGGATGGCCTTGTTTAGTATTGAACTCGATTAAAGGCTCAGGGAGTACCGCTTGATTTTGCGAACCGCACCCACCCCACCCCATCAGGTTAAAATGCCCTTTATCGGAATCCCACACGCCTGTTTGGGGGGCCTTGCATAGTGGTGTGACCATGCGCAGTCTTCTATTGGCCTTTGTATTGGCGCTCGCGCCACTGCCCAATCTGCCCTATATTCCTTCTGGGAGTGAGATTCGCGTGGTGTCCCCCGATCTGCTTACGGTGTATGTGGTGTGGCAGGTGGACGAACGTAATCTGGTCTTGCAAAGTAAACTGCCTGCACCCGCCAACCGGGAGGTGCGGGTGCTGTTCCGGGTGGATGGAGGCTACCGTGCCCCGTACAATGGAATCACCACCCCCCGGGGGGATATCGCACTGATGATCCAGGGAGAACGTGTTAGCCTGAACGAACTTTTAACCCGTACATACCGTCTGAACCTGCCCAATGGGCGTGTCTTGCCGGAGGTTCGATGAAACGCATTCTGCTGATTGAAGACGACCCCGAAATTGCCCACCTTTTGCAGCTCGAGCTTGGCGAGGCCGGCTACACCGTAGACTGGGCCCCGGGCGGCATGTCCGGCCTGGTGCGCCTGCGCGAGGCGGTGCCCGACCTGGTGATCCTTGACCTGGGCTTGCCCGACCTGGACGGCGGCGAGGTGGCCCGCCGCATTCGGGCCGGCTACGAGGTGCCCATCATCGTGCTGACCGCTGCCGATGCGGTCGAGCGCAAGGTGAGCCTGCTCTCCGACGGCGCCGATGACTACATCGTCAAGCCTTTCCACCCCGCCGAGCTGCTGGCCCGCATCCAGGTGCAGCTCCGCCACCGCGAGGGCGGCGAGCAGATTAGCGTGGGGGGGCTGGAGGTGCATCTGGCCAAGCGCCAGGTGCTCTTCGATGGGCAGGAGCTGCGCCTCTCACCCAAGGAATTCGAGCTGCTCTCGCTTCTCGTGAGCCGTGCCGGCAAGGTGTTTAGCCGCCAGGAAATTGAGGAACACCTGTGGGGACGCCAGCTCGAGCGCGACTCCAACGTGGTAGACGTCCACATTGCCAACCTGCGCTCCAAGCTGCGCGAGGCCGGGGCCTACGGCTACCTGCGCACCGTACGCGGGGTCGGTTACGCCCTGCGCCAGCGTGAGGCGGAATAAGCCCCCCGGCACCGGGCCCCGACTCCCCCAGGCCCGAACCATCCCGGCTTATGTCCTTCCGCACCCGACTGATCCTGGCCTATACGATCCTGTGGGTGCTGATTCTGGCCCTGACGCTGACCATTGCTCTGTACAGCATCAATTTTGGCCTCTACGGTCAGGTTGAACGCACCCTGCTTCGCTACGTGAACGAGGTGGCTGAGCTCTACGCCTCTGGGCGCGCCGGGGAGATCAGCCTGCCCCGCTCCGGCCCGGTGAGTGTGAGCTTCTACAGTTCGGGGGGGCAGTTGCTCATTGCCCCTGCCCCCGACTTTGAACACAAGGTGCCCAAAAACTACATCCGCGCGGCCAGCAGCACGGCCAAACCCTATTACGCCTCCAGCTTTATGGCCGCCTACCAGGCCATTCCGGGAGCAGTCGTGGCGGTCAGCCAGGACACCCGCTATATCGAGAGCATTTCAACCACGGTTCGCAATACCCTGATTCAGGGTCTGGCTTTCCTGCTGCCCCTGGGGGCCCTTTTGATTGTGCTGGCGGCCCGTCTCTCGCTCATCCCCCTGCACCGAGCGGCCTCCGAGGTGGACAAGCGCGGCCCGCGCAACCTCGAGCCCATCCACTACACCGGCCCCAAGGACGACCTGGGGGTGATGGTGGAGAAGGTCAACGACCTGCTGGGCGAGCTGCGCGAGGCCCAGGCCCGCGAGCGGGCCTTTCTGGCCGAGGTCTCGCACGAGCTGCGCACGCCCCTGACCTCGCTGAACGGCTACCTCGAGCGCCTCAGCCGCAACCCCGGCGATGCCGAGATGCTCGAGCGGGCCCGCAAAATCGCCGCCCACACCGCCCGCATGGTGCAAGACCTGCTGGCCCTGGCCAGGGGCGAGGCCGAGCGCAGCGTCAACGCCCACATCGTTAACCTCGGCGACCTGCTGCGGCAGGCGGTGGGCGAGTATCCCGGCGTGGTGCTCAAGATGCCTTCCGAGTTCCCGGAGGTGCTGGGCGACCCCGACCGCCTCCTACAGCTTGCGCGAAATCTGATTGCCAACGCCGTGCGGGCGGCAGGGGCTCCCGAAAAAGTGCAGGTGCGGGTCTGGATGGTCAAGGAACCCACCGACAACCCCCCCGACCCCTACGAGACCGCCCACGAGCTCCGCACCACCTCCACCCCCGAGATGAAGCCCCCCAAGCAGCCCTGGGCGGCCTTCGCCGTGGTGGACCGGGGGCCGGGCATCGCCCCCGAGGTGCTGCCCCGGCTTTTCACCCGCTTCGCCCGGGGCCCCGAGGGCGGCACCGGGCTGGGGCTGGCCATCGCCAAGCAGATTGCCGAGGCCCACGGGGGCGAGATTCGGGTGGCCAGCCGGCCCGGCGAGACCCGCTTCACGGTGTTTTTGCCGCTCTTGCTGGAGGAGGAGTCCTGAACCGGGACTTTCAAACCAGACCCGCTTCCCGAGATTCACTAAGCCCTGGGGCAGCGTTTGGAAGGGGCCGGGGGGCCTGGATGTGGGCCGGGCCTGAGCACCCTCCTCGCAGACCTGGCCGCCCCTCCGGGCGACTAATGTTCCTTATCACGCTCTTCACAGACGTGGCCGCCCACGAAAACGAGAAGGGACAAAGAGACGTGCCTCACCGAGGCGAGGCCCGCTTGTCTGCGTTGCGTCTGGGCCGAGACGCATGTGTTCGAGTTTCCAGGCCGCCGCTGTTCCGTTCAGAACCAGGCTTTTTCCAACTCGAATGGCTCATCCTATGCGAAGAGCGCTCTAATTTGCACTCTTGTTCATACTTTCGTATGCTTTCGCTATGCCCTCCCTCGAGGCCACCTTTCGCCATCGGGAAATCCTGGAAGTGCTGCACCGCGATGGCCGGGTGCAGGTGCGCAGGCTGGCCGAGCATTTCGGGGTTTCCACCGTCACCATCCGCAC
The DNA here is from genome assembly GCF_025056915.1 of Meiothermus sp. GTDB lineage: Bacteria > Deinococcota > Deinococci > Deinococcales > Thermaceae > Meiothermus. The sequence continues at coordinate 15,142 of NZ_JANWVH010000011.1, read as the reverse complement.
CGACCTGGAATACCTGGAGCAGCAGGGTCTGTTGCGACGCACGCGGGGAGGCGCGGTTCCGGCGGAGACCAAGCGCTTTGAGCTGCCCCTGGAGGAAACCCGGCAGGTACACGCCCGCGAGAAAGAGCGCATCGGGCACCACGCCGCGGGGCTGGTGCGCGATGGCGAGACCATCATTTTGGATGTGGGCAGCACCACCACCGAGCTGGCCAAAGCCCTCCCGCCCTCGCTGCGGAATGTGGTGGTCATTACCAGCGGGCTCAACATTGCCCTGTTGCTGGAGTCGCATCCGGGCATCACGGTGATCGTCACAGGGGGCACCCTGCGGCCCTTGCAACACTCGCTGGTGAACCCCTACGGCACGCTGTTGCTCCAGGAAATCAATGCCGACAAAGCCTTCATTGGCTGCAATGGGGTGCATCCCGAGAAGGGCTTCACCAACACCAACCTGCAAGAAGCCGAAATCAAGCGGGCCATGATGGAGGCCGCCCGCGAGACCATTGTGCTGGCCGACCACAGCAAGCTGATGCAGGTGGCCGCCGCCCGCATCGGGCCGCTGGAGGCCGCTCGGCTCCTCATCACCGACCGCAAAGCCAAGAGCGAAGACCTCCAGGCGCTGAGGCAGCGGGGCCTCGAGGTGGTTCTGGCCGCTCGGGAGGGGTAAATACTTTCGAAACCTTGCGAAAGTATCCATAACTATTGACAAGTCAAGAGGCTCACCGGTAGACTCGCCCTGAACCTTGACGGGGAGACAAAACCGCTCCAACGATGGCGGGCCAGGCAGCGCCCTGCCCCCACCGCTGGAGCCCCGGAAGAGGCTGGTATCTAAGGAGGGAACCATGAAACGTCTGTTGGTTCTAGGTGCGGCCCTGGCCCTCACGGTGGCCTCGGCCCAGCAAATGCAGGGGAACCCCAACCTGCGCGGCGAGATTACCGTGTGGAGCTGGGACATTGCGGCCAAGGCCCTGGAGGCCAACATCCCTGGCTTCAACAAGCTCTTCCCCAACGTCAAGGTCACGGTGCTGGACATCGGCAACCAGGCCACCTACGACCGCGGCCTGGCCGGCTGTGCGGCGGGCGGCGGCGACCTGCCCGACGTGTACTCCATCGAAAACAACGAAGCCGAAGTGTTCTGGGCCCGTTTCCCCAACTGCTTCACCGACCTCAACACCCTGCAACCGGCTGCCTCGAGCCTGCGCAACCAGTTCCCCGCCTTCAAGTGGACCGAACTGACCGTGGGCAACAAGGTGTTTGCCATGCCCTGGGATTCCGGCCCTGTGGTGATGTTCTACCGGCGCGACATCTACAGCCAGGCCGGGGTCAACCCTGCCACCATCCGCACCTGGGACGACTTCATCGCTGCTGGAAAGAAGATTGCCCAGGCCACCAACAACCGGGTCAAGGTGGGGGTCATAGCCAACGGCCAGGACGACGAGTGGTTCCGCATGCTGGCCAACCAGAACGGCTGCTTCTACTTCAACAACGAGGCCAGCGCCGTTACGGTGAACCAGCCCGGCTGCGTGACCGCCCTCGAGACGGTCAAGAAGCTGATTGACGCCGGCATCGTGATGCAGGGTGGCTGGAACGAGCAAATTCAGGCCTTCAAGGCCGGTACCGTGGCAACCAGCATGTTCGGGGCCTGGTACGAAGGCACCATCCGCTCCAACGCCCCCGACCAGAGCGGCAAGTGGGGGGTGTACCTGATGCCCGCTTCGCGTGCCGGCGGGGTTCGCGCGGCCAACCTGGGCGGCTCGGCCCTGGCCATTCCGGCTTCTTCGCGCAACAAGGAAGCGGCCTGGGCTTTTGTCCGCTACGCACTGGGCACCACCGAGGGCCAGGTGACCATGCTCAAGCAGTTCGGACTGGTGCCCTCGCTCCTGGCCGCCACCCGCGACCCCTACGTGGCCCAGCCACAGGCCTACTGGGGCAACCAGCGCATCTGGCAGCAAATTCTGAGCACCCTGGGTAGCGTCCCCGCAGCCCGGGGTACCCAGTACTTCCAGGAAGCCCGCGCCATCATGGTCAAGACCCAGGCCGACTACGTAGCCGGGCGCTTCCCCAATGCCAAGGCGGCCCTCGATGCCGCCGCGCAGCAAATCGCCCAGGCCACCGGCCTGCCCATCGCACGCTAAACCTTTTGCAGGGGGTGGGGGCAACCCCACCCCCGTACCTTTACAACAGCAGAGTCCATTTGGAACATCCCGTGAGCGACCACCGATCCACCAGATTTTTGTGCGGAAGGAAGCCGCGCACTGCCCGGCAACACCTACTGCCGTACAGGAGGACGCGTGAGGCGTAGCGCGACCCCCTATCTGTTTTTAAGCCCGTACCTGGCCATTTTCGCCCTGTTCTGGGCCTGGCCAATCCTCGAGTCGCTCTTGCTTTCGTTTCAGAACACCCGGGTTTCCCCACCGGTCTGGAACCCGAGCATCAACTGGGGCCGCATCCTGGGCGACGCGGCTTTCTGGGATGCTCTGCGCAACACAGTGCTGATTCTGGTCATCCAGGTGCCCCTCATGCTGGCCCTGGCCACCGCCCTGGCGGTGGCGCTCAACTCGCAACTGCTGCGGGCCAGGGGCTTTTTTCGCTTTGCTTTTTTTGCGCCGGTGGTGGTGGGGGCGGTGGCCTATTCGGCGGTATTCCGCCTGCTGTTCAACCAAAACGGGGCCGTGAATGCAGCCTTAGGTACCGAGCTCAACTGGATTTTCGACCCTGTGGGCGCCATGGCCGTGATCATCATCACCCTGACCTGGCGCTGGACCGGCTACAACGCCATCATCATCCTGGCCGGGCTGCAAAGCATCCCCAAAGAACTCTACGAGGCCGCCGAGATTGACGGGGCCAGCCCCTGGCAGCAGTTCTGGCGCATTACCGTGCCCAGCCTGCGCCCGGTCTTGCTCTTTTGCCTGGTGCTTTCCATCATCGGCACCTTGCAGCTTTTCACCGAACCCTGGCTCATCACCAACGGCGGCCCCGGCACCGCCACCACCACCTTAGGGGTGTACCTCTACCGCCAGGGCTTCCAGAACATCAACTTTGGCTATGCCTCCACCATCGCCTACGCCATCACCCTGCTGGCGCTGGTCTTCTCCATCATCCAGCTGAGGCTCTTTGGGAGGGAATCGTGAAGCGGCGGCTGTGGTGGCGCAGTGTCTGGCTGCACCTGTTCCTGACGCCGCTGGCTTTGCTCTGGCTGGCCCCGCTGTGGCTGATGTTCGTTTTCTCGACCCACCCCGAGACCGCCATCTTCAGCACCCCCACGCCGGTCTTGCCGGGCAACCAGTTTTCCGCCAACCTGCAAAGCCTGCAATCCGACACCAACTTCCTACGCACCCTGTTCAACAGCGTCGTGGTGGCCGGCATTTACACCCTGCTTTCCATCTTCCTGACCAGCCTGGCCGGCTATGCCTTCGCCCGCTTCGATTTTTGGGGCAAGGGGGCGGTGTTCTCGCTGGTGATTGCAACCCTGACCATCCCCTACTTCGCGGTGGTGATTCCGCAGTTCATTCTGGTGGCTCGCGAGGCCAAAACCCTGCTGGCCATTCTGATTGGGATGGCGGTGTTTGGCGGTGTGGCTGCTCTTTTAGCCTGGCTGAGATTCTCCCCCGCTTTGGGGCGGGTGGTCTGGGTTGGCTACGGGGTGGCCGCGCTGGCCTACCTGGGGTGGGGGGTGCCCGCGCTCCGCGAAGCCATGACCTTCGACTTCCGCCTGACCAACACCTACTGGGCGGTTATTCTGCCTTCGCTGGCCAACAGCCTGGGGGTGTTCTTCATGCGGCAAAACTTCCTGAGCGTGCCGCAAAGCCTGCTCGAGGCCGCCCGCATAGACGGCGCCGGCGAGTTCCGCATCTTCTTCCGCGTGGCCTTGCCGCTGGTGTTGCCGGCCATGGCGGCCCTGGCCATTATCCTGTTCCTGGCTTCCTGGAACGACTACCTGTGGCCCTTGCTGGTGCTTTCGGATCGAAGCATGCAAACCGCGCCGGTGGCCTTGGGCTCCCTGATTGGACTCACTCGAGTCTCCTGGGGGGGCATCATGGTCGGGGCGGTGATGACCACACTGCCTTTCCTCATCTTGTTTTTGTTCCTGCAACGCTACTTCATTGCAGGCATCACGGCGGGGGGGGTCAAAGACTAGAATCAAAGCCCCTTCGGATAGCCCGTACAAGCCTTTTTCTCCTGACTTATGCTAGGCGTCTGCTACTACCCCGAACACTGGCCCCGCGAGCGCTGGGCCGAGGATGCCCGCCGCATGCGCGAGCTGGGCCTGACCTATGTGCGCATTGGCGAGTTTGCCTGGAGCTGCCTCGAGCCCGAGCCAGGGCTTTTTGACTGGGCCTGGCTGGATGAGGCCATCGAAACCCTGGGCCAGGCCGGGCTCAAAGTGGTGCTGGGCACCCCCACCGCCACCCCACCCAAGTGGCTCATAGACCGCCACCCCGAGATTCTGGCGGTGGACCCTATGGGCCGGGTGCGCGGCTTCGGCTCACGCCGCCACTACAGCTTCAGCAGCCGGGTCTACCGCGAGGAGGCCCGCCGCATCGTTACGCTCCTGGCCCAGCGCTACGGCCAGAACCCCCATGTAGCCGGCTGGCAGACCGACAACGAGTACGGCTGCCACGAGACCACCCGCAGCTATGGCCCCGAGGATTTACGGGCCTTTCGACTGTGGCTCCAGGCCCGCTACAGCCAGATTGAGGCCCTGAACAAAGCCTGGGGCAACGTCTTCTGGAGCATGACCTACCGCTCCTTTGGGGAGATTGACCTCCCCCACCAGACCGTCACCGAGGCCAACCCCGCCCACTGGCTCGAGTTCTACCGTTTCAGCTCCGAGCAGGTCGCCAGCTTCAACCGGATGCAGGTGGAAATCCTGCGGGCCCACTCGCCCGGGCGCTTCATCCTGCACAACTTCATGGGCTACACCCCGGACTTCGACCACTTCAAGCTGGCCCAGGACCTGGACATCGCTGGCTGGGACAGCTACCCCCTGGGCTTTACCGATATGGACGTGCTGCCTTGCACAGCGGAGGAAAAGCTCCGCTACGCCCGCACCGGCCACCCCGATATGGCCGCCTTCCACCACGACCTCTACCGCGGGGTCAAGCCCCGCTGGTGGGTGATGGAGCAGCAGCCGGGGCCGGTGAACTGGGCCCATCACAACCCCTCCCCCGCCCCCGGCATGGTGCGGCTCTGGACCTGGGAGGCCCTGGCCCATGGGGCCGAGGTGGTGAGCTACTTCCGCTGGCGCCAGTTTCCACAGGCCCAGGAGCAGTTCCATGCCGGTCTCAACCGCCCCGACTTCCAGCCCGACGTGGGCTTTTTCGAGGCCCAGCAGGTGGCCCTGGAACTCCAAAAGCTAGGCCCGCTGCCCCCCAGCAGCCCTGCCCCAGTCGCGCTGGTCTTCGACTACGAGGCCGACTGGGTCTACCGCATCCAGCCCCAGGGCCGGGCTTTTGTGTACCGCGACCTGGTCTGGAACTTTTACAAGGCCCTGCGCCAGCTTGGGCTGGACGTGGACTTTGTGCCCCCGGGGGCCGGCCTGGAGCCCTACCGGCTGGTGGTGGTGCCCAGCCTGCCAATGGTCTCGGAGGCCGCCCTGGAAGCCTTCCGAAACTTTCCGGGCCCGCTGGTGTGGGGCCCCCGCAGCGGTTCCAAGACCGAGTTTTTGAGCATCCCCCCCACGCTCCCGCCGGGGCCTTTGCAGGATTTACTGCCCCTCAAGGTGACCCGCGTGGAGAGCCTGCGTCCGGGGCTGGCCGAGCCGGTGCGCTGGAACGGCCAGGACTGGCCGGCAGGGGTGTGGCGGGAATGGGTCGAGTCGGGGCTGGAGCCCACGGCCCGCTTTGCCGACGGTCGCGGGGCCATTTTTCAGCATGAGCAGCGGCACTACCTGGCTTTCTGGCCCAGCCAGGATTTCCTGCAAAGCTACCTGGGGGCCATCGCCCATCGGCAGGGCCTGCCCACCCGCCCGCTGGCCGAGGGCCTGCGCCTCCGCCGCCGCGGCGACTGGGTGTTTGCCTTCAACTACAGCGCCCAACCCCAGACGGCCCCCGCCCCCCAGGGTGCGCGGTTTGTATTGGGCAGCCCGACCCTCGCTCCCTATAATTTCTGCATCTGGAAAGAAGGGTAACCATGCAGATTCAGGGCTACGAGTTCAACATCAGCGGGGGGCGGCTCGAGGAAACCCTGGGCGGCTATCTGTTGCATGGCAAGCAGGTGCAGATCGGACACCCCTTTGGCCGTACCATGTTCTTCAAGCACGGCTGGCAGAGCTGGAGCGAGGCCGCCTGGGTCAGCCTGAAGGAAAACCCCCGGCCCATCCTGCCCCCCGAACGCCGCCCCCAGTGCGACGACCCCGCCTATGCCCTCTCGCCCGTCCACGGCGGCAGCGGGCTGGGGGGGGTGGAAGGCTTCGATGGGCGGATGCTCTTTCTGGGCGCCTTGCGACCGGGCGCCCGCGTTGAGGCCGACCGGCTGAACCTGAAGGGCCATGCCGAGCACGAAACCACCTGGTTTTTGGCTTACGGCAGTTTTGCCGAGGTACTGAGCCGCTATGGCGAGCTGCTGGCCAACACCCTGGGTGTGCGCCACCCACAGCCTGCGCCCAGGGTGTGGTGCAGCTGGTACAGCTACTACAGCGACATCTCGGAAAGCCAGTTGCTCCAGACCATCGCCGGTTTGCAGGGCCTGCCCTTCGAGGTGTTTCAGGTAGACGACGGCTGGCAGCAGAACATGGGCGACTGGGAGCCCAACCACAAGTTCCCCTCCGGCATGAGCGCCATCGCGCTCAGGGCCCAGAGCCAGGGCCTGACCCCCGGCCTCTGGCTGGCCCCCTTTATCGCCCGGCCCAGCTCCAGCCTGTTCAAGGAACACCCCGACTGGTTCTTGCGCGACGAGCAGGGCGAGCTGGTCTCGGCGGGCACCAACTGGGGCGGCTTCTACGCACTGGACGTGACCCTACCGGCGGTGCAGGACTGGCTGCGCAGCCTGATTCAAACGGTGCGCGGCTGGGGCTACCGCTATCTGAAGCTCGACTTCCTGTACGCGGCAGCCCTGCCGGGGAAGAGGTCAGGCGGGGCGTCGCGCGAGGAGGCCTACCGCGAGGCGCTGCGCATCCTGCGCGAGGCCGCCGGGGAGGATGTGTACATCCTGGCCTGCGGAGCGCCCATCATTGCCTCGCTGGGGCTGGTGGACGGGCTTCGCATTGGCCCGGATGTGGCCCCCTACTGGGACAACGAAGACCGGCGGGTGTTCCTGCACGACCCCACCGGCCCCAGCGCCTACAACGCCCTGCGCACCAGCCTGCACCGGCTGTGGCTCAGGCCGCTGGTGCACACCGACCCCGACGTGGCCTATTTCCGCACCCGCTACAACCTGCTTACCCCGGCGCAGCGGGCGGTGCTGCAAGACCTGGCGCTGGTTTCGGGTTTCAAGGCCACCTCCGACCCCCCTGAGTGGCTCGATGGCGAGGAGCGAGAGCAGCTCAGGGAATGGCTCGAGGCCACCCCCCCCATCACCCAAACCGGCCCCTATGCCTTCAAAATCGGTGAGCGTGAGGTGGATTTCTCGAGCTGGCTATAGTCGGTACCCCAGATAGGGCGGAATCAGACGAAGAGCGCTTGTATCGCAAAAACCTATCTACGCCACCGACGTTTGAGGTTATGATGCATAAACGCCTGTATCGCAAAAAAGATGGCCGACTGCTTTACCTGTATGGCCTGGCGCCCCACACCCTGCCGGCCCTCGAGGAGGGCGAGAACACCGGACAGGCCCAGTCCCATGCCCGCTGGCACCCGCTGCGGCAGGAGTGGGTGGTGTTCGCCGCCAGCCGCCAGGGCCGCACCTTTCTACCGCCCAAAGAATACGACCCCCTGGCCCCCAGCAAGCCCGGCGGCTTTCCCACCGAAATTCCCTTCCAGGACTTCGAGATTGCAGTTTTCCAGAACCGCTGGCCCTCGCTCTCGCCCGAAGCGGGCGAGCCGCCCTCTGGCCTGTGCATCCCCACCCGCGATGCCTGGGGCGACTGCGAGGTGGTGGTTTATACCCCCGAGCACACGGGCAGCATTGCCTCGCTGGCCCCCGAGCGACGCGAGCTGTTGGTGCAGGTCTGGGCCGACCGCTACCGCGAGCTGTATGCCCGCGAACACATCCGCTACGTGATGCCCTTTGAAAACCGGGGCGAGCAGATGGGGGTCACGCTCCACCACCCCCACGGGCAGATTTACGCCTACCCCTGGATTCCGCCCATCCTGCAAAAAGAGCTCGAGGCCTTCCAAAAAAGCCCGGTGTTGCTGAACTTGCTGCCCCACTTAAGCCCCTACACCGTGCTGGAGGACGAACACACCCTGGCCTGCATCCCCCCCTATGCCCGCTACCCCTACGAGGTGCTGGTCTTCCCCAAACGGTTCCACCCCGGCCTGTGGACCTTCAGCGAGGCCGAGACCCGGAGCTTTGCCCGGCTGCTGGGCCAGGTGGTGCAAAAACTGGACAACCTCTTCCAGAAGCCCATGCCCTACGTGATGGCCCTGCACGCCGCCCCCAAAGGGGCCGAGGCAGTCTTTCATTTTCACGTGGAGTTCTACCCGGCCCTGCGCACCGCCGACAAACTCAAGTACCTGGCCGGCACCGAGATTGCCGCCGGCACCTTTGCCATGGACGCCCTGCCGGAGGAAACCGCAAAGGTGCTGCGGGAGGTGGCCCTGTAGGGGGCTTCGCTGCTCGTGGAAAAATCATACGAAGCGCACTATGGGCCTCCACTCCTCGCATGGCCCTCGACAAACGACCATAGACCATCGCCCATGAACCCGTCTTTTGGACTTGTTACAGGCTCATGTAACAAAAACACGGTAGGCTGAGATATGAACTCCTTTGCGCTGGCCCGCCTGCGTGCCTGGATGAAAAACCAGGGCTTTGAGAGCTTTTTTGTGCAGCAACCCGAAAACTTCGCCTGGCTGACGGGGGGTGGCGACAATACCGTGGTCACCTTTCGCCCGGTGGCGGCCTGGCTCGAGGTCACCCCCGAAACGGTGCGACTGCACGCCTCGCAGATTGAAGCGGAGCGGCTCCTCGACGAGGAAACGCCGGGCCTCGAGGTGTTGCGCTACCCCTGGTACAGCCCCCCCGCCCCCCAGGGGCCCTGCGACCTCGAGCACGACCTCACCCCCTTGCGGCTGGTGCTCTCGCCCGAAGAACAGGCGCGCTACCGCGCCCTGGGCCGCGAGGCTTCCATGGCCCTGGGCGAGAGCCTTCGCTTCGCGGACCCTGGCTGGAGCGAGTACGACCTGGCCGGGGCCATCAGCGAGGAGCTTCTGGCCAAGGGCATCCAGCCATTGGTGCTGCTGGTTGCGGGCGAGGAGCGGCTTTTTCGCTACCGACACCCCATCCCCACCCGGCGGCCTCTGGGGCGGCTCTTCATGGGGGTTGTTTGCGGGCGGCGGCACGGCCTGATTGCCAACGTGAGCCGGCTGCGAAGCTTTGGGCACTCCGAGGCCGCAAGCCTGCATACGCAGGTTTGCCAGGTAGAGGCCGCTGCGCTGGACGCCTCCCGGCCTGGGGCCACCCTGGGCGAGGTGCTGGAGCAAATTCGCCTGGCCTACGGGCGCATGGGCCGCGCCGAGGAGTTTGAAAACCACCACCAGGGCGGCCTCACCGGCTACAAAAGCCGCGAGGTGCTGGCCCGCCCCGGCAACCCCACCCGCCTCGAGGTCGGCATGGCCCTGGCCTGGAACCCCAGCCTGCCCGGCGCCAAGGTCGAAGACACCTTCCTGCTCGGCGAAACCGGCCTGGAAAACCTCACCCACGACCCCACCTGGCCCACCCTCGAGGTCGCAGGACGCCTGCGCCCAGGGGTGCTCGAGGGCTGATGCCTGTGTGCCCCCCCACCACCCCTCGGTAGCCCTCGGCGGGCTTGAGCAATGCCAGGTAAGCCCTCCAGCAGCGCTCTTTGGAGAAACAGATGAGCAAGTTCAAGGACATCTTTGGCACCGAACCCAGCGTGCGCGCCTCGGCGCCGGGCCGCGTCAACCTGCTGGGCGAACACACCGACTACAACGGGGGCTTTGTCTTCCCCACTCCCCTCCCCTACCAGACCACCCTCGAGGCCAGCGCCGCCGAGGGGCTCGAGGTCTACGCCGAAAACTTTGGCGAGCGCAAAAGCCGGGGGCTAGACCAGCCCAAGCAGGGCGACTGGCTCGATTACCTGGCGGGCTGCGTGTGGGTGCTGCGCCAGCACGGCCACCGGGTGGCCGGCCTGCGGGCCTATGTTCGCAGCGAGGTGCCCATGAGCGGCGGGCTTTCCAGCTCGGCAGCGCTGGAAGTAGCCACCCTGCGGGCCTTGCGCGAACTGTACCGGCTGCCCCTCGACGATGTGCAAATCGCCCTGCTGGCCCAGCAAGCCGAGGTGGAGTATGTGGGCGTGCGCTGCGGCATCATGGATCAGATGGCCTCCTCGGTGGGGCGGCTGGGCTATGGGCTGTTTCTGGACACCCAAACCCTCACCACCCGGCTCGCACCCCTGCCCAAGGGGTATCGGGTGGCGGTGGTGGACTCCGGCATCCCCCGTCGCCTGGCCGAGTCGGGCTACAACACCCGCCGCAGCGAGTGCGAGCAGGCCTGCGCCCAGCTGGGGGTGGGGTCGCTGCGCGAACTTTCCCCCGCCGACCTGCCGCGCATCAATGCCCTGCCCGAGCCCCTCAACCGCCGCGCCCGCCACGTGGTCAGCGAAAACCAGCGGGTGCTGGAGGGGGTAGAGGCCCTGGAACAGGGCGACATCCGGCGCTTCGGTGAGCTGATGGTGGCCTCGCACATTTCGCTGCGCGACGACTACCAGGTTTCCATCCCCGAGCTCGACCAGCTGGTGGAGGCCGAGCTGCGCCACGGCGCGGTAGGCGCCCGCCTGACCGGGGCCGGTTTTGGTGGCGCTACGGTGGCGCTGGTGGCAGAAACCCACTTTGAAGAGTTCAGAAAGGGGGTCTTGCAAAGCTACCCCAGGGCCCGTGTGCTTTGATTGTCTCAAGGCGCTTTTCAAAGACGTGATCACCCACGAAAACTAGACTGCGCTTGGGGCAATACACATTTTTTAAGTTTCCAGGCGGCTGCTGTTCTGTACGGGTTGAAGCTTTCTCGAAGTCGGATGACTCATACCACATCTCCCTCAAAGCGACCCCTAAAGCCAGGATTGGGCCATACGACGTCGAAGCGGCAGGCAGAACTCTGAAGGCAGCGGGTACTCGTGGCTGGAACACCAACGCCTTCTGCTGAGTGGCATCATCCAGCTTGCCAGGGTCAGATAGCCTTGGTTCTGGTCTTGGATTCAGGAGGTTTTATGTGTCACCTCGTTGCAGATTTGGTATCACAATAGCTGAAGAGCACTCTAAACTGGGTAAAATTACCACCCTTTGATTTGCAAATCTAGTATTTTGATGCCGCGTCCACCCTTCCCCTAGGGCGCAGGTTCACTATGCGAAAGTATCTGCTTCTCCTGTTGTTCCTGCTCACCGCCTGTTCCCGGCCCGAGCCCTACGACCTCACCTACAACGGCGAGCCCTACTGCGGGGGAACCCAGACCGGTGGCCCCAACCCCCTGTGGTGGATACCCAAAGGCGAGGGCTACGTAGACCCCGAGTTTCCGCTGGAGGTCACCCGCCGGGTGCTGGCCAAGGTGGGCTTCCGGCCCTCACAGCTGCCCATGCGGATGAACTACCAGCAGGCGGTGCTCCCCAACGGGCTGGTGCCCATCGGGACGGCGTATTACCAGGAGTGGGTCAGGGGCCTGAACGAGGAGCAGACCCGCCCCCTGCCGCTTTCGCCCTACAACGCCGAGGCCTGGGAGGCCACCAAGGAGTTCGAGAACTACCGGGCGGGCTTCTACATAGGGCTGCTCGACCCCCAGACCATGCAGATGGTGCGGCAGCGCACCTACAGCTGGTACCTCCGCAGCTACCCCACGGCCATCCTGGCCGGCTCGGACGGCTACATCTACGTAGCCGGTACCACCACCGACCTGGCTCTTTTAGGCCAGGCCGGGGAGCGCACCTCCCGCCCCTGCGTTGATGGGAGGTACTACTGCATGGAGGCCTTCGTTCTGAAGATTGACCCCCAGACCCTGGATGTGCTCTGGGAGAAGCGCCTCGAGCGGATGAACCAGGAACAGTTCATCGGGGCCTTCAGGCTGGGGGAGAACCTGCCCCTGATGATGGCCTTCGACAGCCCGCGCAACCACCTTCTGGTGGGGGTGGGCAATTTCGCCGGTCAAAACGGGGCCGTGATCCGGCTGCGGCCCAGCGACGGCGGCTTTGTCGGTTTTCTGCGCTTCAGCCATTACCCCAGCTTCCTCTTCTGGCACGACCAGCCGGGCGGGGATCTGTACGTCGCGGGCCCCACCAACGCCTACCTGCCCACCGGGGGCTGGTCGGCCACCGGGCGGATTCCCGCCGAGGGCCTGGCCGTTGAACGGGTTGACGCCTGGACCGGCCAGAGCCGCTTTCCGCCCACCAGCAGCGGTTTGCGGGATCGCAAGATCCTCACCTATCGCGACCCGGTGGTGCACTACTGGGTCGCCCACATGATGAACCCGGTGGTCTTCCCGGCCCCCGAGGGCGGGCTCAACTTCAGCATCACCGTGAACAAGTACAACTATATCGGCTACGAGATCATGAAAAACCGGCCTACGGATCGGGTAACGCCGGTGGAGGAGGGCTTCGGCATTGAGGAAAACCTCGAGCGCTCCTACTACGGGCGGCTTTATCCCGACGGCACCTACAAGTTCACCACCGAGATCCTCTACCCCGACCCGGCCTTTGCCGACACGCGCCGGGCTAGAGATAACCGCACCGGAGGCAAGTTCCGGGTCATCTTCCTGGAAAAAGACGGCAAGAGCGTGCCGCTGCTGGGCATCCAACGCTGGAGCTGCTTCTACAAATACCGGGTGGACGCCGAAGTAGACGGGAACCTCAACTTCTTCCTGCCCAGCTACCTGGGCCGGGACCACAACACCACCTACGGCTACGCCGCCGTGCCCTACCTCCCCCACCGGTGGGAGCCGGGCACCCCGGTGGGCCAGAACGGGCGCATCTACAAGATGTGGCTGGAGATTCCGGGGCACGAGTTCAACGCCGCGCACCTGGTCAAGGTGCCCGGGGGCTTTATCAGCGTGACCTACTACCACGCACCCGAGAACGTAGATCTAAAAGCCCCTGACCAGGGCATCGGCGGCCTGACCATCACCCGCTACCGCTGGAAGTAAGCGTTAACACAGTCCAAGGGTTATAGCCTTTTCTTACATTCAAGCCTTGGGCACCTCGCCCACAAAGCCATCCCCCAACGGCAGGGAGCGGATTTCCTCCGGTGTAATCTGGTACTTCTCGGCGCACCAGTGGCAACAAACCTCGGCCCCGCCGTCTTGCTCGATCATCTCCTCGCGCTCCTGGGCCGAGAAGTAGACCAGCGCATTGAGGGCCCGCTCGCGGCTACAGCGGCAACGAAAAGAAAGGGGAATGTGCCCCTCGCGGAAGCCCACCACACTCAGGTCGGTGGGGTCGTAGTCCAGGCCCTCCATCAGGGCCAGAACAGCCCCCTCGAGGCCCCGCTCCAGCAGCAAATCGGTAATGCTGGTGCGGCCTTGCAGGTTGTGCTCGAGGCGGGCAATCACCGCCTCCGGGCAGCCCGGCAACACCTGGATGGCCACCCCTCCGGCCACCTCCACCTCGCCCGCACCACGCACCCGCACCCCCAGCAGCACCGCCGAGGGAATCTGCTCAGACTGCCAAAGGTAGCGAACCAGGTCCTCGGCCACCTCCCCACTGACCAGCTCCACGCTCGACTGATAGAGTTCCTGGTTGGACAGAAGCCGGTCAACCTTGAGTTCACCCCGGCCAATGGCCGCCCCCACATTCAGCTTGCCATCGGGCCGCAAGGGGGGGTGGGCCTGGGGGTTCTTGACGTAGCCCCGCACAAACCCGTCCGGGGCCGCCTCCACCACCGGGCCTCCCAGGGGGCCATCGCCCACAAACTGAAGGCTGACCCGCTCCCTGGGCGTTTTGGAGAGCAGAAAGGTCAGCAGCAAGGCCCCGCTCATGGCCCGGCCCAGCGCTGCCGTGGCGGTGGGGGAAAGCTGGTGACGGGCCCTGGCTTCTTCGGCAATATCGGTGGTTTCAACGGCCAGCACCCGCAGGTTGCCCTCGGCTGCCAGCCCACGTATCAAACGACCCATAACACCCGATTGTAGCAGCCGCGCCGCCACCAAAAGGGTGCTGGTTCAGGGTTGTGCCGCACCAAAACAACCTGCGTGCCCGCTCTTGCCATTGGGGGCGCCCATGCCTCGACTGCCAGTTTCACCCTGGTTCTTGTTCACACCACCAGGGCTCGCAAGCGTTTTTTCTGCTCTGGTCGCCATTGTGAAGCCTGGCTCTAGAATCCTCTGACATATTTCGAGTATCCTAAGCGTCGTGAACCTCGACTCCCCCCGCATTCTGGTGCTCAACGCCGGCTACGAGCCTCTGGGCCTGGCCAGCGTCAAGCGCGCTGTGATCCTGGTCATGAACGGAACCGCCGAGGTCGTCGAGGAAAGCGGCGAATACCTACGAACTCCCAGAACCCCCTACCCCATCCCCAGCATCATCCGCCTCAAACGTCTGGTTCGCCGCCCTCCGGGGCGGCTTGCGCTTAACCGCCGCAACATCCTGCGCCGCGATGCCTACACCTGCCAGTACTGCGGCAAGCGCGGGGGCGACCTCACAGTGGACCACGTCTTCCCCAAGAGCCGAGGGGGGCGCAGCATCTGGGAAAACCTGGTCACTGCCTGTCGGCCCTGCAACCTCAAGAAGAAAAACCGCACCCCGGAGGAAGCTGGCATGCGCCTGGCCCGCCGCCCCATCGCCCCCCGCCACAGCCTGTTGCTGGTGGCCGACCTGCCCAGCCTGCCCGAGACCTGGCGGGTGTACCTGCCCGAGGTAGACCACCACCGCTAGCCCAAAGCCTGCCTAGCCCGGCCCAACGCCCCGCGCTCGAGGCACAACCTTGATTCCGTGTGGGTGCAGATCTTTGCAAAGAGTATTGACTGAAAAAACAAAACCCCCACCTCATTTGGAGATGGGGGTTTGGGGTGTTTGGGTGGAGCGGGAAACGAGACTCGAACTCGCGACCCCAA
>NZ_JANWVH010000119.1 GCF_025056915.1 Meiothermus sp. | reverse complement strand
ATCACCCCTGATTTATCCCCTCTGGCACAGCTTGCAGGTTGACCGCGTAAAATCAGATAATATGTGAAGAGCACTCTAGACCTACAAGCACCTTTCAAGGACAAACAGCCAAGAATGGGGGGTGGGCAGCGGGTCTCCAAAACCGGGCCCCTCCTCAACCGCCTCAACGCTCCTGCGGCTTGCAGATGGTTCGAGCGAAAAGGGTTAACGCGCGGCCAGACAATGTACCATGTGGCGGGTGTTTTCAGCCCAGAAGCATCTGGACACTGACCACGGCGTAGAGTCGGGCCGCGGAAAGCAGTTCGGAAATTTCTACGAACTCATCGGCCTGGTGGGGGATGGTTCGGCCCCCTGGCCCGATGGTCACAATTGGCAGACCGGCCCAGGCCGATAAAAAGGTGCCGTCGGTAGCCCCTGGCACGCCGCCATACCGAACGGGCATCTGCAAAAGGCGCAGGCCCTGCTCGACTGCCTGTACCAGCACCGCGTCGCGCGGGGTCTCGGTGGCCGGGCGGTCTTCGAAGACTTCCAGGGTGGCGCTGACACCGGCCTCGAGGCTCTCTTCCATCGCCTGCCCAAGCCGGGCCAGAAGAGCCCGGTGATCCTGGCCGGGGTTGGTGCGAATGTCCAGGCCCACCTTCACCTGGTCGGGGATCACATTGAACTGCCCCTCCCCTGCCCCGGCCTCCACCACCGTTGGGGTTATCCAGGGCAGCCCCAGGTGCTCGTGCTGGCTTTCGGCCTGCAAAGCGGCCTGCAACTCCCGAAGTGCGACCACAAACCTCGAGGCCGAGGGAATGGGGTTGGCCCCGGCGTAGGGCATGGCCCCATGGGCCATCCGGCCCTGAAAGCGCACCCAGACCCGCATGGCCCCCTTCTGCCACAAGCAGACCTGGTTTTCCTCCGGCTCGCAGATGAGGGCCCCCGCAAAGCCCTCGGCGTAGCCAGCCCGGATAAAGGCCTTGATGCCCGTCATCAGGCCCTCCTCGTCGCAGGGGATGCACAGTCGGAGGGTTTTCCTGGGGGCGCCCAGCACCTTCTGCACCGCCACTGCCGCGCAGATGGCCGCTGCCAGCCCCCCTTTCATATCGCAGGCCCCCCGCCCGTAAATTCGGCCCTCCACAATGCGGGCCTCGTAGGGGGGGTGTGTCCAACGCTCGAGGGGGCCGTGCGTGACCACATCGGTATGGCCCTCCAGAATCAGCCCCCCCGGGCCTTCCCCCAGGTCGGCAATCAGGTTGGGGCGGCCTGGAGCGACTGCCTGCACTGTGGTCTTGAAACCGCGTTCGCGCAGGTAAGGTTCCAGAAAGTCCACCACCGGCTGCTCACCGGGGCCCGGATAGTAGCTCTCGATTCGGACGAGGGCCTGGGTCAGGCGCACCACCTCGTCCACATCGACCTCTTGGGCCGCTTTTTGGGCCAGTTGATGTTTGTCCATCAGAGCCTTTCCTTTCGATTGGCGAGGTGACCAGGTGATTGGGCTGCCAGCGGTGCAGGCTTTCAGCCATCGTACAGCTCCCGGTAGGCTCTGAGCCCCCCCACCGAGTAGGCGTGCAACACCCCATGCACCAAAGCCCGGGCGAACACATCGGCGGCCACCGCGCCGATGCGGCTGAGCTCGGCAGGGCCCTCGAGCGCCACCTCGCCCGTGGCCAGGCAAAAAATCACATCACCGTCGAACATGGTGTGGGCCGGAAAGACCGCCCGGGCGATGCCGTCGTGGGCCATCTGCGCGACTTTCTGGGCCTGGGCCTTGGTCAGTTGGGCATTGGTGGCCACACAGCCGATGACCGTGTTGCTGCGCACAAAGGAACTGCTGAAGATGTCGGTGTAGTCAGGCGCCGCCGGGGGTCTGGGGGGATGCTTGAGCCTGAACTCGCCGTTTTGTTCCAAAAACCGCGCATAAATTTCCCCCGTGACCGGGTCGTGGGCCCGTCCGTGGGCGTTGGCCGCCACGATGGCCCCCACCACCACCCCACCCGGCATGACCAGGCTGGCTGTGCCGGTGCCCCCTTTCAAGCCCCCGTTGCGGGCCCCGGTGGCCCCCCCCCCCCCCCCCCCCGCCACCCGCCCCTCAGGTTCTGGGCCGCCCGGTAGCCGCACTCGGCGTCGGGGCGCACGGCGGCGCTGCCCACCAGCAGGTCGAAAATCACCGCGGCGGGCACGATGGGCACCAGGGCCTGGGTGGTCTCGTTGCCCACCGGGTAGCCCTGGCGGTGCTCCTCGAGCCAGCGCATCACCCCCGCGGCGGCCTCGAGGCCATAGGCGCTGCCGCCCGCGAGCACAATGGCCTGCACCTTCTCGACCAGGTTGACCGGGTCGAGCAGGTCGGTTTCGCGGGTGCCCGGCGCGCTGCCCCGCACATCCACCCCCGCCACCGCGCCCTTTTCAGGAAAGACAACGGTAACCCCGGTAAGGTGCTCGAGGTCGGTGTAGTGGCCTACCTGGATTCCCGGAACATCGGTGATGGCGTTGTAGGGGCCTGGTTTCATGGGCAAGGTTCAGCATAACAAACCCTGCCCTCGCCGGTGGTCAGGGCCCCCGAATCTCCCCTGCTTCAAAAAAAACCCGCCCTCTGCAGGGCGGGACGGTTCACCGAAGCAACCCTCATGCAGTTTTGGGCTTCTGCACAAAGCGCAAAACGAAATAAACCACAGCCGCCACAATCAGCACCGGAACCAGCACCCGCAGGAGCGCCCACACAACACCGGCCAACCCTTTCAGAATGGCGCCCAAAAATGTAAAGAGCCAGCCCCCCACCCACAGCACCACCAGTACCGCCACGGCAATCAAGAGGCCCAGCACCACCCACTCGAGGATGTCCTGCAACGAACGCTCGTTCATGGAATTCAGGATAGCACAACGGCTTCTCGGCACATCCCTCTTTTGGAGGAATCCATCTCAAACCGGAGCCTTTTCTTGCGAGGCTTCCGTTTGGGGGAGTTTTGTCCTCTATCGGTCTCCTGGACGCAATCCCTTGCATGAAGCACCGCTCTGGCATCCCAGGTGGCACCGAACCTCAGGCAGCCAGGCCACTTTCAAGGATGCACTAAGTGATGGTGGGGAGTAGGGAGTGGGTCTTCAGCACTTGCCCCCGACCCTTTGCCGCCTCAGGGTTCCTGCAGTTTGCAAGGGGTTCAAGCAAAGGTGGTGTAAGCCTTGCTCGCCACCCTCGAGCACCCTTAAAAAGAACCCATATCTCCAGGAAAGGCGCTGCGACGCCCGGGCCGAGTCCGCTTCACCTCGGTGCCTTTCCGCCGACTCCCGTACCATGAGGGTGGTGGAACGTTATCGGCTCAGCGAAGGACTGGTGGTGGGGCGCAAACCGCTTCCGGCAGGCGACGTAATCCTCTCGTTTGTAGGGCCGGAAGGAGCGGCCCAGGCCATCGCCCGCAAAGCCCTGCGGCCCACCGGACGCAGCGGGCGGCTCTCGCTGTTTCATCACCTGAAGTACCAGGTCTACCAGAAGCCCGGCAACGAGCTGCCCACCCTGACCCAGGTGGAGCTGGTGGGGCGGCTGGAGGGCCTGGAGGCCCCCGATCGCTTCCCCTATGCCAGTTTTCTGGCCGAACTGGCCTTTCGCCTGGCCTCGCCGGAGGTGGCGGGCCGTATCTGGCCTTTGCTCACCTCGGGCCTGAAGGGGATTGCCAAGCACCCCAGCCCCCGCATGGCCCTGCTCTGGGCGGCCTGGCGGGTGCTCAAGGCCGCCGGTCTGGCCCCCAACCTGAGCGGCGAGGGGCTTTGTTTGCTGGATGGCGAACGGTCGGAGCGCGGGGTGTATCTGGGCCCGGAAGGGCTGGAGGCTCTGGCCGCCATCCTGCAACTGCCCGGCACCGAGGCCATTGCCCTGCTGGAGGCAGGCGCGCCGCTGGATCGTTTGCAGCAAGCCCTGCTGGCCCATGTGCGCTACGCCGTAGGGGAGCTGGGTTCGGCCCAACTGCTGGCCCCTTCTCATGGGAAGGGGTCAAAATGACCCCTATGCAGTGGGCCTTGGCAGGGGCTTTCATCCTGGGTGCGGGCCTGCTGCTCGCGTCCCTCCAGCAAAACCAGCCTCCGCCTGCACTGCCCAGCGGGCAGAATGTCCGGGTGCTGCTCTCTTACCGGCTCAACGGGGGTTCTTTCGAGGGGCAGTACCTTTTCCCCGGCCTCGAGCTGCTGCCCCAGGGGGGGCGTGTGCAGGTTTTGAGCGGCCCCAACCCTGAGAACCTTCGACCCATCGTTACGGTATTCGCCGATAAGCCCCTTTCCTTCAGCCTGCAAAATGGCGGTTTGGTGGCCAGTTCCGAAGGGCAGGTGTGGGCCCTCGAGGCCTTCGTCCGGCTCAAACCCGCCGACCCCGCCACCCCCGTGCAGTACCGCCTGCTCGCCAGCCCCTGGCCCAACCTTGAGCCCTACCCCGGTGAGCTATGGCTGGAAAACCGGGGCAGCGGCCTCTTGGTGGTCAATGCGGTAGATTTCCAGGACTACCTCAAGCGGGTGCTGCCCAGCGAGATGCCCGCCAGCTTCCACCCGGAAGCCCTCAAGGCCCAGGCGGTGGCGGCCCGCACCTATGCATATACCCGGCAACAAGCCAACACCTTCTGGAAGCAGTTTGGGGCCGACGTAGACGACTCGGTGAGCGAGCAGGCCTACAACCACACCCGCACCCACCCCGCCACCGACGCGGCGGTGGACGCAACCCGCAACCAGATTCTGACCTTTCAGGGAACCCCCATCCAGAGCTTTTTCTTTTCCACCAGCCCCGGCGCTACGGCCAGCATCGAGGAGGTCTGGCCCGACCGGCCCGCGCAGCCCTATCTGCGGGGGCGCCCCCAGGCCAAACCCCACGCCGTCTCAATTCAGAGCGAGGCCGAGGCGCTGGCCTTTTTCCAGAACTGGAACCCCCAGGGCTTCTATGATGCCGCTTCGCCCTTCTGGCGCTGGAAACTGCGCCTGAGCCGCGAGGAGCTGGAAGCCCTGCTGAGCCGCACCCTGCCCGAAAGGGCCCGCGCCGCCCCACCGTTCGTGCAAACCCCCGAAGGCCCTCTCTCCCCCGATGCACCGGGGTTTGCGCTCGGAACCCTGGAACAAATCCGGGTGCTCGGGCGCACCAGCGGCGGCTACGTGACCGAGCTGGAGATAAAAACCTCCACCGGGCGCTTTGTGGTGCGGCGCGAGTCGCACATCCGCAGCCTGCTGCGCCCCCACAAAGCCCTCACCGGCGGGGGCGACGTGGCGCTCGAGCGCTGGCAGGGGGAGCCCCGTCTGAACTTCCCCACCCTCCCCAGCG
The DNA here is from genome assembly GCF_025056915.1 of Meiothermus sp. Classification (GTDB taxonomy): domain Bacteria; phylum Deinococcota; class Deinococci; order Deinococcales; family Thermaceae; genus Meiothermus. The sequence goes on along the minus strand of NZ_JANWVH010000119.1, from coordinate 409 downwards.
CGGCCTTTGCCCTGCAAGAAGAGCGCGATGCCCAGGGCCGTCTGTTGGGCATCACCTTCTGGGGCGGCGGCTTTGGGCACGGGGTGGGCATGAGCCAGTACGGGGCACTGGGCCTGGCCCAACGGGGCTACGACTACCGGCAGATTCTGGAACACTTTTATCCGGGGGCTAGGCTCGAGGCCCTGCCTTGAGAACTCCGCCTTTTTTGACTAACCTAGACCAGCAGTAACCTTGCTCACCCGCCAGACCAGCGTCGGGCCATAGCGTTTGTCCAGCTTGCCCACGCATTCGAAGCGCCAGTCCAGGTATTTGAAGGGTTTTACCCCCTCAATACTTATACCAAATCTCACCCAAAGTGACACCTAAGTTAGGATAGGGGAATGAGTCGAAGGATTGCCCCAATCGATTG
>NZ_JANWVH010000118.1:5728-5970 GCF_025056915.1 Meiothermus sp. | reverse complement strand
GGCGCGACCGCGGCGATGGGTTCCGGCTCCTCCCATTGCAGCGTGGGTAGGGGCTGGGTAGGAATCAGCGGCTCAGGCTCGTCAAAGTCCGGCACCACCGAAGGCTCGGGGGCCAGCGTGGGCACTTCCTCGAAGGCTTCGGCGGCGGGGGGTACCGGGGGGGCCGGGGTGACCAGGTCGAGATCGAGGTCAAACTCGATGTCGTCCATGGTGGGCGCTGCCGAGAGGGGCGACGGGGCGGG
>NZ_JANWVH010000118.1:0-5718 GCF_025056915.1 Meiothermus sp. | reverse complement strand
GCCCTCGGCTTTTGGCCTTATCGCGCTCTTCACAGACGTGGGGGGCCCGCCCCGCGGCCCCGCGTGGGTTGAGGAACAGGCGTTTTTGTAAAAGAATGGGGCAGGAGGGGTGGGCAGGGGGGGGAAGGGCCCGGGAGGCGGGGGGCGGGGGGGGGGTTGGAGGCGAAGCAGGGGAGGGGCTCTCCGGTGTGGGGGGCACCAGATCGCCGAGCCGCACCCCCTCCTTTTGCAGGGCGGCCTGGGCCTGGGCCATATCGGGGAGGGCTCCCGATGGGGGGGCCATCTCTTCGGGGGCCGGGGGGAGGTTGACTTCGCCCGCCATGACCCTCGCCAGGAAGGCCAGAATATCTCGTTCTACCACCGTTCCATCGGGGCCGGTGCCCCTAATTTGACGCCAATCTATGCCGTTTTCTTCCGCCAGACGACGGGCCAGCGGGGTGATTTTGATTTCGCTCATGCTTTCTACATCATAGCGCAGAAGCGGCGAGTTTCAGGTACATGCACGCAAAGCCGCAACAGCACGAACCCAATAGTCCGAGTTTATCGTCAAAAAACAGGCCTGGTTCACGCTTTGGCTTGTGCAGCAAAGTATAAAGGAGGCATGGAAACCCGCTTTGCAAACCTGCTGGTCGAGTACTGCCTGGACTTGCAGCCCGGCCAGACCGTTCTGATTGAGGCTGAGCCTGCCGCGCTGCCCCTGCTCGAGGCCCTCCAGGAGGGGGTCTTGCAGCGCGGCGCCTATGCTGTGGTTCAGCTTTTTCCGGCGGCGGTCTCGAGGCCTTTTTTCCTGTATGGCGGCGAGTGGCTGAACCAGCCCCCGCTGCCGCAGATGCGCTTGATGGAACACGTAGACGCCAGCCTGCGCATCGAGAGTGCGCAAAACCCCCTCGAGCTCGCCGAGGTGCCGCCCGCCCGCCTGGCCCAGTTTCGCAACGGCTGGCGGCCCTACCAGCAAGCCCGGGCCCGCAAGCGCTGGTGCCTGACCCTCTACCCCACCCCCGGCTATGCCCAGCAGGCGGGAATGTCCACGGCAGGCTTTCGGGCCTTTGTGGAGCGGGCCCTGTACCTCGACCGCCCCGACCCAGTGGCAGCCTGGCGCGAGCTGTCGGCCTTTCAAGCGGCCCTTATCGAGCGCCTGCAAAGGGTGAAGGAAATTCGCCTCCAGGCCGAGGGCACCGACCTGCGGCTCAGGGTGGAGGGGCGCACCTGGATCAACTCCGACGGCAGGCGCAACATGCCGAGTGGCGAGGTCTTTACCGGCCCCCTCGAGGCCTCTGCCGAGGGCGAGGTGCGCTTCAACCTGCCGGTGGTGGTCTCGGGGCAACGGGTGGCGGGGGTGCGCCTTCGCTTCCGAGAGGGGCAGGTGGTGGAGGCCCGCGCCGAGGTGGGGGAGGAATACCTGCACAAGATGCTCGAGGCCGACCCAGGGGCCCGCTACCTGGGCGAGCTGGGCATCGGCACCAACTACGGCATCAACCGCTCCACCGGCCTCATCCTCTACGACGAAAAAATCGGCGGCACGGTACACCTGGCGCTGGGGCAAAGCTATCCCGAGACCGGGGGCAAAAACACCTCCTCGATTCACTGGGACCTGATTCTGGATTTGCGCCCGGGGGGTCGGGTGCTGGCCGACGGGCAGGTGTTGCAAGAAAACGGGCAGTTTGTGGGCTTGTGAGCCGTTGCAATTTTCCTGTGGCCTTGCCGAGCCGCTTCCATCAGCAGGCCAGTCTGTGGCCCTTTTTGAGGCCATCGTTGGCGTTGCCAACGGAAGCAGTGCAGCGGGGAGCAAGGGGCTGGGGCAGGTGCCCCCGCGCCCACCCAGTGCTTCCTCGAAAGTTGCGTATCGCGCTCTTCACAGACGTAGCCGCTCGGATAGGCGGCCACTGTTCCGTTCAGAACCATGCGTTCTCGAACTCGAATGGCTCATAATACGGGAAGAGCGCTCCATACCCAAAGTTGCCGTGCGAGGCCGTTCGGAGCGTCGCAGGAATCGGCAACGTCAGACAGTCCCTCTCCCCGGCTCGGATCGAAGCCCGCTAATGTTGGGGCTTGCCTGTACTGCCGGTGGCGCTGATTTGGGGATGCCCTCGGCAGGCCACCAGCCGATGGGCCATGCAAAAAGCCGCCCGGCTGGGGGCGGCTCGGGTTGAGCACCCAACATCAGGCTTTTTCTTTGTCCTTGTCTTCTTCCAGGGTGAGCTGGCTCAGGAGGTCGCCGAACACGTCGCCGAGCTTGACGTTGGTGGTTGAGGCGGCAGCCACGCTGGGGTCGTAGTTGGTGTAGGCAGCGGCGCCAGCGGAAACCCCGTAGTCGTAGTCCCGCTCGCGGCCACGCCCTTCGCGGGGGCCACCTTTGCCCTTGGCGCGCTTGGGGCGCTCGCCCCCCTTGCCTTCGCGGCGGCCTTTGCGGCCTTCGCCTTCTTCGTCGCCGGGGATGCCAGTCGCCTGGGCGGGCGGGGGCAGGAGGCGCTTGCGCGAGAGGCTGATGCGCTGTTCCACGGGGTCAATCTGAAGGATGGCCGCCTCCACCTCGTCGCCCTTCTTGAACAGCTCGGAGGGTTTCTCGACCCGCTCGTAGGCCAGTTCGGAGACGTGAATAAGCCCTTCGATGCCCGGCTCGATCTCCACAAACACCCCGAAGTCGGTCAGGCCGGTGACCTTGCCCTTGACCGGGGTGCCGGGGGGGAAGCGGTCGGGCAGGCTCTTCCAGGGGTCGGGCTGGGTTTGCTTCAGGCCCAGCGAGAGGCGGCGCTCGGCGGGGTCAATGCGCAGCACCTGGGCTTCGACCTCCTGGCCTTCCTTGAGAATTTCGCTGGGGTGCTTGGGGCGCTTGGTCCAGGATAGCTCGGAGATGTGAATGAGGCCCTCGAGGCCCGGCTCCACCTCCACAAAGGCCCCAAACTGGGTCAGGCCCACCACCTTGCCGTTGAGCCTGGAGCCGATGGGGTAGCGTTCCGAGACGGTCAGCCAGGGGTCTTGGGTGAGGGCCTTCATGGAGAGGTTGACCCGCTCCCGCTCGGTGTCCACCGAGAGCACCTTGGCCTTCACGGTCTGGCCCTTCTGCACCACATCCCTGGGGTGGTTGAAGCGGCCCCAGGTAATCTCGCTGCGGTGCACCAGGCCGTCCACGCCGCCGAGGGCCACGAACACGCCAAACTCGGTGACCTCGACTACCTGCCCCTCTACGATGTCGCCCTCTTTGAGGCTGGCAAGCACCTGGCTGCGCGCGGCCTTCTGCTCGGATTCCAGCACCGTCCGGCGCGACAGGATGACCCGGCCCTTCTTGCGGTTGAGTTCGATGATTTTGACCAGGAAACTCTGACCCACGTACTCGTCGAGTTCCGGCGTGCGCTTGAGGTCCACCTGGCTGGCAGGCAGGAAGGCGCGAATTCCTTCGATGGTAGCGACCAGACCCCCCTTGACCTTTTCCTTGACCTCAACCATCACCGGCTCGCCCTTGTCGAACAGGGCCTGCACCTTGACCCAGCTCTGGTCGGCCTCGGCCCGCTTCTTGGAAAGCACCACCTGGCCGTTCTCGAGGTCGGCCCGCACCACATAGGCGGTTACGCTGTCGCCGGGCTTGAGGAGGTTCTTCAACTCCTCTTCCGAGAGCGGCTCCTCGGTGAGCTGGTTGAAAGGGATGATGGCTTCGGTGCGCGCGCCAATGTCCACCATTACGCCGTCGTTGGTGATGAGCACCACCGTGCCGGTGATGACCTGACCGCGCTGCACGGTCTTCTCGAGGCGGGCCTCTGCATCTTGCAGGGCCTGCTCCATGCTAAACACCTGGGGTTCTTTTCCAGTTTCCACTGGAGTCTGGGTAGCTTGGTCTTCCATTCGCCTGTTTCCTCTCTGCCTTTGCCTTCTGCCGCGCAGTCGTTTTCACCCAGATTGCTCTGGGTTTGCTTTGCGATGGTCTGCGCGACGGGTTGCCTCTGCAGGGACTTTTAGACCCTTGGCTGAGACATACCTGTTAGTTATAGCACAGGTTCCTGGGTTTGTCCAACACGGCATAACCCAATTGAGCAACTACAGATACCCAGTCTAGCGCAGGGTTTCTCATGCGTCTTTGGACTGCCGATGGTCGGTTGAGCGTAGAGGCTTGGGCGCTGAGCACCGTTGGGGCGGCTTTTCCAGCGAGAGCGCTTGCCGCGTATCACGAGCGCTGAAGGCTTTGTCCTGGGCAGAACGCTGGCCGCCTGGCAACGCCAAAAAATTAGGGGGCAGGTTTTGAAAACCTACCCCCTTCCACCTCGTATATCCTTGAAAGTTCCGCACACCTCAAGCTGGGTTGCGCGGCCAGCCTGAGAATCACCTCGAGCGCATTGCCCGGGCCAAGATGAAGGCCGCCCGGCCTGCAAGCGGCGCTAACCCCTGGCCGCTTCCAGGCTGCCGTAGTGCGTCCACCAGGGCTTGGCGCCCTTGGCCAGCACAGCGTTGAGCATCTGGATGTTCTTCACGCCCTGGTCGGAAAGCCAGTCCTCGAGGGCGGCCAGTCCCTGCTTGGCATAGACCGGAATGCCGTCCTGCCAGGTAGCCCGCCCGCACAAGACCCCGCTAAAGGGCACGCCCGCTTCGGCGGCCATCTCCAGCGACTCGCGGAACACCGCGTCGCTCACCCCTGCCGACAGGTAAATAAAGGGCTTACCAGCTGCGCTGGCGGTGTCCTTGAGGAACTGCAGGGCCTGGGCCCGGGTGTAGGCTTCCTCGCCCTTGAAGCCCAGGGTGCCGCTGGTGTAGGCGATGTTGAAGGGCAGCTCGACCTTGAGCACGTCCACCCCGTAGCGGTCTTTGGAGAACTCCTCCATGTACTTGGCCACGTAGCGGGGCTTGGCTTTGGCCAGCTCCAGGCCCTCGCCGAGCTGGTCGTTGTAGGCGATGGGCTCGAGGAAGAAGGGCATCTCCAGGGCGGCACACTCGGCCCCCACCCGTTCGATGAAGGCGTGCTTGATGGCGTTGATTTTGGGGTCGTCTTCGGGGTTGTAGTAGAGGAGAATCTTGACCGCGTCGCCGCCCGCTTCCTGGATGCGCCGCACGCTCAGGTCGGGCAGCAGGTCGGGCAGCCGGCCCGCGACCGTGGTGTCGTAGCCGGACTTCTCGTAGGCCAGCAGCACGCCGGTACGGGGGGCTTTGTGCTTCAGGGCCGGCAGGCCGTACTCGGTATCTATCAAAATGGCCGAGGCGTAAGGCGTCAGGATTTTGACCACCGCAGTCTTGAACTCGGTGAGCTCCGCATCGCTCACATCTGCCCCTCTGGCCTTGGCTATGGCCTTGCGCAGCGAGCCCCGCTGATCCATCGCAGCCGCAGCAATCACACCCCGGTCGTCGGCACAGGCCTGAATCCGCTCAAACTTTCCTTTGCTGAGTCCCATAGTTATCTCCGTCGCTAAGTTTACCCTAAGCCTGACCTGGGCAATAAACCGGTCTGCGCCTGTGAGATTGGCCGCTCGGGTGAAGGGCTGCCTGGACGTGGAACATCAGGCCACGAAGAGGCTTTGGGGAGGTTTTCGGCAGCTCCTATCTTAGAGCCGCCCGACTATAAGAAAGCGTTGTCCTGGACAGAACAGTGGCGGCCTGTAAACTCGAAAACATGCGTCTCGGCCCAGACGCAACGCAGACAAGCGTGCCTCACAGAGGTGAGGCACGTCTCTTTGTCCCTTCTCGTTTTCGTGGGCGACCAAGTCTGTGAAGGGCGCGATAGGATGAAGGTATGGCCCG
>NZ_JANWVH010000117.1 GCF_025056915.1 Meiothermus sp. | reverse complement strand
GAACAGAACAGTGGCCGCCTGGAAACTCGAACACATGCGTCTCGGCCCAGACGCAACGCAGACAAGCGTGCCTCACCTCGGTGAGGCACGTCTCTTTGTCCCTTCTCGTTTTCGTGGGCGGCCTCGTCTGTGAAGAGCGCGATAAGGCGGTTAGGTGGCCTCTCAAGGCTCAGCCTCACTGCAAGGCAATCAAGGAAGTGAAGCGAAACCCCTGCCCTTGACCCGCTTACTCCCAAGCCCCCGCTCCCTGCTTCACCACGCCAATCAGATGTGAAGGGTTTAAGCAAAGTTGGCGTCAGGGGTACGGTCTGCGTCTCTGCAACCCCGCAAGATTCACACCGCCCCCATACCCAAGGGAAGGCTCGGCTGGCTCGCCGACCCTAACCTGTTTGCGGGAGGTCGGGCATAGGCCCCACCCGCCCAGCTACGAAGAGACGGCATCGTTGTTAATCCTGCAATGGGGCGTGTGAAGCAACAACTTTACGGCGGTGAACTAACCGCGTTGGCTTCTTTTGCGTTTTCCCCTCGGGCCAGCAGCGGCCCTGCCGGTTCGCAGGCTGAACCTGCGCTCGAGTTCAACGGCAAAGGCGTGGTTGGTGTAGTCGAGGGTAATGGGTGTGACCGAGATAAAGCCGTTCTGAACAGCCCAGAAATCGGTGCCTTCCTCCAGCTCGGCAGTGGGCTTGCCCGCCACCCAGTAATAGGGCCGCCCATCGGGATCCTCCCGCTCCACAATGGAATCCTCGTAGCGGTGGGTGGAGAGTCGGGTAATTTTGACCCCCAGGGGCGTGCGGTTGGGAAAGTTGACGTTGAGCAAGGTTTTATGGGGCAAGCCATGTTTCAGCACCCACCGCACAATGGGCACCGCGTTGCGGGCCGCCTCCTCGAAGTGCAGCTCCTCGCCCGAGGCGTCCAGGCTAAAGGCGATGGAAGGAATGCCGAGCGAGGCGCCCTCCAAAGCCGCTGCAACAGTTCCCGAGTGGGTCAGGTCGAGACCCATATTGACCCCAATGTTGATGCCCGAGACCACCAGATCGGGCCATCCCAGCAGCCGGCTGCCCAGCACCACACAGTCCGCCGGCGTGCCGTCCACGCGATAGGCGGGAATCTCACCAAACCCTGCCGAGGCAGTGTGCTTGAAGCGAAGCGGCCTGCGAAAGGTGATGCTGTGCCCCACCCCGGACTGCTCCACATCGGGGGCCACCACATTTACTTCGGCAATCTCCCGCAACGCAAAGGCCAGAGCCTTGATTCCTGGCGAAAAAATCCCGTCATCGTTGGCAACCAAAATTCGCATACAGGTCTAGCCTATCGTCAAAAGGCTCGAGCGCAAAGGGCCCGCGTTTGATGTGCAGAACGGCGACGCACAAAACCCCTTCTACTAGTCCATGGACAGTTGCACGTTCACAAGTCTCGGACCGGAACAGATTCCTGGGGCTCAGGCCTCCTCGGGCATATTTGGCGCTTATCTATTTGGTTCGATGGCCCTTGTCGCCATTCCAGCCACTCTCGGTCAACGGCAAGACGCTGAGAGGGCCTCCAGGAAAAGCGGCCATTCATCACAGCCGCCAGCCGGAAAAGCCCCGTATACTCATCACGGAGGTTTGGCTATGCGCAAATGGCTGGTTTTGGCAATCTTGCTGCTCACCCCGGCTTTCGCCCAGAGCGTTCAGGTCACCGCCGGTAGCCCTTTTGGCGTCAATGCGGGCATCCGCCTGCCCCTGGTACCTTTCCTGCTGGATGGGCGGGTGTATGCGGGGGCCAACTTTTTCACCGGTGGCCCGGTCTCTTTGGGTGGCGGCGCCGACGTGTTGGTCACGGTGCCCCTAACCGACCTGTACGCGGGGGCGGGTCTGTTTTATGCCTCGGGTTCTACGGTATCTTTGCTGGCCCAGGGTTCTGCCAGCGGAGGCTTGGGGGCCAGGGGCGTGGTTGGAACCTACCTGAACGTGGGCCTGCCCCTTATCGGTATTTTTGTTGAGGTGCACCCCATGTTGTTTTTCTCGGGCTCCAGCACATTTGGCTTAGGGGGCGCGGTGGGCGTCAACATTGGTTTTTAGCCGTTCTTTCGCGCCCTTCGCAGACGTGGCCGCCCACGAAAACGAGAAGGGACAAAGAGACGTGCCTCACCTTGGTGAGGCACGCTTGTCTGCGTTGCGTCTGGGCCGAGACGCATGTTTTCGAGTTTCCAGGCGGCCACTGTTCCTTACAGGACAAAGCTTTTCACAGTTGAATGGCGGTTGGATCGAACCTACCCAACTCGAACACTTTGCAAACTGCAGGCCGCAGTGAGGCATGGTGCGGGGTTTGGGGTAGGAGGCAAATGCTGGAGGGCCATTTCCTAACCTAAGACCCCCCATTCCCTCCTTGTGTATGGTCGAAAGTTGCTGACGCAGCTCAAGGGGGCCTCAGACCCGTATATTGACCCGTGCACCACTTTCAAAAAGGTGTATCGAGTCTATGAAGCGCACTACCCTGGTCTGATAGCCCATCACAATTGAATGGGTGCGGGCTCCACCGCCAAAATAGCGCACCCCTTCGAGCAATTCCCCGTGCGTGATGCCGGTGGCCGAGAAAACAATCTGCTTTCCAGGGGCTAGGTCGTTGGTGCGGTAGATTTTCTTTTCGTCGGCGCCCATGGCTTTGAGGCGCTCGAGCTGGGCCTCGTTTTCCGGCAAGAAACGGCCCTGAATCTCACCGCCCATGCACTTGAGGGCCGCTGCGGCCAGTACCCCTTCGGGGGCGCCGCCGCTGCCCATCATGGCGTGAACGCCGGTGCCCCGCACGGCGACCGAAACCGCGGCCACTACGTCGCCATCGGTGATGAGCTTGACCCTGGCCCCGGCCTCGCGCACCTCTCGAATCAGTTTTTCGTGTCGGGGCCGATCCAGGATGACCACCACCAGGTCTTCCACCTTGCGCTGAAGGGAGTCGGCAATAATTCGGAGGTTGGCCTCTACGGGAAAGTCCAGGTTCACCTTGCCCGCCGCCGGAGGGCCCACCACCAGTTTTTGCATGTACATATCGGGGGCACCCACCAGCCCGCCTTTTTCGCTGATGGCGATCACGGTAATGGCGTTGGGGAGACCTTTGGCGGTGATGGTGGTCCCCTCGACCGGATCAACTGCAATGTCCACTTCTGGGCCGCCGCGCCCCAGGATTTCGCCAATGTAGAGCATGGGGGCCTCGTCCATCTCCCCCTCGCCAATCACCACGCGCCCCCTGATGGGCAGCTCCGACAGCACCTCGCGCATGGCCTGGGTTCCGACCCCATCCACCTCGTCTTTTTTGCCCATTCCGGCCAGCCGGCTGGCCGCCAGGGCGGCCTGTTCGGTAACCCGGGCTATTTCCAGCACCAAGAGCCGCTCAATGTCCATTTCGGTCTCGAGTTCCATGACCAGAGCTTACCAAGCTTTATGCAGGGCTTGGGTTTGGTAGTGCTTCCAGGAGCGGCTTTATCGTGCCCTTCACAGACGTGGCCGCCCACGAAAACGAGAATGCGTCTGGGCCGAGAGGCATGTTTTCGAGTTTCCAGGCGGCCACTGTTCTGTCCAGGACAAAGCTTTCTTATAGTCGAATGGCTCCGAATATGTGAAGAGCGCTCTATGGTTTGTGGCGGCTCCAGAGCGTGTGGGCCAGGTCGGTGGGGGTGATGCCGCGCTCGGCCAGGGCCAGCAGCAGATGAAAAAGCAGGTCTGCGGCCTCCCACTCGAGTTCTTTTGGGTCCGGGTTTTTGGCTGCTATAATCACTTCACCCGCTTCTTCCCCGATTTTCTTGAGCACCCGATCGAGGCCGGCCTGATGCATTTTGGCCACATAGGAGCCTTCGGGAAGCGTCTTCAGGCGCTGCTTGATGGTGCGGAAGACCCGCTCCAGCACCTCGCCCAGGGGTGGGTGGGCCGGTGGAGTGAGGGGATCATGGAAGCAACTTTCGGCCCCGGTGTGGCAGGCCGGGCCGTGTGGGATAACCTTGTATAAAACGGCATCCTGGTCGCAGTCGAGGGCCACCTCGAGCACCTCCTGGGTGTTTCCAGAGGTGAGGCCCTTGACCCATAGCTCTCCCCGGCTGCGGCTCCAGAAGGTGCTCTGGCGGGTTTGCAGGGTCTTTTCCAGGGCTTCACGGTTGGCGTAAGCCAGGCTGAGTACCTGGCCCGTGCGAACATCCTGCACAACAACCGGAACCAGCCCACTGGCGTCAAATCGCACGTCGTCAAGATTCATAAGAGTACCAGGCCCCTATTTTCGACGGGTGGGAGGAGGATTGCAACACCCTCTACCGAGGCGCAAGGGCTGGCTCAATCCGTACCGGAATGCCCCTCTGGGCCAGGTAAGCCTTGAGCGCCGGAATGGGAATCTCGCCAAAGTGAAATACGCTGGCGGCCAGGGCAGCGTCGGCGATGCCGTCCTGCAAAACTTCGGCAAAATGGGCCGGGCTTCCCGCGCCGCCAGAGGCAATAACCGGGATGCCCACCACTTGCGACACGGCCCGGCACAAATCCAGGTCGAAACCCGCCTTGGTGCCGTCGGCATCCATGCTGGTGAGCAGGATTTCCCCCGCCCCCAGCAAAGCCCCTCTTTCGGCCCATTCAAGCACATCCAGGCCGGTGGGGGTGCGGCCCCCGGCCACATAAACCTCCCAGGAGGTTCCCTTTCGTCGTGCGTCAATGGCCAACACCACCGCCTGGTTGCCGAAGTGGTCGGAAAGCGCCTGTATGAGCTCGGGTTGACGCACCGCAGCCGAGTTTATCGAGACCTTATCGGCCCCGGCCCGCAGCAGGGCTTGGGCATCCTCGAGGCTGCGGATTCCTCCGCCCACCGTAAAGGGAATGAAAACCTGCTCAGCTACCTGCGTGGCAATCTCGAGCATAATGCCGCGTTCTTCGTGGGTGGCGGTAATGTCCAGGAAAACCAGCTCGTCGGCCCCGGCCTGGTTGTAGGCTTTAGCCGATTCAACCGGGTCGCCGGCGTCCCGCAGGTTCACAAAGTTGATACCCTTGACCACCCGCCCCGCATGAACATCCAGGCAAGGAATAATCCGCTTCGCCAACACGAAGCTGATTGTCGGAGATTGGGCGGTAAAGCGCAAGGGTAAAGCGCTCTTCACATCTTATCCACTCAAGTTCGAGAAAGCCTGGTTCTGAACAGAACAGTGGCCGCCTGGATGGGCGGCCACGTCCATGAAGAGCGCGATAAGGCACAGACCTCTCGCCTTCCCAAGCTCAACTTGTTACACAGTGGTAAAGATGCGCATCCACGCCAACAGAATCGAAAGAGCGATAGCCCTCAAGCCCCTCCCTACCGCGTAGGGAGGGTTGGGGAGGGTACTAGGCATGGCCTTCAATTTGCTGATTGCATAAAAGGCTAGGTCGCAACCCCCACCTGGCCTCCCCTGCGAGGTAGGGAGGTACTTAGCGAGTCCAAGCTAAGATTTGCTTGATTCGCCCAGCGTGCGGGTGTGGTTGTAAGGGCATTTATGCGACGCTGTGCTCGTGGATTCTTGAAAGGTTTTTGTACACCGGTAGTTGATGCAGGTGGAGCAAACGCGCCTGGGCTATCTTGTCCCCTGCATTCATAAGCCTTGCGCCGTGACAGATTCCTGGTTGGCGAACACTCCCGGGCATCAATGGAGCGTGTGGCTACCGCATTAGCAAGCTCAGAACCTCGACGTGGTGTGTAAAAGGGTAAAAGTCGTAGGGTCGCACAAAACCAAGCCGATAACCTGCCTGCACCAGCCTGCCCACATCCCTGGCCCAGGTGGCCGGGTCGCAGCTGATGTAGAGAATCTGGGCCGGCTGGCCTTCGAGCAGAGCCCCCAGCACCTCAGGCGAAAGCCCAGCCCTTGGCGGGTCCACCATGACCAAATCGGCGGGCAGGTGCTTTGCCAGAACGCGGGCATCGTCCTGTTTGAAAACCAGGTTCTGCACCCCCAACCGGTTCCGGTCGGCTTCACCGCGCTTGACGGCGTTGCGGTTGATTTCAAT
>NZ_JANWVH010000116.1 GCF_025056915.1 Meiothermus sp. | reverse complement strand
CTAGTTGCCGTGTTGCACCACCGCTTCGTCAATCAAGGTCTGGCGGGCTGCGTTGATTTGCAGGGCCTTCACCTTGACGTACTGGGCGCTGGTGGCGTGGGCCAGGGCGGTTTCCAGGTCAATCTGGTCGCGGGCGTACAGCTCGGCCAGGTGGTCGTCGAAGGTCTGCATCCCATCCAGCGACGAATCCTTGAGGGCCTCGTAGATTTCGTTGGTGCGGTCGGGGTCTTTGATCAGGTCGCGGATGCGCAGGTTGCCCTTGAGGATTTCCATCGCACACACCCGCCCGCCTTGCTTGCTGGGCAGGAGTCGCTGAGAGACAATGCCGACCAGCGACTCGGCAAACAGGATACGGGCCACCTCGCGCTCGTGGGGCGGGAAGAGGTCGAGCACACGGTTGACGGTGCGCACGGTGTCGAGGGTATGGAGCGTGGAGAAGACCAGGTGTCCGGTCTGGGCTGCCTCCAGGGCTGCCGCTGCTGTGGCGTGGTCGCGAATCTCGCCAATCATGATGACATCGGGGTCTTGGCGCATGGCCGCCACCAGCCCATCCTTGAAGCTGGGAGCGTCCTGCCCAATCTCCCGCTGCACCACGATGGAATTTTTGGCCCGGTGCAGGTATTCGATGGGGTCTTCCAGGGTCACAATCATCTTGGCGTGATGCTGGTTGATCTCATCGAGGATGCGGGCCAGCGTGGTGGACTTGCCCGATCCGGTGGGGCCGGTGACCAGCACCAGGCCCTTTTCTTTATCGCGGAAATAGTTGATGGTTTCCTGGGGCAGCGAGACAATCTTGAGCTTGCTCTCGTCGGAGTTGACCACCCGCATCACGCAGCTGACCGAGCCCCGCTGCCGGAACAGGTTGACGCGGAAGCGGGCCACCCCCGGCACCGCATAGGCCAGGTCTACCTGGTTGCGTTCGGCAAAAACCGCTTTTTGCCGCTCGTTGCACATCATATCCACCAGTGCGGCGGTGTACTGGGGCGTGAGCGGGCTCTGGGTAATGGGGCTAAGTTTGCCGTGCAGGCGGGCCATGAGGGGCAAGCCTACGTGCATGTGGATGTCGGAAACCCCGCGGGCAACCAAATTGGCGAGCAGTTCGGGAAAAGTCATAAGCAATTGCGATTGTAGGCGGCCTTGCTCGAGTGGGCTGCGCCTTGTGAACACCTGGCTGTTACGTTAATTTCGGCGGTTTGAACCCGACCGGTGCAGGCAGGAATTCCCTTGTGTTTATCGGATTTTTAGCCCAAAATAGAGAGCGTTACGTAGTGGCGTGGAGGCGTTACATTCCCGCGCAGGGGCTTTCGTCCTGAGGGGGCGGGGCTAGCTTAGACTCTGGAGAAAGGAGGGCCAATGTACAAAAAAATCCTGATGCCCACCGATGGCAGCACTTGTAGCCAGAAAGCCATCACCGAAGGCCTGGAAGTGGCCAAGAATATGGGGGCCAGCGTGACGTTCTTGTATGCGGTGGAGAACATCAGCGCAACCCTGTGGATCAGCCCCGAGAGCGTGCCGTATGGCCTCGAGCTGATCGAAGACCTCAAGCGGGTGGGTCAGGAGGCCCTGAACAAGGCCGCCGAGCTAGCCCAGGCCGCCGGAGTCCAGGCCGAGACCAAGCTGGTGGAGGGCCGCCCGGTGGAGGTCATCCTGAACGAGGCCAAAAACCACGACCTGATCGTGATGGGCACCCACGGGCGCAGCGGGCTGGACCGCTTCATGCTGGGCTCGGTCACCGAGGCGGTGCTGCACCGCTCGGACAAGCCGGTGCTGGTGGTGCGCAGCAAATAAGCCCAGATGGGCCGTAGACTGAAGGGGTGCTCGGCAAGCTTCGCTCCCTGCTCGCGGTCTGGTACGCCTATTTTCTGGAATACCGCGCCGAGGTGCTGCTCTGGGCCCTCTCGGCCATGCTGCCCCTGATTCTGATGGGGGTCTGGACCCAGGCCGCCGAGGGCGGCGGCTTTGCCCTGACGGCCCCGGAGTTCGCCCGCTATTTTCTGTGCGTGTTTCTGGTGCGCCAGCTGACCATTGTCTGGGTGATCTGGGAGTTTCAGGACGATGTGGTGCAGGGCCGGCTCTCGTTCAAGCTCTTGAAGCCCATTGACCCCGGCTGGGACCACCTGATGCAGCACGTGGCCGAGCGCCTGACCCGGCTGCCCTTTGGCCTCCTCATCGTGGCGGTCTTCCTGGCCATCTATCCACAGGCCCGCTTTGTGCCCGAGCTCGAGGGGGTGGTGCTGGGGCTGGTGGCCTCGGTGGCCGCTTTCCTGTTGCGCTTCCTGATGCAGTACACCTTCGCCATGCTGTGCTTCTGGACCGAGCGCGGGGCCGCCGTGGAGGAGCTGTGGTTCGTGGCCTATCTCTTCCTTTCGGGCCTGATTGCGCCCCTCTCGGTCTTCCCCGAAGCGGTGCGCAACCTTGCCCTCCTCACTCCCTTTCCCTACCTGGTTTATTTTCCCGCCTCGCTTTTTGCCGGGCTGCCGGTGACGGGCAGCGTGGCCCAGGGGTTTTTGGTGCTGGGGGCCTGGTTCGTGGTGTTCTGGGTGATCAACCGCTGGCTGTGGCGCAGAGGGCTCAGGCAGTTCTCCGGCATGGGGGCTTGAATACCCCAGCGGGCCATAACGGTTGCATAACAGCCTGTGCGTTATTCTGAGCACAAATCATGTCCCCGGTTCGACTGCGCTTGCTGGGAGCGCCTGCGGTGGAGCAGGCGGGAAAGCCGCTGGCGCTGCCCACCCGCAAGCTGTTGGGGCTGCTGGCCTACCTTGCCCTGGAAGGCCCCACCCCCCGCAGCAAGCTGGCCGGTCTGTTCTGGAGCGAGCAGGACGAATCAAGCGCCCGGGGCCACCTCCGGCGCGAGCTCAACCGGCTGCGGCACACCCCGCTGGCGAAAGCCCTGCACACCGAGCGCGACCTGCTGGCTTTGGAGGGCCTCCAGACCGATGTGGCCGCGTTTAGAGCTGCCGTGGAGCATGAAGATTTCCCTGCTGCCCTAGCGCTCCACCGGGGGCCTTTGCTGGAGGGGCTGGAACTTCCGGGCGCGGTGGGGTTTGAAGCGTGGCTCGAGGGGAAGCGCGAGGAACTCGGCCAGACCTATCGCAGCGCCCTGCAAAAGCAAGCCGAAAGGCTTGAGGCCACCCACGACCTGCGGGGGGCCCTGGCCGTGCGTCTCGAGCTGCTGCGGGAGGACGAGCTGCAAGAGCTGCACCACCGCGAGGCCATGCGCCTGCACGCCTTGCTGGGCGAGCGGGAGGCCGCGCTGGAGCGCTTCGGCCGGCTGCGGGCTTTGCTCAAGCGAGAGCTGCACCTCGACCCCCTGCCCGAGACCCTGGAACTTGCCCGCCAGATTGAACAGGGCAGCCTGAGGCCCCCGCCCCCCCCGCCCACCCCAACCCCCACCGGCTTGGCCCTGAACCCTCCCCTGATTGGGCGCGAGGCCGAGTGGGCCCGCCTGGAAGCGGCTTGGGAGGCCCGGCAGGGCATCTACCTGGCGGGGCCGCCCGGCGTGGGGAAAAGCCGGCTGCTGCTCGAGTTCGCCCGGCACCAGGGCCCCTTTTTTCTCCTGCAAGCCCAGCCCTCCGACGGCGGCATCCCCTATGCCTTCTACAGCCGGGCCATCCGGCAGTCGCTGGCCCAGTTTCCGGGCCTGGAACTGGCCCCCTGGGTGCGGCGGGAACTTGCCCGGCTGGTGCCGGAGCTTTCGGACGAACCCCCGCCCCCCATCACCACCCCGGAAGGCAAGCTGCGGCTCCTGGAGGCCCTCACCGAGGTGATCCGGGCCCTGGGGCGGCAGGGCGTGCGGAGCATCGTGACCGACGATTTGCACTTTGTGCGGGATGCCGCCAGCCTCGAGGTGGCCACCTACGCCATGGCCCGGCTCCTGCCGGAGGGGGTGCTGCACCCGCTGGTGGCCTTCCGACAGGAGGAGCTCGAGCCGGTCATCCTGAGAACCATCCGGGAGCAGGTCGAGGGGGGCCAGGCTGTTCTGATTGAGCTGAAGCCCTTTTCCGAGACCGACCTCTTGCGGCTGGTGCGCGCACTCTCGGGCTCCTCGGGGGCCATACGCTTCACCCGGCGGCTCCACGGGGCCACCGGGGGCAATCCCTTGTTCGTGCTGGAAACCCTCAAGGCGCTCTTCGAGTCGGGGGCCTTGCAGGTGGGCCCCGAGGGCTGGCACACCCCCTACGACCAGGAAACCACCGACTACCGCGAGCTGCCCCTGCCCGCCTCGGTGCGGGAGGCCGTGTGGCGGCGCATCGAGGGGCTGGGGGCTGTGCCCCGGCGGCTCCTGGAGGCGGCCAGCCTGGCGGGGGATGGCTTCAGCCTGGAGGTGCTGAGGGGCGCTACCGCCCTTTCGGAGTGGGAAAGCCTGGAGGCCCTCGAGCAGGCCCTGGCCGCCGACCTGTTGCGCCGCCAGGATGCGGGCTATGCCTTCAGCCACGAGCTGGTGCGGCGCTCGGTGCGCGAAGGGCTAGGGCCGGAGCGACGCCGGCTGCTGCACCGCAAACTGGCCCAGAGCCTGGCCCGTCAGGGCGGCAACCCGGCCCGCGTAGCCGAACACTGGGAAGAGGGCGGCAGGCCCCAGGAGGCCATCCCCTGGCGCCTCCGGGCCGCCCTAGCCGCGGTGCGGGTCTATGCCCACCGGGAGGCTTTAGAGCAGTACCAGCTGGCCCTGTCGGACGGTGCAGAAGGCCGGGTGGCTTTTGAGATTCAACGCGAGCGGGCCCGGCTCTGGCAGACCCTGGACGAACGCACCCCCTGGGCTGAGGCCCTGGGCGCGATGGAGCGGCTGGCCCAGGAACTGGGAGAGGCCGCCTTGCAGGCCGAAACCCGGTTGGGCTGGGCCGAGCACCACCTGCTCTGTGGGCGCTATAAGGAGGCGCTGGCCGAGGCCGAAGGGGTGGGGCAGTCCGGGCCTCTGGCCGCTCCCTTACAGGCCAAGGCCCTCTACCTGGGAGGCCGGGCCCTGGGGGCGATGGGTGAGCTTGGGGCCGCCGAAGCCCGTTTGCTGCAAGCCCAGGCCCTACTGCCGGTAGACCCCCTGACCCTCGAGGTCTACGACTGGCTCAGCGTTTTCGCCTACCGGCAGGGCAAGCTGGAGGCCGCCCTGGGCTATACCGAGGCCGAGCGGGCCCTGGCGCAAAAGCTGGGCAACCGCACCGGTCAGAACAACGCCCTGCAAAACGCCGCCACCTTCACCGCCGCCCAGGGCCGCTACCAGGAGGCCGTGCAGCTGGCCGAACGGGCCATTACCGAGGCCAGGGAGATGGGGGACGTAACCCTGCTGCGCTACGCCCTTTTGAACCTGTTTGCCATCCACTACCAGTGCAGCAACTTCGAGGCCGCCCTGGGCCCCCTCGAGGAGGGCCTGCAAATGGCCCGTGAGCCGCAAAACCCCGAGATGGAGGCCAAGTTTCTGAACAACCTGAGCCTGGTGCACTGGTACCGAGGGGCGCTGGGGGAGGCCTACCGGGCGGTGTCTCGGGCGCTGGAGCTGAGCCAGAAAAGCGGCCACCGCGCCGACGCCCTCTTTTACCAGGTGGTGCTGGCCGACGACCTGCACTGGCTGGGCCAGCCCGCCGAAGCCCGGCGGCTGCTGGAGGCCGCCGTTCAGGCCATACAGGAGCTGGGCTTGTGGGGCCGCCTGCCCTGGGCCGAGACCCACCTGGCCCGCTGCGAGGTCTCGCTGGGGCAGCCCGAGCAAGCCCTAAAGCGGCTCGAGCGCCTGCGCCAGGAACCCCACCTGGCCGACTCCCTGAACCTCCCGCGCATGGCCTGGGTGGAGGGGCTGGCCTGGCTGAGGCTGGGTCAACCCACCCGCGCCTTGCAGGCCGTGCAGGACACCCACTCCGACGACCTCACCACCGCCTCGCAGCTCTGGAGCGTTCGGCTTTGGGCCCAGGCCCGGCTTGGGCAGGTTTCCACGGATGACCTGCAAGCAGGGCTAAAGCTTTTGCAGGCCCCGGAAATCCCCCCCTTAGAAAAGCTCGCGCTGCGCCAGGCGGTGATGGCGGCCTTGCGTGCCCGGGGCGATTTACGCCAGGCCCAGGAGCAGCAATGCCTGTGCGAGCAGGCCT
>NZ_JANWVH010000115.1 GCF_025056915.1 Meiothermus sp. | reverse complement strand
GCCCCATCCGCTATGGTCGTAGAGCGCGATGAGTTCCTCGGGCTGCAAACCGTCGGCACCAATTCGAATAATCATTGCTATCAAGGTAATGCCCTGTGCCAAGCAAGAGTAGGGATTTCCTAGCTATTTTGCCACAGTCCAACCCGAACTTCTTTTTGACTCCATCTAAACTTTTGACGGTTCTTGTTTTTCCTCAAGAACGGTCAGTAGGGCCTGGGCCTGCTCGAGCCGCTCGATGAAGTAGCTCGAGCCGTTCTCGCTCAGGGCTTCGTACTCACCGCGTTCGGCGTCCATCCGCACCGCCACCACCCGCCGGGCCTGGATAAAGCTTTTTGCCCAGAGAATATACCCTTCGGTTCTGCTCATACCCATCAACCATAGCGAAGAGAAAGAAATACCTTTGTCGAAATTCGACAAAAAAAACCTCTCAGGCGTTTCTTAGACTCTTTGAGTCCAAGAAAAACCACCCCAGCAGGCCCAAAGCGCCCTGGAAAGTTTCTCGAAGCCGTGTTCCGGCAAGCGCAACGCTTGGCGGAACCCTGGGCCAAAAAGCGCCGCTGTTTGCGAAGATGCCGCCGCTCAGGGGGTGCTCAGTCCGGCCAGGCGCTGGGGCCAGAACTGCGCCAGCAGCTCACCCAGCCCAACCAGGCCACCGGCCATCACCAGCGTCAGAATCAACCAGACCGAGACCACCTCCATAAGCGCAGGGGCCTCGGTGCGCCAGAAACGGGGCCTATGAAGCAGATGGGCAGCCGCCCATGCAGCCAGCGCCATCCCGATGAGCCACAGCACTCCGTACATCCTGGGCTCAGGGTAGCAGCCCCGCTCCACAGCGCCTGTGCGAAAATACCAGAGCGGAAGTCGGGCTTATGGCACCACAACTACCCATTCATGAGGTTCTGCCCGCGTTGCGAAAAGCCCTGGAATCGCATCGCACGGCAATTCTGCAAGCCCCGCCCGGCGCAGGCAAAAGCACCGTGTTGCCGCTGGAACTGCTGGGCGAGCCCTGGCTTAGGGGGCAAAAAATCTGGATGCTTCAGCCCCGCCGCCTGGCCGCCCGCAACGTAGCGGCCCGCATGGCCGCCCTGCTGGGCGAGGAGGTGGGGCAGACCGTGGGCTACCGGGTGCGCTTCGAAAGCCGGGTGGGGCCCAAGACCCGCCTCGAGGTTCTCACCGAGGGCATCCTGACCCGCCGCCTGCAAAAAGACCCCAGCCTGGAAGGGGTGGGGCTGGTCATCTTCGACGAGTTCCACGAGCGTAGCCTTCAGGCCGACCTTGGCCTGGTGCTGTGCCGCGAGGTGCAGCAGGCCCTGCGCGAAGACCTGCGGCTTTTGCTGATGTCGGCCACCCTGGAAGGGGGGCTGGGCCAGCGGCTGGGCGCGCCGGTGCTGAGCGTGGAAGGAAGGCCCTACCCGGTTGAGGTGCGCTATCTGCCCCGCGACCCCCAGGGCCCCCTGCCGGGGGTGGTAGCGGGGGCGGTTTCGCGGGCTTTGGCCGAGCACGAAGGCGATATTCTGGTTTTTTTGCCGGGGGTGGGCGAGATTGCCCAGGTCGAGCGGCTTCTGGCCGAGCGGCACCCGGAGGTTCGCATCGCCCCGCTGTATGGCGACCTGCCCCTTGCGGCCCAGCAGGCGGCCATCCTGCCCGACCCTGAAAGGCGTAAGGTGGTGCTCTCGACCTCCATTGCCGAGACCAGCCTCACCATCGAGGGCATCCGGGTGGTGGTAGACGCGGGCTACGCCCGGCTGCCCCGCTTCGAGGCCCGAAGCGGCCTGACCCGCCTGGTCACCACGCGGGTCACCCTGGATGCCGCCCAGCAACGCGCCGGGCGGGCCGGACGGCTGGGGCCGGGGGTCTGCTATCGGTTGTGGAGCCAGGCCACCCAGGGCCAGCTCCTGGCCGAGCGCAAACCGGAGATTCTGGAGGCCGACCTGGCCCTGCTGGTGCTCGAGCTGGCCCAGTGGGGCGTGCAAGACCCCGCCGCGCTGGACTGGCTCACGCCCCCGCCGGCGGGGGCCCTCCGGCAGGCCCGCGAGCTGCTGGAGGCGCTGGGGGCTCTGGAAGGCACCGCCATCACCGAGCGGGGTCGGGCCATGCTGGAGTGGCCCACCCACCCCCGCCTGGCCCACCTGCTGCTGGAAGGCCAGGCCCTGGGGCAAAGCGCCCTGGCCGCCGACCTGGCCGCCCTGCTGGAAGAGCGCGACCCCCTGCCCCGGGGCTTCAGCGCCGACGTGGGCTTGCGCTTGCAGGCCCTGCGGCAGTGGCGCCGAACCGGCCAGGCCCTTCACGGCGCCGAGCCGGGTTCGCTGGCCCGAATCGAGCGGCTCAGCCAGCAGTGGCGGCAGCGCCTGGGGGTGGCTCCGGAAAACCAGGCCCCCGAGGAGCGGGCGGTGGGGCGGCTCCTGGCCATGGCCTACCCCGACCGGCTGGCCCGCCTGCGGGAAGGCGAGCGCCTGCGCTACCGCCTCTCGGGGGGCCGGGGGGTGCGCCTGGACGAAAACGACCTGCTGGCCGGTACCCCCTGGCTGGCCGTGGCCCACCTCGACGCTGGCCTGGAGGAAGGCCGCATTTTTCTGGCTGCGCCGGTGGCGCCTTCGGAGCTGCTTCCACTGGCCCGGCCCGTCGAGACCGTGGCCTGGGATGCCCGCAGCGGGGTTCTGCGGGCCCAGCGGGAGCTGCGGGTGGGCGAGGTGGTGCTGGCCGCGGAGCCCCTCCGCCACCTGGACGCCGCCCGGCGCCGCAAACTGCTCTGCCAGGTGGTGCACGCCGAGGGGCTGGCGCTTTTGCCCTGGACCGCCGAGCTGCGCCAGTGGCAGGCCCGCATCCTGAGCCTGCGACGCTGGCGGCCCGAGGAAGGCTGGCCCGACGTCTCCGACGAACACCTGCTGGCGACCCTCGAGGCCTGGCTTGCCCCCTGGCTGGACGGGGTCTGGCGCCGCGAGGATTTCGCCCGTCTGGATCTTTCCAGCATTCTGGGCGGGCTTTTGCCCTGGCCGCTGCCCGCCCGGCTGGAGGCTTTGGCCCCCACCCGCTTGCAGGTGCCCAGCGGCTCGCACATCAAGCTGAGCTACAACCCAGAGGGCGGCCCGCCGGTGTTGGCCGTGAAGCTTCAGGAACTTTTTGGCCTGGCCGAGACCCCCACCGTCAACGAGGGCCGTACCCCGGTGCTGCTGCACCTCCTCTCCCCTGCCCAGCGGCCCATCCAGGTAACCCAGGATTTGCGGAGCTTCTGGAACCAGACCTACCCCGAGATCCGCAAGGAGTTGCGGGGGCGCTACCCCAAACACCCCTGGCCCGAAGACCCCTGGAACGCCCTGCCCACCCGCAAAACCAAACCCCGGTAGGGGCAAGGCTCCAATCCAACCCCCAGAAGCATCCTCGACAGATTCAACACTGTATCGCGCAAAGGCAACCCGCTCGCGGAGCGAATCCTGGCCTGGCCTCCAAGCTCTTACTGCAGACCAGCCGGCTGGGGGTCTGGTTCAATGCCCTCCCCAACCCTCCGGTCGAGGGGGACTCGAGGGCCACCCTCTTTAGAACCTGTGGGTGTGTATGGGTATCTTCACGGCTTTTTGTTTTGCCGCATATTTGGAGGCGTTTGACCCCGAAAAGGCTCTCTTCTGTAGTGGCCGCCGAACCGCAGCTACCGTGAAGGGCGCAACAACCAAGCGCGGCGAACCCGGCGGCCTGTGAAGTGTTGACAGCATTCCCGGGGGGCGCCTGCCACAAGCTACCAGGCCGATTTCGCCCAGGCTTTGAGGGGGCGCATCTTGGGCGTTTTTTTGTACTGGTGGTCTTGCATCCGCCGCAGCACTTCAGAGAGCACCCGGATGCCCTGCTCGAGGTAGGGCCCCTTGTTGAGCATCACGCACTCGGCCCGGGCGGCCAGCACCGCATCCGATACCTCGGCGCGGGAGGGGGTGCCCTTTCTGACCAGCCGATCCAGCACCTGGGTGGCCCAGATGACCGGCACCGAGGCCGCCTCGGCCAGCCAGAGGATTTCCTCCTGCATCTCGGCCAGCCGTTCGTAGCCGAGTTCGACCGCCAGGTCGCCCCGGGCAATCATGATGGCGGTGGGCCAGCGCCCGGCGGCCCGCACCATCAGTTCGGGCAGGTTGCTCACCGCCTGGCGGGTCTCGATTTTGAGCACCAGCCCCCGCAAGCGCGAAGGCCGGCGAGCTTCCAGTTCCAAAAGCAAGCGCTCCACATCCTCGGGCCGCTGCACGAAGGAATACCCCAGCAGGTCGGCGTTTTGCAGGGCAAACTCGAGGTCTTGCAAGTCCTTTGCGCTAAGCGGCCCGATGGCCAGCGGGGTATCGGGCAGGTTCAGGCCCTTTTCGGGCTGTAGCTTGAAGCCCTTGGGGGGGGTGCTGACCACCCGCAGCAGCACCGCCTGGGGTTCGACGCGTTCGACGCGGGCCTCGAGCTTGCCTTCGTCCAGGAAAACCCGGTGGCCCAACTGCAAACCCGAGAGCGCCTCGGGTAGCCCAACGGTGGCCTGGAATGGGCAAGGCTCATCGAAGGCGGGCTGGGTGATGAGCAGCAGCGGGTCTCCCACGAAAAGCCGCCGTTCGGCCTGCACCCTCTCGATACGCAGGCGAGGGCCGCTCAAGTCCATCAGGATAGGAATGGGTTGTGCCTGGGCGGCCTGCCGCACCTGGGCTATCATCGCGCCCCAGATGACAGGGTCGCCGTGCCCGCAGTTGATGCGGGCCGCGTCCATGCCTGCCGCTACCAGCCCCGAAGCCAGGGTCGGGTCGGCGGCTACCTCCTCGGGCAGCGTGACCAGGATGCGAGGGCCCGCGCCGGGGCCGAATAGCTCCTCTGTGGCGGCCTCGAGCTGGGCCTCCCGCGCGAAGAAGTCCTCGGGGGTCGGGTAGGGCAGTTCCTCTAAACCCAAGACCCGGCCCAGGGTGGCCAGCACCGCATCGAGGTTCTCCCGCACCCTGGACTCGGCCCGCCCCAGCGAGGATAGCCCCAGCCGGGCCAGCTCGCGCTGGAGGGGGCGCAGGTCGTGCTTCCGCAAGACCAGGTAGTCGGCCAGATTGCGGGCCGAACGGGCAAAAAAGGGCCGCTTCAGGTAAGGCTGCCAGCGGCGGTATTGGGCCGCACCCTCCTGCTCTACCTGCGCCCGCAGCGCCGATATTCGCTGGTAGAGGTGCTCCAGGTGAGCGCGTTCATTTGAACGTTGCATGTTCCACCGGAGGGCGAGGGCTTGCCGAACCCGCGTCCAGAAGGCTCATCTTAAGATTCCTTCAGATATTCAGGAAACTGTCATCTCAAGGGTGAGGGAACGGGAATCGCTTTTTCTCCGAAGGGTGGTGCGCCCGGCAGGACTCGAACCTGCGACCTAAGGTTTAGGAAAAGATAATAGCCCATCACTCGCTATCACCTGGAATCACTGTTTATCCCATGATAAGGGCTTTTGCTTCACTTCTACTCACTCTGGAAAACTTCCGGTTTGGGGTCAAACCTGGGGTCAAATGGGGTCAAAACTGGGGTCAAAAATGAGAGGTAAAAACAACGTGTCAAGGGGGATATTACAGATTGACGGTAGGCGTAGCCAGGTGATAACGTGGGGGTAGGATGCATGGGATCGTTGTCGTTGGCGCACCAAACCTGGATAGTGTGATAAACAACCTACTAGCCGGGGACGGAACAACGGGCAATGTAAAGCGTATCTCCAAAAGCCTGGACAAGGCTCTCGACGCTTGCATCCGCACAGAAGCAAGACTACGCGCCGCCCTAGCCAACTTATCGGCAGTCAAACCGACTGCCGAAGTCGCCTTAGAAAAAGTTATCGCAGCAATCCGAGATAATGACGACGCTCATCTGATCGCATATGGCTGTGCTTCTACGTGGGATTCTTTTTCTCATTTGAACGAAGCCCGCCATCGAGCTGAGCGCGTAGTTTTGTCTAACCGGATGGCCTCGCCGGGGCGAGGTCTGGTAAAGCTGACATTGCGTAAGATCGAACTCCTGGCGCGAAAGTTGACCTGGATGTCAGAAGCAGTGGGTAGCCTAGGCCGCGCTGAAGCGCTTGCAATAATGCTGGCCATGCTGGTTAGACTGCT
>NZ_JANWVH010000114.1 GCF_025056915.1 Meiothermus sp. | reverse complement strand
CGAGGCCTTTGCTCCCTTTGCCGGCTACGGCTGGGAGGAGCACGAGCTGGGCTGGCGGCTCTGGCGCAAGGGGGTGCGGCCCCGGCTGGCCCGGAAGGCCCGGGCGGCCCACGAGGACCGGGTGGGCCTAGAGGCCGCCCTGGCCAAGCAGGAGAGCATGGGACGGATGGCCTGGCGCTTCTACCGCCTGCACCCCCACCCGCTGGTGGCCCTCTGGACCGGGGTGCATCCCCTTTCCCGGGCGTATAAGCGCCTGGCCTACCCCTGGGCTAGAGCCGAGCAGCTCCTGCGCGAGCGGGCCTGGGAGGAAGCCCCGGGGGCCTCTGGGCGCTACCGCTTTTTGCTCGAGGCCGCCTACACCCGGGGGCTGCTCGAGGGAGCACCCGGATGAACCCCCCGCTCGTCTACATAATCGTCCTCAACTACCGCGCCTGGTGGGAGACGGCGGCCTGCCTGGAGGCCCTGAAGCGCCTCGACTACCCCCGCTTCCGCCTGCTGGTGCTGGACAACGCCTCGCCCAACGACTCGGTAGAGCGGCTGCGCGAGGCTTTTCCGGGCCTCGAGCTGCTGCCCCTGCCCCAAAACCTGGGCTTTGCCGGGGGCAACAACCAGGGCCTCCGGCGGGCCCTGGCCGAGGGGGCCGACTACGTCTGGCTGCTGAACCCCGACACCCGGCCCGACCCCGGGGCGCTATCGGCCATGGTGCGCCTGGCCGAGCGCGACCCCAAGCTGGGCGCGGTGGGGGCCGTGCTCTACGAGATGGAGCGCCCCCAAGAGGTGCAGGCCTGGGGCGGGGGCGAGGTGGTGCTGCCCTGGGGCCTGATCCGCCTGCTGACCCGCTCCCAAGACCTCCCCCGCCTCTCCTACATCAGCGGGGCCAGCCTGCTCATCCGGCGGGTGGCGCTGGAGCGGGTGGGGCTCTTGGACGAGGGCTTTTTCATGTACGGCGAGGACTGCGACTTTGGCCTGCGCCTGAAGCGGGCGGGCTTCCGCCTGGGGGTAGCCGCAGAGGCCCGGGTGTGGCACCGGGGCGGCGCTTCCTGGGAGAGCAGCCTCCAATCCGACGAACTCTTCGCCGCCTACAACGTGCGCCTCTTCCGAAAGCACGCCCGCTGGCCGGCTTTAGCGGTGGCGGGCTATGGCCTCTTCTGGCTGGCCGAGTACAGCCTGCGCCGCCGCTGGGACAAAGTGGGGGCCCTCTGGCGGGGCCTTGGGCGCGGCTGGCGGATGCCCACAGAACCGGAGTCCGGTGGTTTGTCAGACCAGGCTACCCCCCCGTAACATGGGAGGCAGTGTGGACGAGCTCAGAAAAGCCCTGTTGGCCGAACCTTTATCGCAAGCTGAGGCCCACGCCCTGATGAGGCGCATCATGGCCGGTGAGCTGACCCCGGTGCAGACCGCCGGCGTGCTGATGGCCTTGCGTACGCGGGGTGAGACCCCTGAAGAAATTGCCGGTTTTGCCGCCGGTATGCGCGAGGCTGCGGTGCGGGTCGAGACCCGGCGCAGGCCGCTGCTCGATATTGTCGGAACCGGGGGGGTGGCGCCCGATGCTTTCAATATCTCCACCACCACCTGCTTCGTGGTGGCCGCCGGAGGCGTGGCTGTCGCTAAACACGGCAACCGGGCGGCCTCGTCCAAGTCGGGCTCCTTTGACCTGCTCGAGGCCCTGGGGGTGAGGATAGACCTTCCGGTGGAGAAGGTGGCCGAGGCCATTGATACGCTGGGGCTGGGGTTTTTGTTTGCCCGCAGCCATCACCCGGCCATGCGCTACGTGGCCCCGGTGCGGGCCGAGCTGGGGGTGCGTACGGTGTTCAACCTGCTGGGGCCGCTGACCAACCCCGCCTTCGCCACCCTGAACCTGGTCGGGGTGAGCAGCCCGGCGCTGCTTGAGCCCTTTGCCCAGGTGCTGCACAGCTTGGGCTCTGAGCGGGCTTTGGTGGTGCACGGCGAGGGGGTGGACGAGCTGGTGCTGGGCCAGAACCAGGTGGTCGAGCTTTCTGCGGGGCAGATCCGGCGTTACACCCTCTGCCCGGAAGAGGTGGGGCTTGCTTCGGCGCCCCACGAGACCATCCGGGGTGGAACGCCTGAGGACAACGCCCAAACCGCCCGGGCCATTTTGAGCGGGCAGGAGCGGGGGCCCAAGCGGGATGCGGTGGCCCTCAATGCAGGGGCCGCTTTCTACCTGGCGGGCAAGGCCCAGAGCCTGGCCGAGGGGGTGGCGCTGGCCCAGAGCCTGATGGACGCCGGGGCGGGGCTTGAGATGCTGGAGCGGCTCGTCCGCTTCACCCGAGGATGAAGCCCGTTCTTGTAGTTTCCAACGGCCACGGCGAGGATCTCATCGGCGCGGCGCTGGCCCAGGAACTCCGGGCGCTGGGCTACGCCATACAAGCCGTACCGCTGGTGGGCCGGGGCCAGCCCTACGAAAAGGCAGGCTTCTGCGTGCGGGGCCCCCGCCGCGAGATGCCCTCGGGGGGCTTCGCCCTGCAAAGCCCAAAGGCCTTCTGGGCCGACCTCAGGGCTGGCTGGGTCTCGATGAGCCTGGCGCACTACCGCGCCGTGCGGGAAGCCGCCCGCGAGGCCGTGGCGACGCTGGTGGTGGGGGATGTGTATGCCCTGCTGGTGGGGCATTTTATGGGTCGGCCCCCGCTTTTTCTGATGCAGTGCCGCTCCTCGCTGCGGGCCTGGGAAAGGCGGGGCTGGAGCCGGCCCTATAGCGCCCTCGAGCGCTTCCTGATGCGCCGGGCGGTAGGGGTTTACCCGCGCGAGCCGGAGGGCGAGCAGTGGCTGAAGGCCCGCGGGGTTCCCCAGGCCTGCTACCTGGGCAACCCCATGCTCGATGCTCTGGAGGGGGTTCCGCTGGAGCCAGCGCCCCCCTACCTGCTGCTGTTGCCGGGGTCGCGCAGCGATGCCTACCAGAGCCTGCCCCGGATGCTCGAGGCGGTTCGGCTGCTGGGCGGCCTGGGCCTCACGCCGGTGGTGGCCTGGGCCGGCCTGCCCATAGAACCCCTCTATGCCCCGGGCTGGCGGCTCGAGACCACCGGCCTGGCCGAGGGCGTCACCCACTGCCTGAGCCACCCGGACGGAACCGCCGTGTACCTGACCCAGGGGGCTTTCAAAGCCACTTTGCTGGGGGCGGGGGTCGCTATTTCCACCAGCGGAACCGCCGCCGAACAGGCCGCCGGCTACGGGGTGCCGCTGGTGGGCTTTCCCACCTTGGGGCCCCAGTACACCCAGGCCTTTGCCGAGCAGCAAAAGCGCCTGCTGGGCGAGGCGCTGATGCTGGTGCCGCCCCACCCTGAGGCCATTGCCCAGGGCGTTCGGCGCTTCTGGGACTCGCCCGAACTGCGAGCGCAGGCCCGGCGGGCCGGACGGGCCGCCATGGGCGAGCCGGGGGCGGCCCGGCGAATCGCCCAAAAGATTCACCAAGAGCTGCAAGCTAGGGGCCTCGAGCAATCCCCGTCTCGATAAAGCGCCACCACAGCAGCAGGCAGACCAGACTGGCCCAGAAGAAATAGGGCCCCACCTGCTCGGGCGCCTTCTCCAGGCTTTTGCGAAACCAACCCCCCGGCTCCAGGCCGCTCACAAACCACAAAATGCTGGCCGCCAGGAGGCCGTAAACGGCATGGAGCCAGTTCACCCCGCCCATGAAGAGGGTTCGCACCAGCAGCTCCACCACCACGGCTACCACCGCAAACCCCGCCGTGAACTTGAAAAAGCGCAGCTGCCCCGGTGCAGGCTCCCGCACCAGCAGGGGCAAGTTGAGAAGCAGCGAGGCCCCAATCAGGAGCAGTGCGAGCAGATTAAGCAGGCCGCGCAGCCCAATGAGGTAGACCGGCAGGGGAATGTCCATGGCTAGCGCAGCAGAGGCGGCCTGCGAAGGTTAAGTTGCTCCGATACGGCCTGGGCCAGGCCGATGAGCAGGGGGTCTTGCAGGGGCTTCCCCACCAGCGAAGCACCGACCGGCTCACCGCTCTCGCGGTAGCCAGCGGGCAGGTTGACCACCGGGAAGCCCGAGGTGGAGGTGAGCACGCTCAGGCTGTTGCTCACCGTCAGCAGCAAATCTACCCGGTACTCTTGCATCACCCCCAGCAGGTGTTCGCGGCCCTGCCGGCGGTTCTTAACTACATAGGCCTGGTAATCGGCCTCGGAGAGCGGATACGAAAGCGAGGCCTCGAGTAAATCCTGCCCATACAGCATGGCCTCGGGGTGCTGGCGGTTGTACGCAATCACCTCCTCCAGACCCCGAATGGCGGCGCGGGTGGTTTGCAGATACAGGGCCAGGTCTCGCCGCATGCCCGCGTGCAGCACCGGCATCATCTCGATGGGGCTTTCCGGAAAGGGCACCTCCACCACTTCTGCGCCCAGGGCCTCCAGCGCCCGGGCTACCCTGGCCAGGGCTTCCGCGTCGCCCTTGCGCTGGATGTGCTGTACCCAGCCGACCCGCAGGGGGTAGGAGACCGGGGGTGGGGGGTAGGGAAAGACAAACCCCTGCGCAATCTGGGTGGCGGGGTCGGTGGGGTCGGGGCCGCTGAGGACCGACATCAGCAGGGCCAGGTCGGGGGCGTTTTTGGTCATGGGGCCGGCGGTATCCTGGGCGGCGGTGATGGGGATGATGCGGTCGCGGCTGACCAGGCCCAGGGTGGGCTTTAGGGTGAACAGGCTGTTCTGGGCGGCGGGGTAGATGAGCGAGCCCGAGGTCTCGGTGCCGATGCCGGCCACGGCCAGATTGGCCGCGACCGCCGAGGCTGTGCCGCTGCTGCTGCCCCCCACGTCGAAGGGGCCGTAGGGGTTGCGGGTGTGGCCGCCCAGCGTACTGTAGCCGTTGATCGAACTGCTGGTCATGAAATTGGCCCACTCCGAGAGGTTGTTCTTGCCCAGAATCACCGCCCCGGCGGCCCGCAACTTCTGCACGATGAAGGCATCCTGGTCGGCGATGTGCCGGGCCAGCACCGCGGCCCCGGCGGTGGTGTGCAGGGGGCCCTGGGTGGAGATATTGTCCTTGAGGCTGAGGGGGATGCCGTGCAGCGGCCCGCGCAGCTTCCCTTGCCGGCGCTCTGTGTCGCGGGCGCGGGCTTCCTCGAGGGCCGCCGGGTTCAGCTCCAGATAAGCCCGCAGGCGGTCGTTGTAGCGCTGGATGCGCCCCAGGTAGAAAAGCGTGAGCTGCTCGGAGGTCAGGCGTCCGGCCTGCATCTCGGCCTGAAGCTCCTGAATGGTGGCTTGCTGGGTCAGGGTTTCCAGGCGCTCGAGCAGGGGTGCTTCGAGCCCTAGCGCCGCCTCGAAGGGGCTAAAGTCCAGCGCTCGCCGCAGCGGGTAGGCGTGTTCGGCGGTTTGCTCCGCCACCTGGCGGGCCACAAAGCTTTCCCAGTGGCGCTTGCTGGGGTTCAGGCGTTTTTCGGCAGCTTGGCTCATCGCCCACCACACTACCAGCCCCAAACCCAGCAATACCAGGGCCGAGAACAGTTGAAGCCTGGCCACGCGATTCAGTATGCCACCGGCGCACGCGCCAGTCTGCTGCCAGCTCTGCTTGTAGCGGGCCGAACACCTGGTTTTTGGATGGGCGCCTCGAGCCCGCCCTACCTCCCGCAAAACCCGACTTGAGCCATTGGGGGTCGGTGGAAGAATACCCTGCTTGGGCCACCAGACCATGCCGCACGGGGGCTCCTGCATCACGTAACGCCGATACGGCCTATATATCACAAGGTGCTCCCAAAAACCCCGCTACCCTGGGACTTGGATAGCTTGACCGCTGGTTGGATTCTTATGCATGAACTTTTCACCAACGCCCCAGCCCACTGGCCCAAGGTTCACATCGAGGGCCTGATTCCAAGCAACGCTCCCGAGGTCAGGGCAGCCAGCCATTTGATGTTTGCAACCACGGTGGAGACCGTTTTTCGCAGGTCGGGCATCCAGGTGCTGGAGGCCGATGTGCTGCGCCTGACCCGCGAGGGGGTGCTGGAGATTCCCCTGCGGGTGCGGGCCGAAGACGGGGAGTACGACCTGTTTTTCTACCCCATTGCCGACGAAAAAGCAGCCGCTCACTATGTGGCGGTGCACGAGCTGGCCCAGAAGTGGGGGCGCATCCGTCCGGTTTTTTACAGCACCGACGATTTGCTGTCCATCTACCCGGAGAACCTGGAGCCAGTCACCCGCCGAGATCGGCTTTACATCCAGGCCGCGCTCTCCGCGCCCAAAGGGCAGTACGCGATGTGGTGGGCCCAGGCGCCGGGCGAGCAGTTTCACTACAGCTCCACCTACGACCTCTTCGACCGCATCTACCGCGAGATCAACGGCCTCGAGATGCGGGTGTTTGCCCTGATTTTGCTCGAGCTCGGCATGATTCAAGAAGAGTACGAGTTTACCGCCTCGACCTTCACCGATAGCGTGGTGGAAATTCCGGTGGAAGGCCCCGAGGGGGTGCCCATGCTCATCACCTTTTCGCAGCACCGGGGGGTGCGCTTCCACTTTCACATGGACAGAACCAGCGCGGAATACCGCGACCTCTTCCTGAACCTGTTTTTGCAGCGGGTCAAGCTCTGGCGCAAAGAGGCCGACCTCGAGCAGGTCAAGCGCCTGGATAGCCCCTCCTATACCTGGTGGCGTGAGCTGGGCAAGCGCCTGCGCCTGAGCACGAGCTCGAGCGAGCACGCCATCAGTGCCGTGGGTTCGGTCCGGCGCTGAGCCAGGTGCACAGCTCCGGGCGCATCAAAACGCTCAGCGTTGCCTATCGCGCTCTTCACAGACGTGGCCGCCCACGAAAACGAGAAGGGACAAAGAGACG
>NZ_JANWVH010000113.1 GCF_025056915.1 Meiothermus sp. | reverse complement strand
AGACGTGCCTCACCGAGGTGAGGCACGCTGGTCTGCGTTGCGTCTGTGCCGAGACGCATGTTTTCGAGTTTCCAGGCGGCCACGGTTCTGTCGAGGGCAAAGGACTCCTGCCACCGTATGGCTCTTTTTTTTTGAAGAGCGCTCCAAGGCATACAAGCAACTCTTTGGGAGAAGGTAGTGGGGGCAGGGGGGCGGGTCTTCAGCACCCGTCCCCCGTTTTCCACTTCCTGTTCCAAACTGTTCAAGCAAAGTTGGTCTAAATCTTGGGGGCCCTTGTGTCCCGCGCAATCAACGGCGGGCCCGGTTCGCCTCGAGGCTGGCGGCTAGTTCAGCCAGCGGCTGCGCTGGTAAGGGCAGCGGGCCATTTCGGGGCATTTGCGCCTTCCCTGGCGCAGAGCGGCCACTTCAGCCGGGTTGAGCGCCTCTTTGCACACCGCGCATCTCTCGGTGACCCTGCGGGGCACCTGGCGCATCCCCAGGGGGCGAAAGCGGGCAGGCCAGACCCCCCGCAGCACCCGGAAGAGGAAATAGGCCACCAGGCCCAGAAGCAGCGCAGCAAGCAGAAAATCCATAGCCAGGCCATTCTACGTTTCCACCCAGGCCGGGTGCAGGCCCCTGGGCCGGGGTTTTAGTCCTTGAGCTTCTTGGCGGCCTCAATCAGCGCGGGCAAAACCTGGTGCACGTCGCCCACAATGCCGTAGTCGGCAATTTTGAAGATGGGAGCCTCGGCGTCCTTGTTGACCGCCACGATGTACTTGCTCTTGTTCATGCCAGCCTGGTGCTGCACCGCGCCCGAAACCGCCAGGGCGATGTAGACGTTGGGCTGCACGGTCTTGCCGGTCTGGCCCACCTGCTCGCCGTAGGGCCGCCAGCCTGCGTCCACCACCGCGCGGGTCGCCCCCACCGCCGCGCCCAGCGCACCGGCCAGCTCCTCCACCCCCGCGAAAGCCTCGGGGCTGCCCAGGCCGCGCCCGCCCGTGACCACCACGGTGGCCTCGGTCAGCGAGACCCCTTTCTTCTGTTCGCTCAGGCGCTCGAGCACCTCCACCCCACCCGGAAGGCTGACCTCGAGGGCCTCCACCGCACCGCTGCCCTCCGGCTCGGCCAGGGGGGTGGTGTTGGGTTTGGCGGTGAAGACCACCGGCAGGGGGGCCTGCTGGCGCTCGGTGACGCGGTTCAAAAAGCTATAGCGGGTGCCGATGATGTGCTGCCCGTCGGTGCTGGTTTGCAGGGTGTCTTCCAATAGCCCGGCTTTCATCTTGTAGGCCAGGCGGGCCGTCCAGGTACGGGCCTGGCGGCCCCCGCTGGCAACCACCACCCGCGCGCCGCTTTTTTGTACCGCTGCATGGGCGGCCTCGGCCCACTTCTCGGGCGTGTAAGGCCCCACCTCGGCGGCGTAAACAGCAGGCAGGTACCGGGCCGCCTCCTGGGCCACGGCCTGGGTGTTTTCACCGATGACCACACCCGCAATGGGCCCCAGGCTGCTGAGCTGCCGGGCCCGGCTGATGGCTTCCAGGGCGGCTTTGCGCAGGCGCTGTCCGTCGTGCTCGAGAATTACAAGAATCACAAAGAACCTCCAGTTATGCGGGTCACAGGCTCATGGTAGAGGGCGAACAAATCACGACCATGAGCTATGGGCTAGATCACCTTGGCTTCCTCGTGGAGCAGCTTGACCAGCTCGTGCGCGGCGGCCACGGGGTCTTTACCATCAATGAGCTTGTTCAGGCGGGTGCGCTCCTGGATGGTCTGCTCGAGCACGGTCACCTTGCTGCTGGCGCTGACGGGCACCTTCTTGAGCTCCTTGCGCTTGGCCTTCATGATGCCCGGCAGGGTGGGGTAGCGGGGTTCGTTGAGGCCCTGCTGGCTGGTAAAGACCGCCGGCAGGGCCACCCGCACCACCTCGGCGCCCTCGTCGAGGTCGTGCCTGGCTTTGGCGTGGGTTTCGCCTTCCAGCTCAATCTGGGTGGTCCAGCTCACCACCGGCCAGCCCAGCGCCTCGGCGATGGCCGCACCCAGGGCCTGGGAGTCCCAGTCGGCCTGCTGCCCACCGGTAAAAACCAGGGTGGGGGCCTCAGCCCGCAGGGTCTCGGCCAGAAGCTCGGCCTGGGTGATGGGGTCGGTGTAGCCCTCGGCCACCAGGTGAATGGCCCGGTCTATGCCCATGGCCAGCGCGGTGCGGATGGCCTCCTCGAAGCGCTCGGGGCCCAGGGCCACCACCACGCTCTCGCCGCCGTGCTTTTCCTGAAGCCTTATGACCTCCTCCACCGCCCACTCGTCCATCTGGTCGAGGATCATCGTGACCCCGCTAAGGTCAACCTTGCCCCCCTCAATCTTGAGCCGGGACTCGCCGTCGGGTACCTGTCGGATGACTGCTATGAATTTCATGATTGCCTCCATGGGTAAAGGGTCTATAGTCTATGGTCGATGGTCTAGGTCAGGGCCCGACTAAAGTCGGGGTCTAGGCTTTTAAGCAGCGCGTTGAGCTTACCATTTAGCGTGCTGGCTTGATCGTAGAGGGGTTGAACTGCGGTCTGTTGCAAAAAGCCGAGCTCAACGGCAAGGTGCAGCGAACAAACCGTTTCGAGCAAGGAGCCTCGAGCCTGGTACAGGAAGCGGCAGAAGCCCTCGTCTCTTTTGCGCCCTTTCCCCTCAGCAATGTTGAGCGCAATCGAGTTGGCCGCTCTTCTCAGTTGGCTTATGAGACCGAAGCGCTCCTTTTCGTGAGAAGCTTCGCTAAGCTGGAAGACCCGCACCGATAAGGCCACGCTTCGATGGTAAACCTCAAGCTGCTCAAATCCAAAAAATCCATTACCGCTGAGTTGCCGAGCATTACGCTGTATATTTCCCATAGGAAAGTTTCTTGACTATGGTCTATAGACCATCGACCATAGACTATTGACTCAACACATGCCGCGCGATGATCAGCCGTTGAATCTCGTTGGTGCCCTCGTAAATCTGGTTTAGCTTCACGTCGCGCAGAAGCTTTTCCACCGGGTACTCGTGCATGTAGCCAAAGCCGCCGTGAATCTGGATGGCCTGGTTGGCCGCCTCGAAGGCCATCTCCGAGGCGTAGGCTTTGGCAATTGCGGCGGCGTGGGCCTGGGGCTGCCCCTGGTCGGTTAGCCAGGCTGCGTAGTAGGTGTAGGCGCGGGCGGTTTCGATGCCCATCAGCATCTCGGCCAGCTTGAACTGGATGGCCTGAAAGTCGGCGATGGGCTTGCCAAAGGCCTCGCGCTCCTTGGCGTACTTGGTGGCTTCTTCCAAAGCCCGCCGGGCCACCCCCACGCTGCCCGCCGCCACCGGAATGCGGGTTTTGTCCAGGGTGTGCATGGCAATCTTGAAGCCGTCGCCCTCCCGGCCCAGCAGGTTCTCGGCGGGCACCCGGCAGTCTTCAAAGACCAGCTCATAGGTGCCACTGGCCCGCTGGCCCATCTTGCCGTGCAGCTTGTGGGCGCTAAAGCCGGGGGTGCCCTTCTCCACCACCAGGGCAATCACCCCTTTGTGGCGCAGCTCGGGGGCGATGGTGGCAAAGACCACCACCGTCTCGGCCTCGCCGCCGTTGGAAATCCAGGTTTTGGTGCCGTTCAGCACGTAGTGGTCGCCCTCGCGCACGGCCCGCGTCCGCAGCGCGGCGGCATCGGAGCCGTTGCCCGGCTCGGAGAGGGCAAAGGCGGCCAGCGCGGGTTTCTCGGTGAGTTTTTTGAAGAAGCGCTGCTTTTGCTCGTGGGTGCCGGCCAGCAGGATGGGGGTGATGCCCAGGTCGGAGGCCATGGGGATGGTGTAGATGCCCATGCAGCCCCAGGCCAGCTCCTCGCCGATGATCACCTCCTCGAGCATCCCCAGCCCCAGGCCTCCGTATTCCTCGGGGATGATGGCATTCAGCAGGCCCACCTCGTGGAGCTTTTCCACCACCCCCCAGGGCACTTCTTCCTTGGCGTCGTACTCGGCGGCGATGGGGGCAATCTGCTCCCGGGCGAAACGGCGGGCTAGCTTTTGCAGCTCCTTTTGTTCGTCGGTCAGGCTGAAGTCAATCGGCATGGCGGACAGCAGAAGGCTAAAGGCCCCGGGCCAAAAAGCGGTTTCCTCACTGGCTTTTAGCGTTCGGCTTTGGTTCACCTCCTTACAAAACTTCTTGTACTTAGTATAACTTTTTTCTTCCCGGCTCGTCTATCGTATCACGGGCCTGGTGAGGAAAAAACGTTATGTATGAAAATCCACAAACCCATCGGCCACAGCGCGTAGAATCCGCGCTATGAGCCTGCTCTTTAGCCCCCTGAAGCTGCGTTCGGTCACCCTCAAGAACCGCATTGTCATGTCGCCCATGTGCCAGTACTCAGGCCAGGAAGGGCACGTGACCGAGTGGCACCTGCTGCACTACCCCACGCGGGCCGTTGGGGGCGTAGGGCTTATTGTGGTCGAGGCCACGGCGGTGGAGGCCCGGGGGGGTGATCAGCCCGGAGGACCTGGGCATCTGGTCGGACGCGCACGTAGCGGGGTTGCAGGCACTGGCCCAGCGCATCCGGGAGGCGGGAGCCGTGCCGGGCATCCAGCTTGCCCACGCGGGGCGCAAGGCCGGTACGGCCAGCCCCTGGCAGGGCGGAAAGCCCCTGCATCGCTGGACACCGGTGGCCCCCAGCCCCCTGGCCTTTCACGAGGGCTGGCCGGTGCCGGAGGAACTCGACGCAGCGGGCCTGGACGAGGTGCGCCAGGCTTTTCAGCAGGCAGCCCGGCGGGCCCTTTCGGCGGGGTTTGAGCTGATTGAACTGCACATGGCCCATGGCTACCTGCTGCACTCGTTCCTGTCGCCCCTCACCAACCGGCGCAGCGACCGTTATGGGGGCAGCCGGGAGAACCGGATGCGCTTTGGGCTCGAGGTGGTGGAGGCGGTGCGGGAGGTCTGGCCTGAGGACCTGCCGCTTTGGGTGCGGGTCTCGGCCAGCGACTGGGTAGAGGGGGGCTGGGACATCACCGACACGGTGGCGTTCGCAGCAGAGCTGCAAAAACGCGGGGTGGACTTGCTGGACTGTTCTTCGGGCGGGGCCATTCCAGGCGTGAAAATTCCGCTGGGGCCGGGGTATCAGGTGCCCTTCGCGGCCCAGGTGCGCTTGTCCACAGGTTTATCCACAGGCGCGGTGGGCCTCCTGACCGAGCCCTTACAGGCCGAGGCCGTTCTTCAGGCCAACCAGGCCGACCTGATTCTTCTGGGCCGGGTTCTGCTGCGCGACCCCTACTGGCCCTACCGCGCCGCCCAGGCCCTGGGCGCCCGGGCCTGGCCCGTGCAGTACGAGCGGGCTTTCTGAGAGCTTTTCCCGGAACGAACCTACTACAGAGGCCTGTCGCGGGCCTCAGGTCTCACGTCGCGGACAAAGGTGCGCCGGGAGCGGCTGGCTTTTGGCTTTCAGCCCTGAGCGGTAAATTGAGCTATGGAAAACCCCTGGAAAACCTTTGTGCCCCAGGCCCCGACCCGGCTGGGCAAGCCCGAATGGTTCACCGGAACGGTCTATTTGAGCGAGCTGGTGGTCACACCAGCGCCCATGCACCTGCACCTGCTGCGGGTGATGTTTGCGCCGGGGGCACGCACGGCCTGGCACACCCACCCCAGGGGGCAGGTTTTGCACGTGGAGGCCGGGATTGGCTGGTTTCAGCGCTGGGGTGAGCCGGTGCGCGAGATGAAAGCGGGCGACACCATCTACTTTGCCCCGGGCGAGAAGCACTGGCACGGGGCCAGCCCCACCCATGCCATGATTCACCTGGCCATGCAAGCAGCGGTGGACGGCGTGAGCACCGACTGGCTGGAACAGGTCTCCGAAGCTGAGTACTGTCTTTGACCGAGAGCCAGGGCTTTCAGGCCAGCTCTTCGCGCCAGGGAGGGTTGGCGCCGGCCCGGGTGCAGGTTATGGCCGCCACTCTGGCGGCAAAGTTCAGCAGAGCGGTTAGCTGCTCGCGGTTCAGCGCTTCCAGCGCAGCCCGGGCCCAGACCCCACTTTGCCAAAGCCAGCTCAGGGTGCCGGACATAAAGGCATCGCCAGCGCCCACCGTGTCCACCACCTGTACCTGCGGCGCCTGGACTTGAATGGTTTCCTGACCCCTAACGGCAAAGGCCCCCTGGCCCCCTCGAGTCACGATGACCAGCGCCGGGCCTTGCTTCTGCCACTCCTGGGCAATGGCCTCGAGGCCCTCGCCAGGGTAGAGCCACTCGAGGTCGGCCTGGCTGACCTTGACCAGGTCGGCCTGCTCGAGCCAGCCCGCAAGCCGCTCGAGATAGGCCTCGCGGTTTGGAATCAAGAAGGGCCGCACGTTGGGGTCGAGGGAGATCAGCCGTCGCCGGGCCTCGCGCCGCATCAGGAGCTCGAGGCTCGAGGCCCCCGGCTCCAGCACCAGCGAGTACGAGCCAAAGTGCAGGGCCGCCTGGGGGGGCAGGGTGGCCGGCAGGTCTTCGGGGTAAAGCAGGCGGTCGGCGGTATTTTCACAGTAGAACGAAAAAAACTCACCCGACTCGGAAGGGGTGACCAGGGCCAGGGTGGTCAGTTCCGGGCCTTCTTGGACATAGGCCAGGCTGACCCTGCTTTCGGCCAGGTGGCGCCTGAGTAGCTGCCCGAAGGCATCCTGTGAAATTCGCCCCAAAAAGGCGGTGGGGGTGCCCAGACGGCCTGCCCCCATGGCTACGTTGTAGGGGGAACCGCCGGGATGAGGGACGTATGCAGTACCGCCGTTGCAGGCAGTGGGGGTCATGTCTATCAGGGCTTCTCCGGCGACAATCAGCATGTTTCCTCCTGGCATGGCAAGGGTCTGCCTAAAGCCGCAGTTTACTTTAGCGAAGTGTACCCGCATCGGCCAGGTTTCCACCATATCGCGCCCTTTCCAGACGTGGCCGCCCACGAAAACGAGAAGGGACAAAGAGACGTGCCTCACCTCTGTGAGGCACGCTTGT
>NZ_JANWVH010000112.1 GCF_025056915.1 Meiothermus sp. | reverse complement strand
CAGGGTC
Source organism: Meiothermus sp. (assembly GCF_025056915.1). Taxonomy (GTDB): domain Bacteria; phylum Deinococcota; class Deinococci; order Deinococcales; family Thermaceae; genus Meiothermus. The sequence continues at coordinate 6,955 of NZ_JANWVH010000112.1, read as the reverse complement.
AAGCAGCTTTGCTTTTGGCCCTGGATTCAGGAGGCTTTATGTGTCACCTCGTCGTAGAATTGGTATTACAACCCAGTAATTGGTTGAGCGGTAACCAACGTTCACAATGGTTACTGTTACTTTGTCCATAGCATATATATGCCGCTTCAGGCTATGAATGGGTCATTCGTGTCGCGTTCGCTTTATACCCACCCCCACCGGGATAGTGCCATACGCCATTCAAGGTCGTACCTTCGCTACCGAAGGTTCCTCGATAATATGCTGGAGCACCGCGTTCACCAAACCAAATCGTCAGTGTATCCCCGTCCAGGTCGTAAACGTAGTCAAGTGTTTCCCCTACGCTGCTGTAGTAGCGGGAGTGAATATCCGGACTTGGCTCCTCGCCGTAGCGGTGGAGATGTCCAATAATCTCTATGCCCTGCATTCGCTGACCGTCCTGCGCTTCAAGGTTAACGTGCTGAATCAAGTTGCTTTCCCTGACTGTTCGTCGTTTCGTCAGCCATACTCCATGTTCCTTCCTGGTTGAGTGCGCTTCGCTTATCTTTATCTGAAGTTCCCTGGCGAAGCGTTTGTCCGCACGCCGATAGGAACTCGAATCTTCCCGTGGGATGCTTGCCTGAGTATGGCCCAACCAGTAATTACACCTGCGGTATGACACCCTTTCCCTTTCGAGAGGAGTTATAGCGAGGTGGCGAATGACGACAAACCACGGAAGTTTTATTCACCCAAAACCTCCCATTCCTAAACTCAGTGCGCGAGGTCATCTGGGTTCGCCATCTAGCCTGCGGTACTGAACAGTCACATCTACACCACATCACTAACTTCATCAGGTTCCAAGGCAGAAAACACCCAAGAAATTCACATGCGTCCGACTACTCAAAGCACAGGAAACACGCCGTGTCGGATGGACTACGCGCGCTCGAGGGTGCTTCTCAAGCTGTCGAGCAAAACCTCGAGCCTGAAGGACTCTTCCCGAGAGAGCATGGGGTCTAGGGTTGCGGTCACCCCTCCCGAACCCACCAGGCGCGGCATCGCGTAGGAAATGCCTTTGAGGGGGTCGTGTGCGCTCACCGTGAGCACCACCTGCGCGTTGCGCAGGATGGCCTCGATCACCCGCACAATGGCAACCCCCACGCTGTAACTGATGGCCCCCTTGCCTTCCACCACCCGGCGGTTGGAGCGCTGCACCCGGTCGGTGATGAGGACCTGGTCGTGGGCTGTCCAGGTTTTGCCTCGCTGGGCCGCAAAGGCTTCCACCGGCAAGCCCGCCACGTTCAGGTTCGACCAGACCACCAGGGCCGAGTCGCCCTGTTCGCCAATCACGTAGCCGTGCACGTGCTCGGGAGAGACCTCGAGATGCGCCGCCACCGCCGCCCGCAGTTGCATGGTCTCCAGCACCGTCCCCACCCCCAGCACCCGCTGGGCCAGATCGGGCCCCACCAGCCGGGTGGTGAACTCGGTCAGGGGCTCTACCGGCTGGGTGGCTACCACCACAATGGCCCCCGGCGCCACCTCCCTAACCTGCGGAATAATTTCCTGGAAAACCAGCGCATTGCTGGCAAACAGCTCGCTGCGGCTTTCCCCGCTCTTCTGGCGCAGGCCCGCCGTCACCACCACCACCTGGGAGCCCCTTATCTGGGCATAGGACCCGCTATACACCCGCATCCCCCGGTGCAGGGTGGCCGCCGCCGCCACATCCACCGCCTGCGCCTGCGCTTTCTCTGGGTCGCTGTCCAGCAACACCACCTCGTCGCAGGAACCCCGCAGGGCCAGGGTGTGAGCAGTCGTTGCCCCCACGAGTCCCGAGCCGATGACCGCCACCTTGCTCATGCCCGAAGCTCCCCTGCTTTCCAGTCTACGCATTTCGGCGGTTGGTTTGAAATCAACGCTCCAAGAACTGCCGGGAGCCTCAGGCGAAATGCAGAACCCGCTGCGGTGTTCGACCCTGGCCTAAAACCGCGTCCTGGAGTACCAAAAGACGCACCCAATCCCACCGAGGGGCATTTCAAATCTTGCCCGTTTCAATGGCTCTTTGAATCTTCTGCCCCATTTCCCGGATCAGGTGAATCAGCATCCCGAAGCGTCCATCCTGCGTGAGCCCCTTCTGGTAGCGGAAAAAAATCTGCTGCATGATGACGCCCACTTTGAACAGGCCAAAAACGTAGTAGAACAGCATGTGGGAAACATCCCGGCCTGTGCGAGCAGCGTAAAGCTCAACCAGTTCGGCCCGGCGGAGGTTGCCCGGCAGGTGGGTCAGGCCAAAGCTTTTGAGGCCCGGAGGGTCGTCTTCCTCGGCCCAGTAGCCCAGGGTGGTGCCCAGGTCCATCAGGGGGTCACCCAGGGTGGCCATTTCCCAGTCCAGCACGGCCAGCACCCTGGTCAGGTTGCTGGGATCCAGGATCAGGTTGTCGTACTTAAAATCGTTGTGGATCAGGGCCGCGCCGGTAGCCGGAGGAATATGGGCAGCCAGCCACGCCATGGCCTGTTCCATGCCAGGAATCTCCTCGGTGCGGGCTTTCTGGTAGCGCTCCGTCCAGCCCCGCACCTGCCGCTCCACGTAGCCCTCGGGCTTGCCCAGGTCGGCCAGACCGGCTTTCTGGTAGTCCAGGCTGTGGAGCTCGACCATCGCATTCAGGGCAGCCTCGCACACACCCCGCATGAGCGAAGGGGTCATGCCCTCGAGTGGCTGGGTTCGCAAGATTACGCCATGAAGGCGCTCCATCACATAAAAGGGCGCCCCCAGCACGCTTTCGTCGGCGCAGTAGAGCAGGGGCCGGGGCACTTTTGGATACACCGGCCTGAGCGCCGACAAGATGCGAAACTCGCGGCCCATGTCGTGGGCGGTTTTGATCTGGGCCCCAAAGGGCGGGCGGCGCAGCACCAGTTCTTGCTCGCCCAGCCGGAGCAGGTAGGTGAGGTTGGAGAAACCCCTGGGGAACTGCAAGACTTCCAGGCTCCCCCTGGCGCCGGGCAGGTGATCGAGCAAATAGGCTTGCAGCCGGGGGATATCCAGTTCTTCGCCGGGTCGGATGGCCGAGGGTTGATCGGTCATGGCGCGCCTCTGAAGCACGTTTTTGCCAGCGATTCAGGCTACAGGGAAACCTCGAGGCCATATTCCTTCAGTGCGGCCCGGGCCACCACGGTCTTGTGAACCTCGTCGGCCCCGTCGTAGATGCGGGCGGCCCGCTCGTGGCGATAAAAGAACGAAAGCGGCAGGTCGTCGGACATGCCCAGGCCGCCGTGCACCTGAATGGCCCCGTCCAGCACCCGTTGCAACACGCCCGCCACGAAGTATTTGATGAGCGAGATTTCGACTCGAGCCCCCTCGGCCCCTTGCTGTTCGACCTTCTCGGCGGCATCCAGCACCATCAGCCGGGCGGCGTGGATTTCGGCCTTGGCCTCGGCAATCAGGTGCTGGATGGCCTGACGCGAGCCCAGCGGCTTGCCGGGGGCAAGCTCGCGTTTGGCCGCGTACTGGCACATCATCTCGAAGCTGCGCTGGGCAATCCCAATCCAGCGCATGCAGTGGTGGATGCGCCCCGGACCCAGCCTTTCCTGGGCAATGGCAAAGCCCCTGCCGCGCTCACCCAGGAGGTTCTCCCTGGGCACCCGCACCTGGTTCAGGCGAATTTCGGAGTGGCTCATCCAGTCCTCGCCCGCTTCGCCCATCACGGATATTTTGCGCACGGGCTCGAGGCCAGGGGTCTCGGTGGGCACGATAATCTGGCTGGCCCGGGCGTAGGGGTTGGGGTGTTCGGGGTCGGTCAGACACATCACAATGCAAAAAGCCGAGCCCTCGAAGCCGGTGGTAAACCACTTGTGCCCATTGATGACCCACTCGTCCCCCTCCAGCACTGCTGTGGTGTTCATCCAGACCGGGTTGGAACCGGGGTATTCGGGCTCGGTCATGCCAAAGGAGCTGCGGATTTCGCCTGCTGCAAGGGGCTTCAGGAAGCGCTCTTTTTGCTCGGGGGTGCCGTGCTTGAGCAGGACTTCCATGTTGCCAATGTCGGGGGCCTGGGTGTTGAAGGCGTAGTGGCCCAGCGGGCTTCGGCCCAGCTCCTCGCTGAGGCGGGCAAAGGCGCCGAGGCTCAATCCCAGGCCCAGGGGCTGGGGCAGCGGCGGGAGCCACCAGCCCCGGGCTTTGACCTTCTGCCGGACGCTTTGAAGGCTGGGCAGCACCGCCCTGAAGCCATGCTTCAGAAACGTGGACTCCAGGGGCAAAATTTCCTCCTGCACAAAAGTCCGAACTTCTCCAACCAGGTCGGCGGTCTGTGCGGTCATTTGGCCTTAGTGTACCAGCTAGCCCAAAAGCAAACAGGGCGCACTCGAGCGCCCTGTTTTTCAAGCCCGGGCTTAGGCCCTGGGCTGCGGGTAACCATCGGCCTCGAGCACCCAGGCGGCAATGCGGCGGCGCAGCTCGACCAGGTCGAGGGGGTCGTGCTTGGTCAGACGGCGGGCCGCCGAGGCCATCAGGCGCATATCGTCGCCCTCGGCCAGGCGCGGCAGGATGGAAAGCGCTGCGGCCTGGGCACGGTCGAGGGCCTGGTACAGGTAAAGCTGGGTCATATCGGCATACACCCCACCCCCCAGCTTGCGCGCCCTGAGCAGGCCGCTCTCGGCAGCGAAGATGTCAATCAGGATGTCGGCGGCCACGGCCAGCACTTCCTGCTCTTCTTCAATTTTCTTGCCGTACTTGAGGGCGGCCAGGCCCAGCACCGCCAGAGCCAGCTTCTTGAGGCCCTCGAGCTGGGCCATCTCCTTGTCTTCGGGCTCTTCGAAGGACGGCTCCAGCAGCTCCTTTTGCAGCTTCATGGCGGCATCGAAGAGCGGCAGCTCCCCTTTCATAGCCCGGCGCAGCAACATGCCGGGAATCAGGAGTCGGTTAATTTCGTTGGTGCCCTCGAAGATGCGGTTGATGCGGCTGTCGCGGTAGGCCCGCTCGATTTCGTACTCCGCCGAGTAGCCGTAGCCGCCGTGAATCTGGACGCCTTCGTCCACCACGTAGTCGAGCACCTCGGAGCCCAGCACCTTGATGATGCTGGCCTCCACGGCATACTCCTCAATCCCGGCCAGTACCGCCTCGGCGGCGTTGGCTTTGTCCAGGCTGGAGAGGGCCTCGTCAATCATGCCCATGGTGCGGTAGACCGCGCTCTCGCCCACAAAGATGCGGGCGGCCATCTCGGCCAGTTTTTGTTGAATCAGGCCGAAGCTGGCAATGGGCTGCCCAAAAGCGACGCGCTCCTTGGCGTAGCGGGCCGAGAGCCCCAGGGCGCCCTTGGCCCCGCCGATGGCCCCCGCGCCGAGCTTATAGCGCCCCACGTTGAGCACATTGAAGGCAATCTTGTGCCCCTTGCCCAGCTCGCCCAGCAAGTTTTCCACCGGCACCTTCACGTCTTCTAAGAAGACCTGGCGGGTGCTGGAGGCCTTGATACCCATCTTCTTTTCCTCGCCGCCCAAACGCAGCCCGGGCGTGTCGCGCTCAACCAGGAAAGCGGTGAGACCCTCTTTGGTCTTGGCGAACACGGTGAACAGGTGGGCAAAGCCCGCGTTGGAAATCCACATCTTGGTGCCGTTCAGGATGTAGTGCTGCCCATCCTCGGAAAGCTCGGCGCGGGTCTTGGCCCCCATGGCATCGGAGCCCGACTGCGGCTCGGTGAGGCAGTAGGCCGCAATCAGCTCGCCGGAGACCATGCGGGCCAGGTATTTGTCCTTCTGGGCCTTGGTGCCCCAGTAGACCAGCGGCAGAAGGCCAATGCTGGTCTGCACGCCATAGGAGACGCTAAAGCCGCCGGTGCCCGCCAGGGCCTCGGCAATGACCGTGCTGACGGTCTTGGGCAGGTCGAGGCCGCCGTACTCCTCCGCCACCTCGACGCCCAGCAAGCCCAGCTCGCCGCACTTTTTGAGCAGGGGGAGGTTGTGCTCCAGGGCCCCGTGCTCCAGCGCCTCGGCCACAGGCCGGTATTCTTTTTCGACGAATTGCCGCACGGTCTCCTGAATCATGCGGGTGGTATCGTCGAAGTCTTCCGGAGTGAAAATCTGCCCGGGTTTTTCCAGCAACCAGCCGCCGCCTTTGGTGGAAAGTTTTTTGTCTGCAATCACCTTGACCTCCCGCTATTTTTGACTTATTACAAACTTGTACTGAGTCAAAGTTTAGCGGCAAAAACAGAAACCGTCAATAATCCCAAACGGGCCTTTGGAGCATTCACTCCGAAGCTCGGTTCAGCGGCGCCAGCGTGGTGCCATCTTGCAGGCAACGCCATCTTTGCGAAGTTGGCACATGCCAAAAATACACATTGTGGGTGAGGATGGCGGGGGCCGACTGCCTGGTTCTACTTTGCTAGAGCCTGGAAGGTTTACAGGTGAAAATGGTAAGGGACCCATGAAGTCCGGCAAAGGTCGGCGCCTCGAGGCATCAGCTTCCGCGCGGCGCAAGGTTTGGTTCTATTGCCACAGCGCCCGAGTACCTTGAGCGTGGCTAGCCAGCCGGGGTGAGCGTAAAGCGCCGGTCTTCCTCGGCAATCAGCCGGTCGCCCTCCCACAACTGCCAGCGGATGGAGTAGGTGCCGGGGGGTACGGGGGGCATCTCAAAGCGGTAAAGCACCTCGAGCCAGGTCGTGTAGCGCAGCACCTCGAGGCCGCGTGAATCTCGCTCGAGCCGACCGCAGGCCAGCCTGTAGCGGGCCTGTTCCAAACCCACCCCAAAACCAGGCGGCGCTTCCAGCAGCACCAGGCGCAGCTCGGCGGGTTTTTCGGCCTGGCTGGCAAAGCGGCAGCTTTCAAGCGGGTCGGGAAAAGGGGCGGGGGGGCGCGCCGGAAGGCCGAACTCGAGGGTAATCGAAAACCCAAACCACGCACCCGGCCCCCGCGCAAAGGCTGTCCAGCGGCGTTCCTCGTAGCGCTGGCGACCAAACAGCGCCACCCCCGCCGGACTGGTAAAAACCGGAAAATCTTC
>NZ_JANWVH010000111.1 GCF_025056915.1 Meiothermus sp. | reverse complement strand
ACGCTTGTCTGCGTTGCGTATGGGCCGAGACGCATGTTTTCGAGTTTCCAGGCCGCCACTGTTCTGTTCAGAGCCAGGCTTTCTCAAACTCGAATGGCTCATAATATGCGAAGAGCGCTCTAGCCTGCGTTGCGAAGACCTGCGGCAATGCCCAGAAGCGAGAGCATCAGAGCCCGCTCGAGGCCCCCCCGCTCGGGCGATTCTGGCGGGGTTTTGCGGTAGCGCTCCAGTAACTCCACCTGCACCAGCGAGATGGGGTCCACATAGGGGTTCCTGAGCTCGGTCTGGCGGGCCAGCACCGGATGGTTGTGAAGCAGGGGGTTTTGGAAGGTCTCCTCCAGGAGGGTTCTGGTTTTTTCGAACGCCTGGGCAATGGTGGGAAAGAAGCGCTCGGCCAAATCGGGCTTGACCAGCCGGAGGTATTCTCGGGCGATGCCCAGGTCGGCTTTGGCCAGGGCCAGGGCCGCGCTGTCCAGGGTGGAGGCGAAGAAAGGCCACCCGGCCCACATCTCCCGCCGCAAGGCGAGCGGAATCTCTTCAAGTCCCTCGGCCAGGCCGTACCAGCCAGGAATCAAAAGCCGCACCTGCGTCCAGGACATCACCCAGGGGATGGCCCGCAAGTCCCGAATCTCCCGCACCCGCCCCGAGCGGTAGACCGGACGGCTGGCAATGTTGAGGGCGCCAATCTCGCGGATGGGGGTGAGCTGTTCGTAGAACTCGAAAAAGCCGGGGCGCCCCAACAGCTCACGGTAGACCTCGGTGGAGCGCTGGGCCGCTCGGGTAATGGCCTCGCGCCATTCCTCCCGCAAGGGTGGGGCCTGTTCGCACCGGTCTCGGGCCGAGGCCAGGGCCATGTGGTAGAGCATCTGCTCGAGGTTGCGGTAGGCCAGGTCGGGGTGGGCGTAGCGGTCGGCCAGGGCCTCGCCCTGCTCGGTCAGGCGCATCCGGCTTCCCACGGTGCCGGGTGGCAGGCTGGCAATGGCCCGGCCCGCGGTGCCCCCACCCCGGGCGGTGGAGGTGCCGCGCCCGTGGAAGTAGTAAACCTGAACACCCCGGCTTCGGGCGGTGGCGGTGATGGCTTCCTGGGCCTGGTAGAGCGCCCAGTTGGCCGCCAGGAAGCCAGCGTCCTTGTTGGAGTCGGAGTAGCCAATCATGACCTCGAGGCCCCCCCGACCCTGCACGTGGGCCATAAAAACCGGATTGTCGAGCAGCCGCCCCACCACCTCGGGCGCGTTTTGCAGGTCGCCCAAGGTCTCGAAAAGCGGTACCACATCGAAAGGCAGGGCCCGCCCGGGCCGGTAGAGCCCGACCTCGCGGGCCAGCAGCATGACCTCGAGCAGGTCGCTGGGGGAATGGGTCATCGAGACCACATGCGCGCCCCGCGCCCGCCAGTGGCGCAAAGCCTCCAGCGCGGTTTGCAGGGCCCTGGTCTGGGGGCGGTAGCCCACCGGGGCCAGAGGCCGGGCCGTGGCGAGTTCCTGGGTGAGCAGGGCCTCTCTTTGCGCAGGCTCCAGCGACCCATAGTGCTCGTGCACCCCGGCGGTTTTCAAAAGCTCGGCCACCGCCTCGGTCAACGCGCGGGACTCCTCCCGCAGATCCAGGCTCACCAGCTCGAGGCCAAAAGCCTCGGCATTGAGACGCAACGGACGCACGCTGGCCCTGGCAATCTGGCCCAGCCCCAGCTGCTGTAGGCTGCGCTCGGCTTTGCCCAGGTCGCTCACAAATTCGCTGGTGGCATTGTAGGCTGGGCCGGGCTGCTCGCCCAGCATGGAGCGCAGCTTGTAGCGCAGCCCCATGCCAAACTGCCGGTAGGGCTCACCCTGGAAGCGCTCTGGCAGACTCAGGCGCTTGGCGTGCTCCTCCAGGGCCAGGCGCAGCTCGCGGGTAATGGTAATGCGCTCGTCGCTGAGCGAAAGGTCTCGAATCAGGCCGTCCACATCCTCGACAAACTTGCGCAGGGCCGTCTCGCGGGCGTAGTTCTGGGCCCAGGCCGTAACCTCCGGCACCACATTGGGGTTGCCATCCCGGTCGCCCCCAATCCAACTGCGGAACACCACCGGGGGCGAAAGATCGGGGCGCCGACCGTAGTGGGCCTCGACCGCGCTCTCCAGCCCTTCGACCAGCCGCGGGATGGCCTGCCAGAGGGTCGAAGTGGTGTAAAAAAGACCCCCTTTGACCTCGTCCTCCACGCTCGGGCGCGACTTGCGAAGCTCGGAGGTGCCCCACAGCAGGGCCACACGGGCGTCTAGCTGAGAGCTGGTGTGTGCTGGTGGGGTCATGGCGAAAGCGTCGGCGTTTTCGGGCGGTTCCGGGTCTTCTATAGCCCCTCGCTCGGCTTTGTCCAGCAGTTTCTCTATCTCGCTGAGGTGATACCGCTGGGTGCGGCGGCGGGTCTCGGTGGGGTGGGCGGTGAAGGTCAGGTGCAGCCGCAGCCGGGCCAGCACCTCCACGGTCTCCTCGTAGGTGAGGCCCTGTTGTTTGAGCTGACCGACGAGCGCCAGGAACGATTCTCCCCTGGGGGCAGTGGGGGTGCTCTTCTTCTCACGCTCCCGATTGACCCGAACCCGGTGGCGTTCTTCGGCCAGGTTGACCAGATGAAAGTAGGTCGAAAAGGCCCGAATCATGCTTTCGGCCTCGGTCAGCGAAAGGCCCCGCACAATTTGCAGGAGCTGTTGATGGGTGGCCTCGGCATAGCTCTGCCGCAAGGTTTTGGTCAGCTCCCGAATCTGCTCTTCCAGCTCGAACACCCGCTCGCCCGAAAGCGTGCGAATGGCCTTTCCCAGAGCCCGCCCCAGCAAATCCACTTCTCGCTTGAGCTGTTCAAACAGCCGGTCTTCGCTCATCCTGCGATAGTGTACCGGGTTTGGAAGCGATTCCCAAAGGGTCTGCCTAGAACTCTTTGCAAAGGCCGTCCTACTCCGCGTGCTGCAACCGCACCCAGCAAACCCAACCGGGCTTCTTCTATGTCGAACGCTATGCGGTGCACCAAGGCCAAGGGCGTACAAGCGACCCTGGCTACCCAAGGGGGGGCGGAGGTGGGTCTCCTGCCCTCGAGCCAAGTCCCTGCGCCCTATCTCGCCATTCCTACAGACTGCAAAGTGTCCGGGTGGAGATGGCAGGACCCCACCCTTTCGGTCCAACCTCAACAAAGCCCCGACCCCTAGGCCATGCCATCGAAAATCACCGGAAAGCGCACCCGGTTATCAAAAGCCAGAGGAACCAACCAGCGCACGCTGGGCACCACCGGGCCCGAGCAGAGATCGGTAATGGCAAAAATACCCACTTCGTCCTCACCCTTGACCTGAATTTGGTGGGCCAGCTCCGAGACGGCCACAAAGAAATAGACCTGAACGGTGTAGCCCTCGAGCCGGGCCAGGGCCATCCAGTCTTTGGCGGGAATGCTCACCCCAGTTTCTTCCTTGAACACCCGCGACATGGCACTTTTGGGCAACTCGTCGGGCCCCATTTTGCCCCCCACCCCGTTGAACAGCCGGGCCTCCGGGTCGGCGCGATGCTTTCGCAAGAGCACCACTCGAGTTTTGTCGGGGGTGAAGAGAAAACCAGCGACGTACTGGGTGAGGGGACTCATGGCAAGGCTCCGCGGGTGCTACCTTAGTTTATTCGGTCGGCTTCCAGGGTTTCTTCATGGTTTGACGTAGCTTTGTTTAGCCTTTAGCTTGATGGCATGCCCGAACGGCAGTATCTCTACAAAGGTCGCATCCTCAACCTGGCCCTCCAGGGTTCCTACGAGATTGTCGAACACGCCCATGCAGTCGCCATTCTGGTTGAGCGGGAGGGTCAGATACTGTTCGTGCGACAGTATCGCCCGGCCATCGGTTCCGAAACCCTGGAGATTCCGGCGGGCCTGATTGACCCCGGCGAAACGCCCGAGCAAGCCGCCCGGCGTGAACTGGCCGAGGAGGCCCAGCTCACCGGCGAGCTGGAGTATTTGACCAGCTTTTATGTATCGCCGGGTTTTTGTGACGAAAAGCTGTACGTCTTCCGCGCGACCAACCTCCGAGCAGCCTTTGCCCAACCCGACGACGACGAGGACATCACCATCGAGTGGCGAAACCCCCGGCAGGTTTTGCGGGAGGCCCGCGATGGCCAGGTGCAGATTTCGGCCTCGGCCATGGCGGGAATTCTGTTTTACCTCAGCGAAAGGGGTTTGGAGAGCCCCGTTGTGGACGCTTGATTGGGCGCTTCGCCGCCGCTTGCCTGGTTGCGAGTCCTGCGAATCCCATTTCTCCGGTCATGCTTCTAATCAACGACCCCTCCGATGCGCCCGCCGGCCCCAAGGTGGTGGCTGTGGGCAGCTTTGATGGGCTGCACCTGGGGCACCAGCACCTGATTCACCTGGCCCAGCAGGAAGCCAAAAACAAGCACGTCCCGCTGCTCATCTACACCTTCGACCCCCCCAGCAAGGTTTTTATGAAAGGGGAGGGCTTCCTGACCGATTTGACGGAAAAGCTCGAGCTTCTGCGGGGCCTGGGGGTGGAGATTGCCCTGATTGTGCCCTTTACCGAGGCGTTCTCCAAGCGCAGCAAAGACGACTTTCTGGGCGACCTGCGCACCCTCGAGGCCCAGCGCATCTATGTGGGGGCCGACTTCCGCTTCGGACAGGGCCGGGCCGGGACTTTGGAGGACCTCAATAAGGTGGCGCCCACCGAGATTTTGCCGCTGCTCGAGCTGAGGGGCGGGCCGGTCAAGTCGAGTCGCATCCGCGACCTGCTGCGCGAGGGGGAGGTGGACGAAGCCAAGCTCCTCCTGGGGCGGGCCTATTCCGCCAGGGGCATTGTGCAGGAAGGCGACAAACTGGGCCGGCGGCTGGGTTTTCCCACCGCCAACATCGAAGTGGCCCCTCTCAAAATTCTGCCAAGGGGCGTGTTTGCCGTGCGGGTGCTCACGCAGCAGGGCCGTTTTGGGGGCATGGCCAACGTCGGCTACCGCCCTACGGTCTCGGGCCAGACCCTGCGCCTCGAGGTGCATCTGTTTGGCTTTACGGGCGATTTATACGGCCAGGAACTCAGCGTGGAGTTCCTCACCAAGCTGCGCGGAGAGCAGAAATTTGAAAGCCTGGAAGCCCTCCAGGCCCAGCTTACCCAGGATGCCGAAGCCGCCCGAAGGGTGCTGGGCATCTGAGTCGGCTGGGGGGCTCAATCCCGTGCCTAACGTGGAATGTCCTCGGCGGTCATGAACCTGGGCCTGACCCAGCGCACCTCCTCGAAGGTGCCGTCGAAGCGCAAAATGGCGGCGATGCGGGCCCTGGAGTATACCTGGTGGGGCTTTTTGGGGATGAAGGCCGTCACAATGTCCACCCAACGCGGCTCGCGGTATTCCAGCACCACGTGCAACGGCAGCTTGAGCTGGGGTGGAAAAACCATGTAGCCCAGCACCAGCATCCGCTGGTCTTCGGGGTAGACCGCCATCTCGCGGCCCCACTCCACCGCCTGCAACACGTCGTGCTCGATGAAGCCCTCTTGCAGCATGTGCTTGGCCACGTGGGGGCCAATGCGGTAGCGGCCTTCGCGAAGGTAGGGGAGGAGTTCCTCGAGCCGGCGAATACGTGGTCGTCTGAGCATGCGTCCCCCCTTTTGTATCAAAGAGCCCCACCGCTTCTGGAAGGGTGGGGGCAGGATTGCTCAACCAAAAAACCCCAGCGTGTTCAGGGGTTTCGTGGTTCGATTATAAGGCCTGCTGGGATAGCTCGTGTGGGCTTTTGACCGCAATTGCTGCACCGTACACCCCGGCTGCACCGGCCTCGAGCAAAGCCTTGCGGGCCCGGATGAAGGTCGTGCCGGTGGTCAATACGTCATCAACCAGAAGCCAGACGCCCTGCACGCGGCGGTTGGGACGAAAGGTGGCCTCGGCACGCTCGAGGCGCTTTTGCAGGGTTTTTTTGGTTTGCGAGATGTCCCACAGGGTTCGCTCGAGCACGCTCTGGTAGGGGAGGTGCAACTCTCTGGCTGCCGATTTTGCCAGCAACTCGGCCTGGTTGTAGCCCCGCTGCACCTTTCGGTGCAGCAGGGTAGGAACAGCAGTCACGCCCTCGAGCCTCCAGCCCGCCTGCTCAACCCCCAAAGCGATTCGCTGGCCCAAAAGTTCAGCCAGCGCCCGCTGGCCCTGGTACTTGACCGCCCTGGCCAGCCGACCAAACCGCCGGTAATCGCCCAGATACACAAAGCGGGGAAGATGCCGGGGCACCAGCAAGGCCCGGCAGTCCGCACACAAAACGGGTTGGTTCAGCGGCTGCCCGCAACCGGGACAGGTTGCGCCGGTTAGCTGTTCCCACCAGAGCAACCAGGCCATGCTCACCCAATGCCGAGCGCTGCTCGAAGTGCTTCATCGAAGGGGGGATAAAGCACCCCCTTTTCTGTCACAATGCCGGTAACCAGATGATGGGGGGTCACGTCGAAACCCGGATGCGCGGCGGGGAAGCCCTCCGGCGCGATGGGCTGCCCCCGGATTACCGTAACCTCCTGGGCCGGGCGTTGCTCGATGGGAATCTCTGTGCCAGAACGCAGTTTGGGGTCAACCGAGGAGAGCGGCAGGGCCGGGTAAAAGGGAATCCCGTGGTAGCGGGCCAGGATGGCCAGGCCGTAGGTGCCAATCTTGTTGGCAAAGTCGCCGTTCAGGGCCATACGGTCGGTGCCGAGCATCACCGCGTCCACCTGGCCCTGGGCCATCATGTAGGCGGCCATGTTATCGCTGATGAGGGTCGCGGGCACGCCGGCTTTTTGCAGCTCGTAGGCGGTCAGGCGGGCCCCTTGCAGGTAGGGTCGGGTTTCGTCCACCCAGACATGGCTCACCCGGCCCCGGCGGTAGGCTTCGATAATCGCCCCCAGCGCGGTGCCATACCCCCCGGTGGCCAGCGGCCCGGTGTTGCAGTGGGTGAGCACCTGGCCCTTCAGCACCCGGGCCCCGTGCTGGCTGATGGCCTGTTCGGTGGCCTCGACCTCGGCCCAGATGGCCCTGGCCTCACGCAGCGAGGCCTCCAGGCGGCCCCAGTGGGGCTTCATGCGGTCCAGGGCGTAAAACAGATTCACGGCAGTGGGGCGGCTCTGGCGAAGCGCGGCGTCG
>NZ_JANWVH010000110.1 GCF_025056915.1 Meiothermus sp. | reverse complement strand
TTTGTCCCTTCTCGTTTTCATGGGCGGCCACGTCTGTGAAGAGCGCGACAAGATTGACCTGATTCGCTCGCTATTCGGGTATGGTTGTACGGGCTCTTAAGCGACACAGCACCGAGTCGGACGCTTGGGCCGATTTGAACTTCGGAAGCCCCATCCAGAGCCCTCTCTTGACTGGGATAAACAGGCCACGGCTTGACACGGTATACCAAACACCCGTAAACTCTGGGCAAGATGTTTTCGGCAGGCAGCCTAATCCTAGTGGTCGTAGGCCTAGTAATTACCGGGCCTGGGGGGGATTTGGTGTAGCCAGCAGTCAAGAAGCGCATCCTAAAGCCCCCCGCACCACCGGGGGGCGGTTTTTTGAAGGGGAGAGCCTATGAACGGAGCCGCCGCTATCTTGAAAGCCCTGGAAATGCAGGGCGTGGATACCATCTTCGGGCATCCGGGGGGCACCATCATGCCCACCTACGATGCCCTCTACGACTCGCCCATTCGGCACATCCTGGTGCGCCACGAACAGGCTGGGGTTCATGCGGCCACCGCCTATGCCCGGGCCTCGGGCCGGGTGGGGGTGTGCATGGCCACCTCGGGGCCGGGAGCCCTGAACCTGGTCACGGGCTTGCAGGACGCCCTGATGGACTCCACCCCGGTGGTAGCCATTACCGGCAACGTGCCGCAGCACCTGATTGGCACCGATGCCTTCCAGGAAGCCGATGTGGTGGGCATTACCCAGCCCGTCACCAAGCACAATATGCAGGTGCGCAACGTCAACGACATTCCTCGGGTTATCGCCGAGGCTTTTTACATTGCCTCGACCGGGCGGCCCGGCCCGGTGCTGATTGACTTTCCCAAGGACGTTCAGATGGCCGAGTTCACCGGCACTTTCGAGGTAGAAGTAGACCTGCCGGGCTACAAGCCCACCTTCAAGGGGCACCCCCGCCAGATTGAACGGGCGCTGGAGGCCCTGCAAAAAGCCGAAAAGCCGGTTTTGATGGTGGGCGGTGGGGCACAGAACGCGGCCCCCGAGATCATTGCGTTTGCCGAAAAGACCGGCATTCCGGTGATTCCAACCCTGATGGGGCTGGGGGCTTTCCCCGGAACCCACCCTCAGTGTCTGGGGATGCCGGGCATGCACGGTTCGGTGGCGGCCAACCGGGCCATCCACCACGCCGATACCATCCTGGCCATTGGGCTGCGCTTTGATGACCGGGTGACGGGCAAGGTCTCGCGCTTTGCGCCCAACGCCCACACCGTGATTCACGTGGACATTGACCCCGCCGAAATCGGCAAGCTGATCAAGACCTCGATTCCGGTGGTGGGGGATGCCAAGTGGGTGGCCGCCGAGCTGGCCAAGGGCGCCAAAAAGCTGAGTCTGGGCAAGTGGTGGGCGCAGCTCGAGGACTGGAAAACCAAGCACCCCTTCGCCTGGAGGCCCAAGCCCCACCTGCAAAGCCAGGAGGTGATCCAGGCTTTCTGGGAGGCCACCCAGGGTAAGGCGGTGGTAACCGCGGGGGTGGGTCAGCACCAGATGTTCGCTGCGCAGTTCTACAAGTTCGACCGGCCACGCTCCTGGATCAACTCCGGGGGCCTGGGCACCATGGGGGTGGGGCTGCCCTTTGCCATTGGGGCGGCCTTAGCCCGGCCCGACGAGCTGGTCATTGACTTCGACGGCGACGGCAGCTTCCAAATGACCCTGCAAGAGCTGGCCACCCTCAAGAAACACAACCTGAACGTGAAAATTGTAATCCTGAACAACGGCTTTTTGGGCATGGTGCGGCAGTGGCAGGATTTGTTCCACGCCAAGCGTTACAGCGAGGTGTACCTGGCCGACTCCAACCCCGACTTTGCCAAGCTGGCCGAAGCCTACGGCATCAAGGGCATCACCCTGACTGACAAGGCCCGGTTGCAAGAAACGGTGAAGGAGGTTTTGGCGCATCCCGGCCCGGTGCTGCTGGAGGCACGGGTCTACCACGAGGAGGGGGTCTTCCCCATGATTCCCTCCGGCGGCGCCGCCGAGGACATGATTATCGAGAACCCCCGCGAGACGGTGGCCGGAGATTAGGCATGGGAGGTTGTGTCGGCTGGCTCCCCAACTTTTCCCACCTCGGCACGAAATAACAGGAGAACTATGCGACATCTGGTCTCGGTTTTGGTGCAGGACAACCCCGGCGTTTTGCAACGCATTGCCGGTCTGATTGCCCGGCGGGGGTTCAATATCGAGTCGCTGGCGGTGGGGCGCACCCATCAACCCGGTCTATCCCGCATCTCGCTGGTGGTCTCGGGCGACGATGCGGTTTTGGAGCAGGTCGAGAAGCAGCTCAACCGGCTGATTGAGGTTATCAAGGTGACCGACCACTCCGAGCCCCATGTGGAGCGGGAGCTGGCCTTGGTCAAGGTCAGCATCGCCGGCATGGAGGAGCGCATGGAGGTCAAGGACATTGCCGAGGCCTTCCGGGCCCGGATTGTGGACGTGGCCAAAAAATCCATCATATTCGAACTCACCGGTGACTCCACCAAGGTATCGAACTTTGTGGAGGCCATGCGACCTTACGGGTTGCTCGAGGTCATGCGTACCGGCGCGGTCGGCATGTCCCGCGGTGAGCAAGTACTCAAGGTGCGCGAGAAAAAAGCTGTCTAGGATGGGCTTAGGCCCATCTTTTCTTTTGTGAGGATGGTCGAGCGTCGAGCACTGGCTGACCTGCGACTTCTACCCTCAAAAACCAGGAGGCAAGCGTGAAAATCTATTACGACCAGGATGCAGATATCGGCTTTATCAAGGACAAGACCGTAGCCATTTTGGGCTTTGGCTCCCAGGGCCATGCCCACGCCCTCAACCTGCGCGACTCGGGCGTGCGGGTAGTGGTGGGGCTTCGGCCCGGCAGCCGCAACGAGGAGAAGGCCCGCAAGGCGGGGCTCGAGGTGCTCTCGGTGGCCGGGGCCGTCCAGAAGGCCGACGTGGTGATGATTCTTCTACCAGACGAGACCCAGGGGGCGGTGTACCGGGCCGAGGTCGAGCCCAACCTGAAGGAAGGGGCCGCCATCGCCTTTGCCCACGGTTTCAACATTCACTTCGGCCAGATCAAGCCCCGCCGCGACCTCGATGTCTGGATGGTGGCCCCCAAGGGCCCCGGCCACCTGGTGCGCTCGGAGTACGAAAAAGGCTCCGGGGTGCCCTCGCTGGTCGCGGTCTATCAGGACGCCTCGGGTTCGGCCTTCCCCACCGCGCTGGCCTACGCCAAGGCCAACGGAGGCACGCGGGCCGGCACCATTGCCACCACCTTCAAAGACGAGACCGAGACCGACCTTTTCGGCGAACAGACCGTGCTGTGCGGGGGCCTGACCCAGCTCATCGCGGCGGGCTTTGAGACCCTGGTGGAGGCCGGCTACCCCCCCGAGATGGCCTACTTCGAGTGCTTGCACGAGGTGAAGCTGATTGTGGACCTGATTTACGAGTCGGGCTTTGCCGGGATGCGCTACAGCATCTCCAACACCGCCGAGTACGGCGACTACACCCGCGGCCCTATGGTCATCAACCGCGAGGAGACCAAGGCCCGCATGCGCGAGGTGCTGCGGCAGATTCAGCAGGGCGAGTTTGCGCGGGAGTGGATGCTGGAAAACGTGGTCGGCCAACCTACCCTGAACGCCAACCGCAACTACTGGAAAGACCACCCCATCGAGCAGGTCGGCCCCAAGCTCAGGGCCATGATGCCTTTCCTCAAGTCCAGGTTCTCCAGGGAAGAGGTCAACAGTTGATGTCTATGGTCTATGGTCGATGGTCAAAAGTCTAGACTGCAATGCGCCATCGACAATCGACTATGAGCAGAACCGGAGGTACTATGCGGCACATCCGAATTTTCGACACCACCCTGCGCGACGGCGAGCAAAGCCCAGGGGTGGCCCTTTCACTCCAGCAAAAGCTGGAGATTGCCCACGGGCTGGCCCGGCTCAACGTGGATATCATCGAGGCGGGTTTTCCGGTGAACGGGGCCAGCGAGTTTGAGTGCGTTTCGCGTATCGCCGCCGAGGTCAAGGGGCCGGTCATCTGCGGCCTGGCCCGCACCCACAAACTCGATATCGAGCGGGCTGCCGCAGCCCTGGAGAAGGCCGAGAAAAAGCGGATTCACGTCTTTACCAGCGCCAGCCGGGTGCACCTGGAGTACATGCTGCGCAAGACCCCCGAGCAAATCCTGGAACTTTCCGACGAGATGGTGCGCTACGCCCGAGAGTTCACCGACGATGTGGAGTTCAGCGCCCAGGACGTGATGCGGGCCGACTTCGACTTCGTCTTGAAGCTCTACGAAACTGCCATCAACGCCGGGGCCACCACCATCAACATTCCCGATACCACCGGCTACGGCACCCCCCAGGAGTACGGGGCCTTGATTGGCCGCATTTACAGGGAGGTGGTGCGGGGGCGGGATGTGCACATTTCGGCGCACTGCCACGACGACCTCGGCATGGCCACCGCCAACAGCCTGGCCGCGGTGGAAAATGGGGCCACCCAGATCGAGTGCACCATCAACGGCATCGGCGAGCGGGCCGGCAACACCGCCCTGGAAGAGGTGGTGATGGCCCTGTACGTCCGGCGCGACCACTACCAGGCCCACACCCGCATCAACACCCGCGAGCTCTACCGCATGAGCCGGATGGTCGAGCGTTACACCGGCATGGTGGTGCAGCCCAACAAGGCCATCGTGGGGGACAACGCGTTTGCCCACGAGTCGGGCATCCACCAGGACGGCGTGATTAAGAACAAGGAGACCTACGAGATCATGAACGCCGAGCTGGTGGGCCGCCAGGCGGCGGTGCTGGTGCTGGGCAAGCACTCCGGGCGGGCTGCGGTGAAAAAAGCCCTGGCCGACCTGGGCTACAAGCTGGACGATGCCCAGATTGGGGCCGTCTTCGCCCGCTTCCGCGAGATTGTGGAGCGCAAGGGCCCCATCGAGACCGAGGAGCTGAGGGCTTTGGTCGAGAGCGAGGCGGCCTCCACCCCGCACCTGTTCAACCTCGAGAAGCTCCAGTTTTTCTCCGGCTATGGGATGCTGCCTACCGCCACGGTGAGCCTCGAGACCCCCAAGGGCGTGGTGACCACCACCGCCATCGGGGATGGGCCGGTGGATGCGGTTTACAAGGCCCTCTCCGAGGCCATCGGCTTCAAGCCGGAGCTGGAGCTGTACCGGGTGGAGTCGGTCACGGGCAGCACCGAGGCTTTGGGCGAGGTCACCGTCAAGCTCAAGCTCGGCGAGGTGATGGCCACCGGGCACGGCATCTCCCCGGACATTATCGAGGCCTCGGCCCGGGCCTACCTGGATGCTGCCAATAAGCTCGCGGCGGGGCAGTCGGCCCGGCACCCCCGCTCGCTGGAAGAGGTGCAGCGCTCGGGGCTGGGGAAGTGATGATTGAAATCCTAGACACCACCCTGCGCGACGGCACCCAGGGCGAGGCGGTGAGCCTCTCCTCGGACGACAAAATCGCCATCGCCAAGCGGCTGGCGGCCTTCGGCATTCCCATCATCGAGGGGGGCTGGCCGGGCAGCAACCCCAAGGACGCCGAGTTTTTCGCCCGCATGAAGGGGGTGGAATTGGGCCAGACCCAGCTTTGCGCCTTCGGCTCCACCCGGCGCAAGGGGGTGCGGCCCGAGGACGACCCCTCGGTGCAGGCCATGGTGGAGGCCGGAACCCCCATCGTGACGGTGGTGGCCAAGACCTGGGACTTCCACGTGACCCAGGCCCTCGAGGTCTCGCTGGAAGAGAACCTTCGCATGATCGAGGAGACCTACCGCTACCTGGTCGCCGAGGGTAAGCGGGTCATCCACGACGCCGAGCACTTCTTCGACGGCTACAAGGCCAACCGGGCCTACGCGCTGGAAACCCTGCGGGCCGCGGTGCGGGGCGGGGCCGATACCCTGTGCCTGTGCGATACCAACGGGGGGAGCCTGCCGGAGGAGGTGTTCGAGATCACCCAGGCGGTGCGGGCAGCCTTCCCAACCCTCACGATTGGCATCCACCCCCACAACGATAGCGAACTGGCGGTGGCCAACGCCCTGGCCGCGGTGCGGGCCGGGGCCACCCACATCCAGGGCACCATCAACGGCTACGGGGAGCGCTGCGGCAACCTCAACCTGACCAGCGCCATTCCCAACCTGATGCTGAAGTATGGCTACCGCCTCAAGGGACTGAGCCCGGAGGGGCTGACCCAGCTCCGCGAGGTCTCGCACTACGTGGATGAGCGGGCCAACCTGAGTCCCAACATCCGGGCGCCCTACGTGGGCGATGCGGCCTTTGCCCACAAGGGGGGCATTCACGTCTCGGCTGTTCTAAAAGACCCCCGCACCTATGAGCACGTGCCGCCCGAGGCGGTGGGGAACCACCGGCGGGTGCTGGTCTCCGACCTTTCGGGCCGCAGCAACCTGCTGGCCAAGCTGGCCGAGGCGGGCGTGAGCGTGCCCAAGGAGACCGCCGGGGCTTTGCTGGAGGAGGTAAAGCAGCTCGAGCACGCGGGCTACGCCTTCGAGGGGGCCGAGGCCAGCTTCTTCCTGCTGGCCCACCGGCTGCGGGGGGGCCGGATGCCTTTCAATGTGGAGGGCTTTACGGTCTTCGTGCACGTGAACGACGCCAACCCCGAAACCCCCACCTGGGCCGAGGCCACGGTGCGGGTTCGGGTGGGCGACACCCTCCAGCACACCGCCGCCGAGAGCCAGCACGGGCCGGTCTCGGCGCTGGACAAGGCTTTTCGCAAGGCCATCGAGCCGTTTTACCCCGAGATTGCCGAGATTGAGCTGTGCGATTACAAGGTGCGCATCCTCTCGGGCCAGGAGGCGGGCACGGCCTCGGGGGTGCGGGTGATGATTGAGATGCACCGCGCCGGTGAGCGCTGGAGTACCGTGGGGGCCAGCAAGAACAACCTCGAGGCCAGCCTCAAGGCCCTTACCGATGGCTACGCCTACGTGCTGGTCAAGGGCCAGCCGGTGCCGCAGGATTAGAGCGCCCTTCACATATTGTGAGCCGTTCGAGTTCGAGAAAGCCTGGTTCTGAACAGCACAGTGGCGGCCTGGAAACTCGAACACATGCGTCTCGGCCCAGACGCAACGCAGACAAGCGTGCCTCACCGAGGTGAGGCACGTCT
>NZ_JANWVH010000010.1 GCF_025056915.1 Meiothermus sp. | reverse complement strand
TTGACCGAGCATTCTATCCTTTCAGCCTAAGTTTATGCCCTTTTTTCACTACTTTTCACTACAGTTCAATCTCTTGACTTGTAGTGCTTCAAAAACGCCGTTCCGCTAAAAAATAGCTTTCACAGCAAGCACCTGTTTGCACTCCCTGATTCCACGCTGTACCTTTACCCGCTTCTCATCCCAACCCAACCCCACCCCCCACCTTTTGAGCAAAGATTCACCCAAGGCCCTTCGCTCACCCAAAGCCGCTAAGATGGAGACATGAAACCATGGGTGGGCCTAGCGATGTTGATCCTGGCCGGTTGTGTACCCCAACCGGGGCAGCAACCTTATCAACTAAGCGAGATTCAGGTGCTCTTCGCCGAGAATACCGAGCGCTGGACGTATTTTTACGGAGAACCCCAGGCCGTGCGGCTGGGGGAACGCAGTCTGGCCCTGACCCGGGGCGTCTCGGCAAGTCCCCTGGCCGTGGCCGACGCCCTGCTGGTGGGGGGAGAGGCCCTCTACCGGGAGATTAGCCCGGCCCTGCCCCGCGTGGCCCAGACCACCCGCACCTTCCCCGGTTTGCAGTTCGTGGTGCGAACCAGCCGCAGCGTGCAGAGTGCTTGGCTGTTCGATGGGGGCTGGTCGCGGCTGGGCGGGGCCATTGCCGGCAACGCGGCCCAGGTGGTTGAAAACCGCCCTGGCAGCCCCCGGCTGGCCTCCCTCTCGGAAGCCGAAAACGAGGCCTTGCTGCGGGAAATCCTGGGCCGCCGAGGGGGGCGTCCGGTGGTGGTGTACGAAATTGAGCCTCCCCTGGAACCCAACCGCTTTGAGCCAGCCCCCAGCCAAAGCCGGGTGGCGGCTGTAGCAGTGCAGTATGGCCTCGAGACGGAGCTAACCCTTATGCCCCCCACCCCCAACCCCACCCCGCGCGTCCTGCAACAAGGCGGCCAGTCCGCCTACACCGCCCCGAACCCGGCGGCCTTCCTCGCCAGCAACACCAGCCAGCTGGTGACCCTCTGGCGCCTGGCTACGGGCAACCAGATTCCCCAGCCGGCCACGCCAGCCGTGGACTTCAACCTGAGCCGGGTGGTGGCCTTCTTCTGGGGCCAGAAACCCACCGGCGGCTACAGCGTGCAGTATGTGAGCAGCCAGCTTTCGGGCAGTACCCTCAGGGTCACGCTGCGCCTGAACAGCCCGGCGCCAGGAGCCATTCTGACCCAGGCCCTCACCAGCCCTTTTGTGATGCTGGAGGTGCCGGGGCGCTTTGGGCGGGTCGAGTTTGTGGACACTGCGGGGCAGTTGCTGGCGGCGGGCAACTAAGTACTGTGTCGCATAAAAGCCCGTGCAACCACAGCCGCACGCTGAGCGAATCAAGTCAATCCTTGCCTGGACTCGCTCTCCCCTACGCCGTAGGGGAGGCCAGGTGGGGCCGCTGACCTGGCCCTTGACGCAACCATCAGGTTGGGGGTCTTGTCCGATGCCCTCCCCAACCCTCCCTACGCGGTAGAGAGGGGCTCGAGGGCTATCACTCTTTGGAATTTCTGGGTGTGCATGGGTCTCTTTGAGACTGTGTACTAATCGGCTAGACCGCCTCGCCCCGGCGGCCCCGAAAGACCATCCGAAAGGGAATTTCGCGCAGGCCCAGGTCCTCGCCGATGCGGTTCCTTAAGAAGCCCTCGAAGGCCCGGGTCACGAACTGGGGGTAGTTGCAAAAAAAGACAAAGGTGGGCGGGGCCACCTCGGGCTGGGTCAGGAAAAAGAGCTTGAGGGGCTTGCCCTTGAAGTTGGGCAGCATGGTCTGGGTGCTCCAGACCGAGAGCCAT
The DNA here is from genome assembly GCF_025056915.1 of Meiothermus sp. Classification (GTDB taxonomy): domain Bacteria; phylum Deinococcota; class Deinococci; order Deinococcales; family Thermaceae; genus Meiothermus. Next base: position 46,683 of record NZ_JANWVH010000010.1, on the reverse strand, counting down.
CGGTTGAGTTCGGCGGTTTCGAAGCGCACTCGAGCCAGCTCGTAGAGCCGCGCTGCCTCCGACAAGAGCTTGTGCAGGTTCTGCTTGGTGACGGACGAAACATAGAGGATGGGCAGGTGCTGGATGTGCGACAGTTTGAGGGCCAGGTCGGCCCGCACCCGCCTGGCTTCTTCCTTGCTTTGAATCAGGTCCCACTTGGTGATGGTCACGATCACCGGCTTGCCAGCGTCCAGGGCCTCGTTGGCCAGCTTGAGCTCGTGGTCGCCGAGTTCCTTGGGGTCTACCACCAGCAACACCACGTCGGCATCCAGAATGGCCTGGTGGGCGCGTCCAATGGCCTGCTCTTCGACCCCCGTTTCGGGGCGCTTGCGGATGCCGGCGGTGTCCACCAGCAAGAACTTGCTGCCCCCGTAGTCGAACTCCACGTCAATGGTGTCGCGGGTGGTGCCGGGGATTTCCGAGACAATCACCCGCTCCTCGCCCAGAATGGCGTTGAGCAGGCTGGACTTGCCCGCGTTGGGGCGGCCCACAATGGCCAGGCGGATGGGTACCACCTCCGGCTCGCTCTCGCCCTGGCGCACCGGCAGCAAAGCCCAGATGCGCTCTAAAAGCTCGTCGAAACCCCGGCTGTGGGCCGCACTGGTGGGGACGGGCTCGCCAAAGCCCAGGGCGTAAAAGTCACCCAGGTAGGCCTGGTGCTTGGGGTCGTCTATCTTGGTGGCGACCAAAAGCACCGGTTTGCCCTGGCGGCGCAGAAAGTCGGCGACCTCGAGGTCTGCCGTCGCAATATCGCTGCGGCCATCCACTGCAAACAGCACCAGGTCGGCGTCCTGAATGGCCCGCTCCACCTTTTGCTTGATTTTCTTTTCCCACACGTCCCCCGACCACAGGCCCCCGGTGTCCACCAGCTTGAAGCGGCCCTGCTCGCTCTCGACCACCCCTTCTTTGAGGTCGCGGGTGACCCCCGGTACGTCGGCCACCACCGCAAACTGGCTCCCGGCCCTGGCAGATTTCTCGGGTGCAGTCCGCAATCCCAGTAGTTTGTTGAACAGGCTCGACTTGCCCACATTGGGGCGACCCACAATCACCACTCGGTACATAGTTCCTCTCGCATTCGCTTCAGGCACAGACTCGGCCCGCCCAAGCCCTCGTTCGTGGCCATTTACCCTCTGCCCGTCGCTTGAGGGCGGGGCGATACCGTATTTTCTGGACTCGAGCTTGCCGCACAGCCCACAAAAGAGCAACCAGGGGTTGCCGGGTGAGGGGGCTTCGGGCGCAGGGTCGGGGTCGGCTGGAGAACGTTACCCAAATCCACAAACAGCATCCTTGATGTTACCATGCGCTTGTTGTATGAAACCGAAGGCGTGTCTGGTGGTGGGCATGGGGCGGGGCATCGGGCTCAGCGTGGCCCGGCGCTTTGGGCGGGGAGGGTATCGGCTGGGCCTGGTTGCCCGCAGCGTAGCCAGCCTGGAAAACTACGCCAGCGCCCTCGAGCTCGATGGCTGCATGGTCAGAAGCTTCCCCGCCGACATCACCCGCACCCCCCAGCTGATTTCAGCGGTGAGGGAAACCGAAAAGCAGCTCGGCCCCATCGAGGTGCTGGTCTACAACGCCTATGCCTCGGCAGGGGGCCGGGCTTCGGAACTCAGCCCGGAGACCCTCGAGGACACCCTCAAGGTCAACCTCTATGGAGCGCTGGTGGCGGCCCAGCTGGTGATCCCCGGCATGCTCTCGCGCCGCAAGGGCACCCTCCTCTTTACCGGAGGCGGCCTGGCCCTGAACCCCGCGCCCGAGCTGGCCGCGCTCTCGATTGGCAAAGCCTCGCTGCGCGCCCTGGTGGGTGCGCTCAGCAAGGAGCTCTATCACGAAGGCATCCATGTGGCCACCGTGACCATTGCGGGCCAGGTCAGGCGCAACACCCCCTTCGACCCCGACCTGATCGCCGAAAAGTTCTGGGAGCTGCACGACCAGCCGCCCGGCAGGTGGAAGACCGAGGTGGTCTACCAGGGACAGGGGTGAAGGGCCTTCCAGAGCCAAACCAGCACTGACAACATCCCCTGCGGGTGGCGCAGGTCTCGAGCCGCCACTGACCGCGCTCCCGGATTTCGGCTCCAGGCTTTGCGGAATCCGACAGGTTGTCAAACAGTAAAAAAGCGTTGGCTGACCAGGTTGAATACACAGTCGTATAAAAGCTTATCCACCTCCAGCTTTCCGTGTGCGATGGCTCCTGGGCCCCCTCCCTACCACGTAGAGAGGGTGGGGGAGGGTGTTTGGTCGGGCCCTGAAATGGCAGGCAGCGTAAAGGTGCAGGTCGGCAACCCCACCTGACCTCCCCTACGCTGTAGGGGAGGAACAACAGGGGCTTTCGTTGATGAACAGTAGGGGGCTTGATATAGCCCTTGAATGATGCCCCTAAGCAACTGTACAAGCATCTTTGCGACGCTGTATTGAATACCGTCCCCAGACCGAACCGCCTATACTCTTCAGGTGTGAGCCGTTCTGTACCCAATACCCTCGCCCGTCTGGTGGAATCGGAACCGTTCAATCGCTTCGTGACCGCCGTCATCCTGTTTGCGGCGGTGCTGGTGGGCCTCGAGACCTACCCGGCCCTGATGGAGCGCTACGGCCCCACCCTGCACCTGCTCAACCAACTGGTGCTGGCTGTTTTTGCCCTCGAGGTACTGCTCCGCATGGCGGCCCTCTGGCCCCGGCCCCTGCGCTATTTTCAGAGCGGCTGGAACGTGTTCGATTTCGCCATTGTGGCCTTTAGCCTGCTGCCAGGGCTGGGAACGTATGCGGTGGCGGCCCGCCTGCTGCGGCTCTTGCGCGTGCTGCGGCTTATCCGCACCCTGCCCGACCTTCAGGTTATTCTGGGCGCCTTGCTGCGGAGCATCCCCTCCATCGGCTGGGTGCTGGTCTTGATGGTGCTGCTGCTTTATGTCTACGCCGTGGCCGGGGTGTTTTTGTTTGGCCAGGGCGACCCCTTCCACTTCGGCAACCTGCACACCGCCCTGCTGACTTTGTTCAGCATCCTGACCCTGGAGGGTTGGGTAGAAATTTTTCGCATCCAGTATTTTGGCTGCAATCGCTTCGAGCTGCCGGACCCCGCCCTGTGTACCCAACCAACAGCTCAGCCCCTGCTGGCGGTGGGGTACATGGTCTCGTTCGTGCTGCTGGGCACGCTAATTTTTCTGAACCTGCTGGTGGGCATCGTGGTCAACAGCATGGACGAGATGCGAAAAAATCTGCAAGAAACCCGGCTCCCCCCGCCCGAAAGCCTCGAGCAGCAGCTACAGGAGGTACAGGCCAGGCTGCGCGAGGCACAGGGGATGCTCGAGGCCTTGGTCAAAACTCGGGATTGACCAGGTCGGTGTCCACCCCTGGCCCCAGCACCGCCGGGTATCCCAGCACCCGCCCCAGGGCCGTAATCTGGCCCTTGTGGTGGAATTCGTGGGTGATGGGGTGCAGCAGCAGCCAGCGCTGGCTCACCCGAGCCTTCCAGCCCCGAACCGGGTGCGTCCACTCGTATACCCGGTCAAGTTGGTTGAATGTTTGCAGGGCCTCTTCTACCACCGCATCGGCTTGGGCAAAAACCGCCCGCATGGTAGCTACATCGGGCACCTCCGACCCCCGGATGCCAGTCGGGGGTTGGCCCAGGCCCACCGTACCCACCCACCACAGGTAGCAGTCGGCCACGTGGGCGTGCAGGTTGCGGATGCTGCCAAAGGCAAAATCGGGGTGCTCCCGGAGGTAAATTTCCGGGGGCAGCGAAGCGCAGTAGCCAAAAAGAATTTCTCGGGAGCGCCGCACCCAGCCGTAGAAAACCCGCAGGTCATGGTTCATACCAGAGGATACTCCGCCCGGTGTGGTATACCAGTAGTCAATGGCACATCCGTATGCGATACACCCTCAGACGCCCTGGCAGCGTTTTGGGGTTTGGGCCTTGCAAAGGCTGGGCTGGACGGCGGTGATGGCCCCACCCCCAGGGAACAAGTTCGTGCTGGTGGGCTACCCCCACACCTCCAACTGGGACTTTCTCTATGCGCTCTTGTGGGGCATGGCCTCGGGCACGCGCTTTCGCTGGGTGGGCAAGAAGGAGCTTTTTCCCCCGGTGCTGGGGGCGGTGATGCGCTGGCTGGGGGGCATCCCGGTCGACCGCTCCAAAGCCGGTGGCGATTTCGTTAAGCAGGTGGCCCGCATTTTTGACCGGCACGACAACCTCTGGGTGGTGGTGGCGGCTGAAGGCACCCGCAGCCGGGCCCCGTACTGGAAGACTGGGTTTTACTACATGGCCCTGGAAGCTAAAGTACCCATTGCGCTGGCCTACATTGACTACCCCCGCAAAGAGGTGGGCATTGGCGGCTATTTCACCCCTACCGGCCAGATTGAGGCCGACTTTGAGCAAATCCGGCATTTTTACGCCGACAAAACAGGCCGCGACCCCAGCAAGCAAAGCCCCATCCGGTTGAAGCCGAAAGACGAAGCCAAAAGCTGAATGTCGAAAGCCCAGCATGGTTTTCGCAAGGGCCGAGCCTTCGCTTGGTAGGGCATCACCTATCAGTCGCGCGGCATCCGGGTTATTCTGGTTAACAGTGACCGTGTATGCTAGAGAAACTCCAAGCCCTAGAAGCCGAGTACCAGATGCTCGAGCACCAACTCGCCGACCCGGCAGTGCTCGGCAACCCCTCCGAGTATCAGCGCATCAGCAAGCGCTATGCCGAGATGGGGCATCTGGTGGAGACCATCCGCGCCTACAAAGAGACCCTAGCCCACCTCGAGGAGGCCCGTGAGTTGCAGTTCGACCCCGAGTTGGGCGAGATGGCCCAGGCCGACATCGCCACCCTGGAACCCAGGGTGAAGGCCCTCGAGGCCGAGCTCGAGCTGTTGCTCCTGCCCCGCGACCCCATTGACGAGAAGAACGTGATTGTGGAGATTCGCGCCGGCACCGGGGGGGAGGAGGCCGCCCTCTTTGCCGCCGAGCTGCGCGACATGATTATGGAGTACGCCCGGCGAGGGGGCTACCGGGTGGAGCTGCTGGACACCTCGCTCACCGACCTGGGGGGGGTCTCCAAGGTCTCCTTTGAGGTGACCGGGCCGGGGGCCTATGGCTACCTGAAGTACGAAGCCGGGGTGCACCGGGTGCAGCGGGTGCCCGCCACCGAGACCCAGGGCCGCATTCACACCTCCACCGCCACCGTGGCGGTGATGCCCGAGGCCGAGGAGGTGGACGTGCAGCTCGACCCTGCCGACCTGGAAATTACCGTCTCCAGGGCCTCCGGGCCGGGGGGCCAGGGGGTCAATACCACCGACTCGGCGGTGCAGGTCTTGCACAAGCCCACCGGCATGATTGTCTCCTGCATGGAGTCGCGCAGCCAGATCAAGAACAAGGAAAAAGCCCTGGCCATCCTGCGCTCGAGGCTGCTCGAAATTAAACGGGCCGAGGAGGCCGCCCGCCGCCGCGAGGATCGCCTGGCCCAGATTGGCGCGGGGGAGCGTTCGGAGAAAATCCGCACCTACAACTTCCCCCAGTCACGCGTGACCGACCACCGCATTGGCTTTACCACCCACGACCTGGAAGGGGTGCTCTCGGGCGATTTGTCCAAGCTGCACGAAGCCCTGCGCAAAGCCGACCAGGAACGCCAGCTCGAGGCCCTCTCCAGCGCACCCAAGTCCGCCTAGGACGCGAAAGGCGGGCCATATGCATGGGTTGCGGCGTGACCTATTGGTAGCGGCGGCCATCCTGATGGACCGGCAGGGGCGGGTCTTGCTGGTTGCCAACGACTGGAGCCGGCGGGGCAAGGTGCGCTATACGCTGCCGGGGGGCGTCGTCGAGGCCGGAGAGACCATTCTGGCCGCCATCGTGCGAGAAGTACAGGAAGAAACGGGCCTCCGGGTCAAGGGCATTCAACACCTGGCCTATGTGATTCAGGTCGAGGACGCGCGCAAGGGCGAGCGCACCATCGCCATGGCCTTCCGCGCCGATTACGAAGGCCTGCTCAACCCCAAAGACCCCGACGGGCACATTGTGGAGGCCCGCTTCTTCAACGCCGAGGAGGTCGCCGTCAAGCTGGATGAGCACCGCCCCCTCCTGGAGCCCCTGATGGACTACCTGCGGGGGGAGCGGGGCCGCTTTTATGCGTACTCGAGCTGGGGCAGCGAAGGAACCAGGGTTTGACTTATGCCAGCCGTCGAGGCCGAAAGCCTTCTTGACACCCGGCCCTTCGCAGGCCCAATCGAGTCTCCCCAGTCGAGCCGATGGCCGCGCAAGGCTATCTGCCGCCCCAGGCAAAGCACATCCGGGCCAGGAATCCAGGCCCTAATCCTGCGGCTCTGGAGGGCGCCGGACTCGGCTAATCCACCAGATACAGCACCTCGCTGATGGCCTGAACGTATTCCCCAGGGGCCAGCCCCTTTTTGGGAATGCGAAACCCCGGCGGGTACTGGGTGGGCTCGACCCGGAAGGGCAGGGCCCGCAGGGCTTTGGCGTCGTAGTCGAGGCGGGGGGTCTGGAAGGCCATTTGCAGGTGGAGCATGTCCTCGGTGATGGAGACCACCCCTCTGGACTCGGCCAGAAGCCGAAGTTTGCTGAGGGCCAGGAAGTTTTCCACCTCCTCGGGCGCGGGGCCGTAGCGCTCCTTGAGTTCCCTGGCGATGCGCGAAAGCTGGGCCAGGTTGCGGGTCTCGGCCAGGCGGCCATAATAGCGGCTGCGGGCGGCGGGGCTGGGGATGTACTCGGGGGTCAGGCGGGCCGAGAGCTGTAGGTCGAGGGTGACGTGGCGCGGGGGCTCTACCTTCTCCCCCTTGAGCTTGCGGACGGCCTCCGACAAAAGCTCGGTGTAGATTTCCAGGCTCACTGCGCGAATATGGCCGTGCTGCTCGGGCCCCAGAAGGTTGCCCACCCCGCGGATTTCCATGTCTTTTTCGGCCAGCAGGTGGCCCGAGCCTAAGTCGGAGAGGTCGGCGATGGCGGCCAGGCGGCGTTCGGCCCCTTCCGTCAGGCGCAGGGGGTGAAACAGGTAAGCGTAGGCTTCCTCTTTTCTGCGCCCTACCCGCCCGCGCAGCTGGTAGAGGGCCGCCAGGCCCAGCTTGTCGGCCCGCTCCACCAGGATGGTGTTGGCCTCGGGGATGTCCAGCCCGCTCTCGATGATGGTGGTGGCCAGCAGCACGTCGAAGGCCCCCTCGGCAAAGGCCAGCATGGTCTCCTCCACCGCGGTCTCGTTCATCTGCCCGTGCACCACCCCGATGCGGGCCTCGGGCACCAGGGCTTCCAGGTATTTGCGCCGGGCCAAAATGGTGGCCACCCGGTCGTGCACGTAAAAGGCCTTGCCGCCGCGCTCGAGCTCGTCCATGATGCCCTGCCGCACCAGGGCGGGGTCGTAGGGCGAGAGCACGGTCTGGATGGGTTTGCGGCCCGGAGGGGGGGTCTGGATGCTGCTTAGGTCGCGCAGGCCCACCAGGGCGCTGTAAAGCGTGCGGGGGATGGGGGTGGCCGACAGAAAGAGCGTGTCCACGGCTTCTTTTAGCTCGCGGATGCGCTCCTTCTGGCCCACCCCAAAGCGGTGCTCCTCGTCCACCACCAATAGGCCCAGGTCTTTGAAGCGCACGTCGGGCGAGAGCAGGCGGTGGGTTCCGATGACGATGTCCACCTGGCCCGAGGCCAGAGCAGCGAGAATCTCGCCCGCCTCTTTCTCGGAGGTGAAGCGCGAGAGGCCCGCCACCCGCACCGGCAGGCCCTCCAGGCGGGCCCGGAAGGTCTGGGTGTGCTGCTCGGCCAGAAGCGTAGTCGGCACCAGCACCGCCACCTGCGCCCCGTGCCCCACCACCCGGAAGGCAGCCCGGAGGGCCACCTCGGTCTTGCCGAAGCCCACATCCCCCGAGATCAGGCGCTCCATGGGGCGGGGGGCCTCGAGGTCGCGCAGGGTTTCTTCCAGGGCCTTGTGCTGGTCGGGGGTCAGCTCGTAGGGGAAGTTTTGCGCCACCAGCGCGTCCCAGTCCGGCAGGGGGCCAAAAGCCCGGCCCGGCGTGGCCTCGCGCTTGGCGTGCAGCACCAGCATCCGCTGGGCCAGCTCCTCGGCGTCCTTCTGGGCTTTTTCCCGGGTGCGCTTCCACTCGCCCTTGCCCAGCGACGAGAGGGCCGGGGGGTCGTCGGTGGTGCCGGGGTGCCGCCTAAGCAAAGGGAGCTGCTCCACCGGAAGGTACATCCGGCCCTCCCCGGCGTAGCGCAGCACCAGGTAGTCGCGCTTGGCCCCCAGCACCTCGCGGGTCTCCAGGCCCAGGTACTGCCCGATTCCGTGCTCGGGGTGAATCAGGTAGTCGCCCGCCGAGAGCCCCCCCGGGTCGGCCACCTCGCCCCCCACCACCCGCCGCCGAAGCACCTCCGCCCCCCCAAAGGCGTACAGGTGGGCTTCGCTCAGATATACCGTGCGTTGCTCGGGGTCTAAGAAGGCCCCCTCGAAGGGCGCGGGCACCAGGTTGAGGGTCGCGGGCTGGGGCTTCAGGAGGGGGGTGGAGCGAAGGGCGTCCTGGGGCAGGGCGTTCCCGGGTTCTTGCAGTTTCTTCAAGAGATAGCTGCGGCTTTTGGGATGCCGGTAGAAAAACACCACCGCAAAACCGGCCTGCATCCAGGCCCGTGCGTCCTCCACAAACTTCGAGAGGCGGGCCCGGTAGGGGGGAAGCGGCTGGAGGGAGAGGCTTAGAGGCGGCAGCTCGGGCCCGCCCAGGCCGAAAGCGACCCGCTCCCGACCCGAAATGAGGGGCCAGAGCGCCTCGGGGGCCAGGGCCGGGGTATCTAGGAAGAGCGTGCCGGGGAAGTGCAGAATTTTGTGGGAGTCCCAGGTCTCGGCCTTGCCCTCGCGGGCCGTCAGGACATAGCGCGACCTGGACTCGCCCGCCACCTTGAGGCCATCGATCTCGTCGCCAAAGAACTCCAGGCGAACCGGCGGTGCGCCAGGGCCGGGGGCCTCGAGCTCCAGCACATCCCCCTGCACGCGGTAGTCCTCCTCGCGCAGGTAGCCCATGCGGAAAAGGCGCTCGAGCAGGTCTTCGCGCAGGTAGCGCCGGCCCACCTCCAGCACCAGCCGCCAGGCTTCGGGCTGGGCGGGAAAAGGGGCAAGGGCCTCGGGGTAGCTCATCACCACCACCTGCGCCTCGCCGATGGCTTCCAGGCCAGGGTTCACATAAGCCGAAACCCCCAGCGCCCCCAGGTTGGCGTAGAGCTTGAGCCGCTCCGGGGGGCAAAGCAACACCCGGGGGCCCTGGCCCTGGGCAAAGAGCAGAGCCCGGGCCACCTGGGGCAGGCCGGGCAGATAGTGGTTCAGGATGGACAAAGCAGCGGTCTGCATAAAGGGTCTTTTTTCACAAAACCAATTCCTTCCCCAGGGCCGACCCTGGGGAAGCACCGTAGTCTACCGCCACTCACCGGCCCCCAAAGCGGGACTTGTTACACTATCAGCGTGAAGATTCTGGTGACTGGCTTTGAGCCTTTTGCGGGGTGGCCGCACAACCCCAGCCAGGCTTTGCTCGAGCACCTCCCCGAGCGCCTGGGTACCGCCCCCCTGGTGCGGGCCACCCTCCCGGTGGATGCCCGCCGGGTTCCAGCGGCTCTGGATGAGCTTTATCGGCAACACCGACCGAGCTTGGTGCTGCACCTGGGGCTGGCCGCGGGCCGGGCGCTACTCTCGCTCGAGCGTCTGGCGGTCAACCTGCTCGACTTTGAAATCCCCGACAACGGCGGGCACCGCCTGCAAGACACCCCCATTCTGCCTGGGGGGCCCCTGGCCCTGCACACCCGCCTGCCCCTCCGGGTCATCCTGGCCCGCTGGGCCGAGGCCGGCATTCCCGGTGTGATCAGCAACAGCGCGGGGCTGTACCTGTGCAACCAGGTGATGTACCTGGCCCTTTCCTCCCTGCCATCTGAGGTGCCCGCCGGGTTCATCCACCTGCCCCCGGACGAGACCCTGGCCCTGCACAAGCCCCAGCCCTTCGTTCCGCTTCGCACCCAGGCCCAGGCCATTGAGCTGGCCTTGCAGGCGACCCTGGAGCAGATGCAGGCCCCGGCAACACTGGCATGACCGACCTGCTCATCATCTCGGGCGGCAACGCCGAAGACCTGATTGGCGCCACCCTCTGCCAGCACCTGGAGGGCCTGTCCTTGGCGGCCCTCCCGCTGGTGGGGGCCGGGCGGCGCTACGAGGGCCGGGTGGAGCGCATCCTGGGCCCCCGCACCCAGATGCCCTCGGGGGGCTTCCCCTTCAACAGCCTGGACAACCTGCTGGCCGACCTGAGGGCGGGGTTTCACCTGGAAATCCTCCGCCAGATTCAAGCCGCCCAGCTGGCCCGCCGCGAGGTGCGGGCGGTGGCCGTGGTCGGCGATGCCTACGCCCTGGCCATCGGGGTGCTGGCCTCCAACTGGGGGCGGCTACCGCTCTTTCACCTCCAGCCCCAAATCTCGCACTACTACTGGGGGGGCCGGAGTGTGTGGGAGCGGCTCAGGCAGCCCAACCAGTTCGCCGCCGAGGACTACATGTTCTACGAGCGCTGGATGCACCGCTTCGTGCGGGCGGTGTACGTGCGCGACCCGCTAAGCGAGCAACGGGCGCACCGGCTGGGCCTGCACAAAGCCCGCTTTGTGGGCAGCATGGCCATGGACACCCTGCCCCCACCCGAACGCGACTTAAGCGGCTTGCTGGACGGCAGGCCGGTGCTGGTCTTGCTGCCCGGCACCCGCGGCGACGTGCGCTTTAGCCTGCCGCTGATGCTCCAAAGCGCCGCCCTGCTGCCCGAGATGCAGGGGCTGGTGGCCTGGGCGGGCGATTTTTCCCAGGTGCCCCTGGCAGAGGGCTGGTCGCTCAGCGTACTCGACGACCACACCGCCCTTGCCCAGCAAGGCCCGCACCGGGTCTGGTTGTTGCGGGGTGCTTTCTCAGCCATATTGCACGTGGGGCAGGTGGCCATCGGCACCGCCGGCACCGCCAACGAACAGGCCGCCGGGATGGGGATTCCGGTGGTGGCCTTCCCCACCCCCGGCCCGCAGTACATCTACCCCAACGCCCTGCGGCAAAGCCGGTTGCTGGGCAAGGCTTTGCGCCTGGTGCAACCGAAGACCGAGGTGGTGGCAGAAACCGTGCGGGCTTTTTTGACGGACGAGCAAGCCCGCGAGGCAGCGCGAAAAGAGGGCCTCGAGCGCAACGGGCCCAGGGGGGCCTTGCCCCACATTGCCCAGGAGATTCGCCAGGTGCTGGCTTTACGGGGTGTCCATGCCGGATAGCGTGCTGGTTCTGGTGGTCACCCACAACCGCAAGACCCTTCTCGAGGAATGTCTACACCGCGTGGCACAACAGTCCCACCCACCAGCTGGGGTGCTGGTGCTGGACAATGCCTCCACCGATGGCACCCAGGAGATGGTGCTCGAGCAGTTTCCGGCCTTCCGGTACGTCCGCCTGCCGGAAAACACCGGCGCTGCTGGCGGTTTTCATCACGGCCTGGCCCTGGCCAGGGGCCTGGAATACGACTGGATCTGGCTGCTCGACGACGACGCGCACCCCGAGCCAGACAGTCTTTTACGGTTGCTCGAGGGCCTCGCTCGAGTGCGGAGGATGGGCCTTGAGCCCAACCTGCTTCTGAGCCGGCTGCTCTGGACCGACGGACGTGTACACCCCATGGGCATTCCCTGGCCCGACCTTCGTCGTCCGGCCTTGCTGATGAAGTCCAGGGAGCACAAGTTGATGCCGGTTCGCTTTGGCACCTACGCTTCCATGCTGGTCAGCCGTACTGCGGCCCTACAACACCCGCTGCCGACCAAGGACTACTTTCTCTGGAACGACGACCTCGAGTTCTCGGGAAGGCTTCTGCGACGGGGCCTGGGCTTCCTGGTTCCGGACAGCGTGGTGGTGCACAAGACCCGGAACCCCTTTAGCTCGGCGGTCACTGCTACCGACGAGCAGTTTTACCTCGAGGCCCGCAACCGGGCCTGGCTGGTTCGCTCCGATGCTTTCGGACCGCTGGGAAAAGCCTTCTGGGCGCTCAACAGCCTGGGGGTTTTTCTGGCCCGACTGCGTGGGCGGGGCTTGGGGGGCGCGAGAATAATCCTGAAGGGGTGGCTCGAGGGACTTCGCAATCCCCCTCCAAAATACTGAAAATGCGCCCCTGCCAGCCCTTGTGAGGTGCGAAACCCCCTCGAAAAGCCACAATTGAAGGCTGTGCTAACATAGACCCGTGCGCCTATACCGCATTGGCCTGTTTACCGACACCTACCTGCCAGGGCCAAACGGGGTCGCCACCAGCGTCTATCTACTCAAGCGCGAGCTGCGCCGCATGGGCCACGAGGCCTGGGTGCTGGCCCCCGAGATGCCCGACGCCGACCCCAGGGAGGATTGGGTGGTGCGGGTGCCCAGCGTGCCCTACCCCTTCTTCGAAAACCAGCGGCTGGCCATGCCCAGCAGCCGCCTGCTGCCCACCGAGTTCGAGATTTTCCATACCCACACCCCCCTGTTTATTGGCATCTGGGGGGCCCGGCTGGCCTACCGCAACCGCCTGCCTCACGTCTCGACCTTTCACACCCACCTGGAAAAATACGCCCACTACATCCCTGGCGTGGCCATGCTGGACAAGTACGTGGGCATCATGCAAAAGGTCTGTCAGGCTTTTTACAACCGCGCCGACGTGGTCATCGCCCCCACCGACCCGGTCAAGAAGCTGGCCGAGAGCTACGAAATTGAGCGAGAGATAAAAGTAATCCCCACCGGCATTGATACCGACATCCTGCAAGCCGCCCCCGACCCGGTTTCGCCCTGGCCCGCCGGCAAGCGCCGCCTGCTGCACGTGGGGCGGCTGGGCAAGGAAAAAAGCGTGGATGTGGTGATCCGGGCCCTAGCCGAGATTCGCAAGGAATCGGACGCCCACCTGGCCCTGGTGGGCATGGGGCCCGACCAGGAAGAGCTGACCCAGCTGGCCCATGCGCTGGGGGTGCATGAGCACCTGACCTTTGTGGGGCCAGTGCCCTACGAGAAAATCGGGGGCTATTACCGCATGGCCGAGCTATTTTTGTTTGCCAGCGAGACCGAGACCCAGGGGCTCGTCATCTGGGAGGCCCAGGCGGTGGGGGTGCCGGTGGTGGCGGTGGGGGCCGAGGGCACCTTGCAGGGGGTTGAGGTGGGCAGCAGCGGCTACCTGGTGCAACCGGGCGATTACCGCAGCATGGCCGAGCGAGCCCTGGAACTGCTGCGCGATGAAGGCTTGCGGCTGCGCTTTAGCGAAGGAGCCCGCAAGTTTGCCGACCGGCGCACCGCCCGCCGGGTTGCAGAACAGATTGTAACCATCTACGACGAGGCCACCCGGCTGGTCGAGTTTGAGCCCCGGCGCCTCAAGATTCCCTTCCCTCGCCTGCCGCAAAGTAGCCTGTCGAATTCCCGCTAAGGTTTCTGGCCTGTTGCCAGAGGAATTTGAGCCACCCCCCCCGAACCCGCCGGGCCGAGGTGAGCACCAGCGCATCGCGCACGTAGCGCACCGGGCCCCGGGCCATCAGTTTCCAACCCAGCAGCACATCCTCCCGGGCCTCGACCAGGGGATAACCGCCCAATTCCAGAGCGGTCTGGCGGTGAAAGGCCATGTTGGCCGCGGCCAGGTTGGGCCGGCCCAGTAAGCCCATCAGCTTGAGGAAGACCCCGTAGCCCAGCTCGGTCAGTTCTTCCTGCCAGGCCGGCAGGCCAAACATGCGCAGGGGGCCGTACAGGGCCACGCTTCGTTCCATGTGGGGGTACAGGGCCTCGAGCCAGCCCGCAACGGGCCGACTGTCGGCGTCGGTGGTGGCGACCCAGTCGCCCGTGGCGGCCTCGAGGCCGGCCTGTCGCGCCACCGCCACCCCAGGGGTGGGGCAGCTGACCAGCCTGGCCCCCATACGTACCGCCAGCTCTGCCGTTCCGTCGGTGGAACCGTTGTCCACCACGATAATCTCGTCGGGCCGAAGGGTCTGGCCCTGCAAGGCTTGCAAACACCCTTCGATAAAGGCCTCTTCATTGCGGGCAGGAACCACCACCGAGATTCGCACAGGTATACTCTAAGCCGTGCGCCTCAAGTTACAACGTCTTTCTCCCTGGCGCCTCAAAGGATTATCGGCGGTTGGGCGTCTCATCCTGGCCTGGGGTCTTTTGGAAGGGGTGCGCAACGGTTTCTATGCCGGTTATCTGGCGATTCACGGGGGAAACCTGGGCTTCACCCTGGCGGTCATCGGTACCGCCTGGAGCATTCACCTGCTGTCCGATAGCTTTAGCAAAAGCCTGGGGGGGTTTCTCTCACAAAAGCTGGGGATGGGCATCGTCACCCTGGCGGCGGGGTCGGTGGGGCTGGTTGCACTGCTCATTGTCCCGCAGGCCTCATCTCCGCTGCTGCTGTTTGCCCTGAGCCTGGTCTGGGGTGTGTCGCTCTCGGCGATATTTCCGGGCCTGCTGACCCTGAGCAGCCAGGTCGCGGTGCAGGGCCGGGAGGGCCGGGCGGTCACCCTGACCAACATGCTGACCGCCCCCTGGACGGGGATTGGGGTACTCGGAATTGGTTTTTTGACCAAAGTGAACCCCAATCTGGCCCTGAGCGTGCTCGAGTGGATTCAGGTAACAGTTATCCTGATTGGCCTCTCGCTCATCTTCCGCCCCGAGCGCGTGCGGCCACCGCGGCAGGAGCTTTACCCCTGGCGGCGGCTTTTGCTGTTTATCCCCGCCGCCTTCGGGCAGACCTTCGCCCCGGCCCTGTTCAGCTTCTACATACTCAAGTATGCCCAGAGCCTGGGCCTGAGTATTTTCTGGATCACCGTTCTGATTGTCCTCGGTGGGGGCCTCTCCATGGTGCTTTTAATCTGGACAGGCCGCTACGCCGACCGCAAAAGCCCCCGCGAGCTGCTGATTGTGGGGTTGTTGCTCATCGGGCTGGCCATGATGGGGCTGGGCCTGAAACCAGAGCTGCCGGCCTTGCTGCTGCTGGCGGTGGTAGGCGGGGTGGGCTTCGGTTGCTTTGGCCCGGCCTGGAATGCGCTGGTGGTGCGCCTGCTGCCCGAAAACAATCGGGCCGCCGCCTGGGGCACCCTGATGACGGTGGAAGGGCTGGGGCACGCCATTGGCCCTGCGGTGGGCGGGGTGCTGGCCGCCGCCATCGCCAACAATGCGCCCTTCTTTGCAGGGGGAACTATCATGCTGCTGCTTAGCATTTTCTACGTTTTTGCGCTCTGGAGGCCCTGGTGGACACCGCAACCCTAATCAGCACGCTGCTGGTCGCAGTTCTGCTGGTCTATGCTCTGGCCGATGTGCTGGGGCGATGGATGGGCCTAGGTGCGCT
Organism: Meiothermus sp.; assembly: GCF_025056915.1. Taxonomy (GTDB): domain Bacteria; phylum Deinococcota; class Deinococci; order Deinococcales; family Thermaceae; genus Meiothermus. The sequence continues at coordinate 31,362 of NZ_JANWVH010000010.1, read as the reverse complement.
CGCCTGGGGCAGCCGGGCCGAACCTCGGGTAGCCCTGACCTTTGACGACGGCCCTTCCGACCAAACCGAGGCCATTTTGGAGCTGCTACAGCGGTATGACTGCAAGGCCACCTTCTTCCTGACCGGACAGCGGGCCGAAGAGCGACCCGATCTGGTTCAGAAAATCGCCGCCGCAGGCCACCAGATTGAAGCCCACGGCTACTGGCACCGCCCCGCCGTGCTGATGGCCCCCTGGACCGAGTGGGTGCACATTCAAAAAAGCCCGGGTCGGCTTTACCGCCCGCCCTGGGGCATCCACTCCCCCTTTACCCGCCTGTTTGCCCGGATGCTGGGCAAGCAGGTCGCGCTGTGGGATCTGGAGTCACAGGACTGGCTGGAGAAACCCGCAGAACAGCTGGTCAATCGCATGATGTTCTACCTCAAGGGGGGTTCTGTGGTGCTCCTGCACGATGGCCCGGCCCGCTCGCTGAAGGTGCTGGAGCTGCTCCTGCCTCAACTGGTCGAAAACGGGTATCAAGCCGTCACGATGAATGAGCTGGCCCTCAAGCCGCTGGGGCCGCGCCAGGGGCTGATCCGGATCAACCAGGGCCACGAGGAACGCTACGACCGCAGGGTGGGGAATATCAAGGTAGGGCATCGGTACAACCACATCCTGCGCCTGGAAATCCAGGCCTATCCGGGCCCCGACCTGCCCGAGTACCCCAGGGGAACGCCCTGCGCCCACATCCACTTCGAGTCGGCCCGCATGGCCGACATGTCCACCATGCAGGTCTTGCGAGCCTTCCGGGAAACCTTCAAGGAGGTCGCAAAGTTTTTGGAGGAGCACCCCGAGGTGCAGTTTCTGTTCGGCTACAGCTATCTGGGGCAGGGTGCGCTGACCCTGGGTTTCCAAACCCATCCGGTGCCCAAGGCCATGGAGCTTCAGTCCAAAATAACCACCGCCTGGTTTGCCTGGTTGTACCGGGGCGAAATTGCTCGCCATTTGTTCAGTGCGCCTGCGCAGGTGGTCTATATTACCCGCGAGACCATCCTGAGCCGGTACGGTTCAAAGCCTGCGAATCAGCCGGGATAGCCCTGCCCCAAGCCGGCCCACTTTCAGAGCGCTCTGGTTGTTTCCCCCCGGCCAGCCGCCCTTGTTTCGGCTAGACCCCGGCCACCAGGAGCAGCCCAGCCATCTTCGGCCAGGCCCGATTCTTTAGCCCGGACGGCTGGAGCCTGCATGAACGGTTCGGTCAAACAAGGTGTTTGGAACGCCAACGCGGTTTGCTTGAACTTGAAAACTGTGGTAGCAACAAGGGTTTTAGAGCCGTCTTCACATATTTAGAGTCATTCGACTATAAGAAAGCTTTGTCCTGGACAGAACAGAGGCGGCCTGGAAACTCGAAAACATGCGTCTCGGCCCAGACGCAACGCAGACACTTGTCCCTTCTCCTTTTCGTGGGCCACCACGTCTGTGAAGAGCACGATGGCTTGTGCGCCCGAAGTTGCTGTAGGGGTTCCCCGCAGTTGGGGTTTGCGCAACCCTGGCACAGAGTCCGCCCTTTGCAGGAGCCAACGCCGGGACAGGCGCTAAAAGCGGAAGGTAAAACCAATGCCGAACTTGACCCCATCGGTGCGGGAACCATCCCCTATGCCGGTCGCAATGTCGAAGGTCAGGTCGGCCCCGATGGGGCGAATGGTATAGCCGAAGGAGAGCTCGGGCCGGGGTTGGGGGAAGATCTCGCTGCTGAAGCGAAGCCGGTAATCGCCCTGCTGGTATTCGGCAAAGATGGTCTGGTAGCCCCGCAGATCAACCGTGTAGGCAAAGAAGAGTTCGGGCGACAAATAGCGTCCGATGGTAAAGCGGGTCTCCTCGATGGTGCCGCCGTTCAGGGCCGGAATCTCGACCCTGACCTGGTCGAGCCCCAGGGCTTTGGCCAGCTCGCGCTCGAGCTGTCCCACGATAAAGTTCTGAACCGCCGCTTGCAGTCCGGTCTGGGCGATGTCCGCCGGCAACGCCGAGAGGTCGGAGCGGCCCAGCAACAACAGGGCATAGATTTCGGCATCGGTATAGGGCTGACCGTCGTTTTTGCGGGCTGTATCGTTGTTGAAACGGGCCACAAAGGTGGGGGTCAGGTTGACCTTGATGCGCCCGTTCTGCCGCACAAACTCACCTTTGAGGGTCAGGTTGATCTGGATGCGCCGGTTGTCCTGGCCCCGGTCTTGCACCAGGGTATCGGCCACAATCTGTAAATCGGGCAGGATGCCGTCTGCCGGACTGAAGCGGGCGTAGCTGCGTTCCTCCGGCGAACGGTCCCGAATGGTGAAGTCCCGGTCCCAGAGCTTGAAGTTGCCCCGGAGGGGCACCACCTCCCCGGAGAGGAAGGGATTGGTAAAGTCGCCGTTGAGAAATAGCTCACCGGCCAGCTCGCCCTGGGCCAGGGTTTCCTGGATGAGGATGCCCCGCTCGGCCCGCAGGCGAACGTTGTTGAACTCCACAGGAACCGTGTTGGCTGCGCGGGTGGCCCCCGGCTCCGGGGGGGCCGCAATGGTCACCTCGCGCTGCCCCTCGGGGAACCCCAGCCGGGCCCGAACCACATCGGCAGAACCCTGAACAATGTAGGCCCCCCGCAAGTAGCGCAGGATCAGGTTGGTCTCGAGCAGACCCTCGAGCAAAAAATACTGTGGGTACCGAACCGGCACCGCCCCTTGCAGGGTCAGGATCAGCTGAGGAAACAGGGTTCCGTACAGGCGGGCTTCCTGCTTTTCCAGGTTGGCGTCCACGGTATAGGCCGGGTAGTTGAAGCTCAGGACAAACGGCTCATCGGGGCTCAGAAGCGGCAGGTTGGCGGCGCCCCGCGCCCGCACGGTAAAGTTGCTGAGGTTGCCCTCGCCGGAGAGCTGAGCTTCGGCAGGATAGGGCGCTGTGAGCCGGATGCGCCCTTCCGCGCTGGCCGTCTCGCCTACCCGCAACACCGCCCTTGGGGTTTCGGCCCGCATGGGCCCCAGTTTGAAGTTGAAGTTTTCCAGTGTCAGGTCGAAAACCTGGCCGCTGGAGGCCAGGCGCAGGGTTCCGCTGCCCTCGGGGGTGAGGGGTTTGAGGTTGGGAATGACCTGCAAAACGGGGGTGAAACTGGTGTTTTCCAGGTTTAGGCGAAGGTTGCTGCCCTGCCGCCCATAGTAACCCGAGCCGCTCCAGGTGCCCTTGCCCGAGAGGGCCAGCTGGTCAATGTAGAGCCGCTCCTGCTCAAAGCGCAGGGCAGCCCTGCCGACCAGGGTGTCGCCGCCCCCCTGGAAGCGCAGGTACTCCCCTACCCAGATGCCCCGGGAGGCCCAGGGGTTGCGGGTGTTGAGGCTGAAGGTGGTCTGGCCCGTCCAAAAAGCCTGTCCCGCCAGGTCGCCCGCCCAGGTCGAAAAGAGCCAGTGCAGTGGGAAGGATGCAGCGGCAACTTCCCCGCTCAGGATGCCATTTTCCAGCCGAACCCGGGCGGTGGTGCGGTTGGAGCCCAGCACCCCGTTTTCGCCCAGCGAGCCCAGGCCTATGGGGCGCTCGAAGCTAAGGTCGGCCCGCAGCGAGCCGTTGCTGAAGGAGCCCTGGGCGCGGGTGGCCAGGGCCAGGTCGTCGCCCCTAACCCGCAGGCCGGGGCTGCTCAGGTTGAACTCGAGCTGGCCCTGGCTGTAATCCAGCGACCCGGTCGCCCGTCCGGTCAGGAAGGGCAGTCGGCTGCTGACCAGCGGGACTTCCTCCAGTGCGAGTTCCTTGAAGCCCGCACGGGCCCGCAGTCCATCGCGGGCCAGGCTGGCTTCCACGGCCAGGCCCCCCAGGTCACCGGTGAGGCTGCCTCTGGCCGTGAGGGTTTCCTTCCCCTCAATTTCGAGCTGGAGCCGGCTGGCCAGCAGCTCCAGGGGCAGGTTGATGTTGAGGTTGCCCTGCCAGTCTCCCTGCCCGGAGTATCGGATCTGGCCCTGAAGCCAGGGCCCCCTGGCGCTCAGGACGGCATCCAGCAGGCGTCCCTCGGCTTCAATCTGCTGCTTTTCTTCTCCATCGCGGTAGGTCAGTTTCCAGCCCCCATCCAGACCAAGCTGGCCGGTCAATGCACCGTTTTTCCAGGGAAGCCAGGGAGAGTCGGGGTGGGACGCGCGCACATTGGCCCTGGCGCCGTTGCCCTGCAAAGCCAGGCCCATTCCGTAGGCCGAAAGTTCCAGCTCTCCGCTGAGCTGGCCCTGCCTGAACTGAAGCTCTCCCGATCCCAGCTCGGGGGCGGACAGGCGCACGGCAAAGGTCTGCAAGTCCAGGCCCGCGACCAGGCGCCCCCCCGCAAAGGGATACACGGCCTCGAGCTCCGGCCCCTGGCCCCGCACTTCCACATTCCGCACGTCGAGTTCGCCGGAGGCGCTGCGCTCGGAGAGGTTGATCATCAGGCTGCTGGCCCGGCGGGTGCTGGCCGGGGTTGGGCTCTCCAGGCTCTCGCGGTTGGGGGCAACCTGGAGCATGGGATAGCGCAGGCGCAGGGCCAGGCCCAGCACCTCGCCCTCCACGGTGGGAATGCCGGCCCCGGAAAGCTCGAGCCTGCCCTCACGGAAACGCAGCCCCCCCGACCAGGTCTGGGCGTAGCCCAGCGTGCCCTGCAAGTCTCCCTCGAGGCTGGCCTGCAAGCGGTTTTGCTGCCAGGTGGCCTGGAGGGTACCCCGGCGGCCCAGGGCATCCCACTCGAGCCTGCCCTCCAGGCCATTCCAGGGGCCGCCGACCTGCCCGTTCAGTCGGAGGCCGCTCAGGTTGTAGTTTTGAAGGCGGGCCTCGAGCCCGCCTGGGGTCAGGGTGGCCTCCAAGCCCGGGGCCTGCAAACGCAACCGGGCCTCCTGGCCTTCGACCTGGGCGCTCTGGCCGGCTATCTGGTACTTGCCCACCATCCACCGGCCCGGATAGGTGCCGCGGGCCTCGAGGTTCCCCAGGCCCCGGGGCAGGGGCCCCACATACGACCAGTTGACCTCCAGGGGGCTCAAACGCAGGCTTCCGGTGAGCGGGGCCAGCTCGGCCAGGCCGCGCAGGTCAATCTCGCTGCCCTGGGCCCTGAGCTGCACTGCGCCCCACTCCGGCACCTGCACCTCGGCGCTGCCCCGCAGGGCCAGCGGCGCGGCGTCGAGGTCGAGGCGGCCCTGCAAGCGAAGCCGACTGGCTTCGGCGGGGCTCAGGCCCGGCAGGGGGCCTTGCAGGTTGGCCTCGAGCTGCCAGCGGGCGGGCTGGCTCCAGCCCTCACGCAACTGCCCCCGCAGGCTGCCCTGCCAGCCCTCCCGGCCCTCGAGTTCCACCCGGCCCGCCTCCAGGCTGGCCTGGCCCACCAGACGCCCACCCGGCAGCGGCAGATCCAGTTGCAGCAACCCCCTGGGCGCATCGCCCGCCCAGCGGGCGGTGCCGCTGGCATACGGGCCATCCAGCCGCAGTTGCAGCTGGCCGTCGTAGCCCAGGTCAAAACGTTGCTGCTCGTAGCGGCCCCCAATCTGGGCCTGCAACCGGGCCGGGAAGGCCGTACCGGTGGCCTCGAGGTTGGGGCCGCTCAGCCTCAGCGGCAGGCGCAGGGTCTCCCAGGGGCCTTCGGCCTGAGCCTGAAGGCGCAGGGGCAGGCCCACGAAAGGCTCGAGGTCGCTGTCCATCTGGAGCCTGACCAGAGCCCCGGCCAGGCGGGCCGACAACCCGGCGCCCTCGGCTTCGGCCCAGAGCTGCTCCCGGTAGCCAAACCGGAGGGCCACCTCGGCCCCGCGCCCCGCCAGGGTGCCCTCGCCCAACAGCACGGGCTTGAACAGGGTTCCGCTCAGGGTGCCCCGTGCGCTTAGGGTGCTGGCGGCCAGGGTGCGGCTATAGGCCACCTGGCCGCTCAGGTCGCCCCGGCGGTTGGTGCGGGCCTCCACCAGCGCTTCGTAGGCGGTTCCCTGCGCCAGCAGGCTCGAGCCCTCGCCCCGCATTTCCAGGGCCACCTGCTCCCCTCGGGCCTGCATGCGCCCGGTAAAGGTTTCCCCGCTCAGGGCCAGGTTGCCCGAAAGGGCAAAGCGGCGTTCGGCCACCTCGAGGCTCCCCTGCCCCGCAAGCCGCACCTCCTCCAGACGGGCCGCCTGGCCCTGAGCCTCTACCCGCATGGGCGCAGCCCAGGCCAGGGTCCAGCGGGCCCCTTCGCCGCTCAGGCGCACCGGCCCGTTTTGCCGCAGGTATTGCAGACTGGCCAGCCGCCCGCTGGCCTGGTACTTGCTAGCCGTGCTGGATAGTTCCAGGCTGGCCTGGGCATAGGGGCTCTCCAGCTGAACCTGGGCCTGCCCCCGGCCCTGCTGCAAGGCATAGCTCCCCTGGGCCTCCACCGTGGCGACTGGGGTCTGGGCCGTCAGGGCAAACTCGGGCCGCCCGCGCGGGCCTCGAATCTGGGCCTCCACCCTCACATCCTGCAGGCGGTACGACAGCCGGCCCTGAAGCTGCTCGCCCAGGCTGAGCAGGCCCTCGAGGTCGCCCACCCCCAGGAGGCGGGGGTCGCTGCCGGGCTCGAGCTCCAGCACCACTCCGGCCTGGTACTGCGGCAAAAAAGCCGCCAGGGAGCGGTCTTTGTAATCCACCTCCACCCGCTGCCCGTACACCAAAAGCTGCCCCGCCGCCTCGCCCTCCGGCGCCAGAAGCGAGGCTCCGCCCGACCGAACCAGCCCTGCCAGGTTCAGGCTCCCGCTCAAACGCCCCTGCGCATCGGCGTTAAAAATTCGGGCCAGCGGGGCGGTCTCGAGGTCAAACCCCAGTTGCAGCTGCTCCAGCCGGGCCCGGCCTTCCGGTAGGTTCAACTCCACTCGAAGCCGCTCGAGGCTGGCGCCATCGGCCTCCACGGTAGCGGTCAGGGGCAGGTTGTCAAAGGTGGTGCGAAAACGCCCTTGCGCGGCCAGCCACTCCCCCTCCAGGCTACCCTGCAAAACCCCGCGCCGCTCGAGCAACCGGTAGGGCCAGTTCACCCGGCCCGCGTAGGAAAGCCCCTTTCCTTCCAGTTCCAGCGGCCCTTCCAGCTTCCAGGTTTGCCCCAGGACGTCCGCACTGAGCCGCCAGGGCTGGGATTCCAGATAGGGCAGGTTGTAGCGCCCCTGGCCGCTGGCTTCCAGGTTGTTCCACGGCCCTGCCACCTCTACCGTACCGCTCAGATAGGGCAGCCGCACCCTGCCCTGCAGGGCAACGGTCTCGAGACCAACCACGCCGCGCACCGTACCATAAGGGCTCTGGCCCTCCAGGTTCACCGGCCCCAGCAGGGCCCGCCCCGCAACCTGGGCCTGTCCGTAGGGGGTTTCCAGGCTCAAGCGACCACCCCGCTCCGACCAGTTGCCCGTCAGGGTTCCCGGCAGCCCCCAGCGGCGCAGGTCGTAACCGGTGGCAATCGCCCGCAGGCGCAACCCTTCCAGGGGTCTGCCCGCCACCAGGCGATAATCCCCCGCCAGCGTCAGGCGGCCCTTTTGAAAGAGCCCCGAGTAGCTCAGGCTGGTGCTGCGGCCCCTGAACTCCAGCCCGCCTTCCAGTTGCGGCAGGCGCAGGCGCCCCTGGTAGGCCAGCCCAAACAGATCGGCCTGCCCTTGCAGTTCGCCCGCGTAGCCGGCGTAACTCAAGCGCCCCCGCACCGCCAGGCTGCGCCAGGCCCCCTGCCCGTTCAACACCCCATAGGGGGTTCGCAGTTCCATACTGCCTTGCTCGAGGTTGCCCCGGGCCTGCAACCGGCCGGGTTCGCGGTTCAACAACAGCGGCAACGAACCTTCAAAGGGAAGACCGGCCTTCAGCTCGACCCGTCCCCCGGGCCAGCGCACCTCGGTTCGGCTCACTTCGAGGGGCACCGAGGGGACTTCAACCGCGCCCGAGAGCGGCAGGGTCAGGCGACCCTTCAGCGCGGTGGTGGGCCAGACCGGGCCGGACAGCTCGGCGTAGCCATCCGCCGAGGCCCAGAGCGTAGCCCCCCGCCCCTCCACAACTCCCTTCAGCCAGGGTGAGGCAAAGCTCACCTGGCCCCGGTAGCGGGAACCCTGCAAGCCCAGGTTGGCCTCCAGGCGAATCTGCGGCCCCAGCGAAAGCGGCCCCCGCAGCGACAGCCCGTTGGTTCCGTCGGCGGTGATCTCGAGGGTCTCGAGCCGGGCCTTGAGTCCGCTGCTGTCGGCAGTCCCGCTGAGGGGCAGAACCCGCAAGGGGGTTCGTATCTCGCCCCGGTAGCGGGTGGCCAGGTCGTAGAGCTCCCCGTCAACCGCCACCCGCTCGCTTTGCAGGTTCCAGCCGCCCGAGAGCTTCCCTTCGGCGTAGCGCACCTCCCCCGAGAGTTTGAAGGCTTCCAGGATTTGCAAGGGCAAATCGCGTACAGCCAGCGAAAACACCCCGTTGCGATAGAGCCCCTCGGCGTAGCGGTTGGAAAGCCGCCAGGCATTGCCCTCCTGGCGGACTGCAATGGGAAAGCGGGTGTAGGGCGAGTCGTAGTTGAGGTCGCCGCTGAAACGCCCCGCCTTCAGGCCGGCCTGCCCGCTGAGCTGGCCGACCACAAGCTCCAGCCCCGAAAGCTGCATCTTTAGGTCGTCCCAGGTGCCAGCCAGGTTTAGCGCGCCCAGCCGGCCCTGCACCTTTGCGCCCTCCCCCTGAAGGCTGCCCGACAGGCTGAAGGGCCTGGCGGTGGGCAGGTTGACGTTTTCCGACTGCACCGCCAGACCCCAGCGCGGCCCGGTGCTGGAAAAACGCACCGCCGCTTCCCCCAGCAGGGGCCGGGGCCAGACCAGGACGCCCTCGGCCTGGGTCTTGGAACCCTTTCCCTTCAGGCGCAGGTTGCTGCGAAAGGAGTCGCGCAGCGTTACAGCGTACTCGTCGGTGTTGCGCAGCGCCACCGTGGCCTGAAACGTGCGGTCGAAAAAAGCCCCATCTATAACGGTATCCAGGCGGAATTTCCGGTCGAAGGCCAGGGTGCCTTCGTAGGTCAGGGGCTCATTCAGCAGACGGCCCTCGCCGCGGTAGCGCCCGCTCAGCACCAGGTTCTGCCAGCCCCGGCCCTCGAGCACCAGCGGCCCGCCCCCGCTCACCGGCAGCCGCAGACCAAAGGTCTGGGCCAGGGCCGGCAGGGTGGGGTTGCCGTCCACGCGAAAGCGGTACTCCTGGTTGGGCAGGTCCACCGTGGCCGAACCCCTGAGGGGGCCCTCCAGCCCCCGCCCCACCAGGTTGGCCGTGACCATCTGTCCATCGAAATCCACGCTGCCAAAAATATCGCTGAGGCTAAAGCCCACGATTTTGACCCGCGCGTTCCTGATCTGGTTCTTGCCCAGGATGCCGTTCTTGACCCTGGGGCCTATCGTCCAGGTGCCCTCGAGTTCCCCCGCCTCGAAGCCCTCAAACCAGTAGCGGGCCGCCCGCAAGTCGCCTCGGGCCTGAATCTTCCAGGCCTCAAACTCACGCCCGGTGCGCCACACCGTGCCGCTCAGCTTGCCGTCCGGCAGCGCCACCGAGACCTGGTAGGGGCCGCTGCCCCGCACCGTCGCCCGCAGGGTGGGCAGGAAAAACTTCTGGCTTTGTTCAATCTGCACGCTGACGCGGTTCAGCACCAGCTCGTCCACCCGCAGGCGGATGGGCGAAGGGGCCCCCGGCTGGCGCTGTTCGGGAATAATCGCGTCCCAGCGCAAAAAAACATCGCCCTCTTCGGCGAAAATCCGCAAAGGGAGCTCCCGCCGCTGCAAACTCAGCAGGTTGTAACCAATCCGCAGGCGCTGGGCCTCGAGCCGTAGCCCATGGCCCTCGAGCCGGGCCCCCCGCAGCTCGAGGCCCCCCAGCAAATACCCCCCCACCGCCTGCCACCGGCCCGAAAAGCCCGTGGCCTTAAGGCCCTCGCGGAGGGCGTAATCAATGAGCGGCGGAAAGGCCGGCAACCCCACCAGCAGGAGGAGCAAGATGGCCGGGAGCCAGCGCCAAAACCGCACGAACCCCAGTCTAGCCCAAGAGTCTGAGTGGAATCTAGGAAAATGCCCATCACAAGCCAATCCAACCCCGTATGCGGCACCTAATTTTGGGCCAAGTCCAAAACGACCGGCCACACCCAACCAATGCCCTCCGCGATCTCTTCAGGAAACCCTCCTGCCCGCTTTCCTACCGGCGGCCATGCCAGGCTTCAACGATGCCTTGTTGTAGATTGAGGGCGTGCTACGAATTACCGTGCTGGTCAGTGGACAGGTGCAGGGGGTGGGCTACCGCCAGTTCACCCGCAGGAAGGCCTTCGAGCTGGGCCTCTGTGGCTACGCCGAAAACCTGTCCGACGGGCGGGTCGAGGTGGTCGCCGAGGGCGAAAAGACCGACCTCGAGCACCTTATCTATCTTCTGCGGCAGGGGCCCCGGGGGGCCAGGGTCGAGCACCTGGACGTGCAGTGGAGCGAGGCCACCGGCCTGAAGGGTTTTCAGACCTACTGATGGCCCCGCCTGAGCCTTGCCTGCCCCGTGCAGCGGATAACCGACCCCAAATTCGCTCAGTCTGCCGAGGCCGGTGCTGCGGTGGGGGCTTCCACCGGCACATAGGCCCAGGCCGCCGGGCGCACGCCCTGGGCTAAAAGGGTGCTGGCCAGAGCCTGCTTGAGTTCCGGCAGGCCCTCCCCTCTGAGCGCCGAGACCGGCCAGCCGCCCAGGCGCTCCTTGAGGAACTCGAGGTCGTAGCCGCCGGCCCGATCGGCCTTGGACAGCACCAGAAGCCGCCGGGCTTCCACCCCCAGGTCGGCCAGCAGAGCCTCGACCACCTGGTAGCGCTCCAGGGCCCCCTCCTGCGAAGCATCCAGAACGTGCAGCAGCACATCGGCATCGCGAAGTTCTTCCAGGGTCGAGCGGAAGGCCTCCAGCAAGTCGGCGGGCATGTGGCGAATGAACCCCACCGTATCGGTGTACAGCACCTCACCCAGGCCGGGCAGAAAGCCCCGGCGGGTCAGCGGGCGCAGGGTGGCAAATAGCTTGTTCTCGCCCTCCTCGCCCTTTTTGGCCAGGGCGTGCATCAGGGTGGTCTTGCCCGCGTTGGTATAGCCCACCACCCCCACCAGGGGCAGGCCCGATCTGTCCCGTTGGCGTCTGGTTTCCTGCCGACGGCCCGCGATTTCGTGCAGCTTGCGCGAGAGCTCGGCGATGCGGTCCTGCAATCGGCGGCGATCCACCTCGAGCTTGGTCTCGCCCGGCCCCCGGGTGCCGATGCCGCCCCCCAGGCGGGAGAGGTCCTTGCCTTTGCCGACCAGCCGCGGCAGCAGGTACTTGAGCTGGGCCAGCTCCACCTGCACCTTGGCCTCGGGGGTACGGGCGTGCTGGGCGAAGATGTCCAGGATTAGCTGGGTGCGGTCGAGCACCTTGAGGCCGGTCATGCTCTCCAGCTCGCGGGCCTGCGCCGCGCTGAGTTCGATGCCAAAAATAAGGGTGCCCGCGTTCTGGTGATAGGCCTGGGATAAAAGCTCCTCCACCTTGCCGCGCCCCACCGCGTAGCGGGGGTCGAGGCTCGGGCGGAACACCAGCTCCTTGTGGGCGACGATGGCCCCCGCCGTGCGGGCCAGCTCGGCCAGCTCGGCCAGGTCTACCTCAGCCTGCACCCCCTCGCCCTGGTCGAGCCCCACCAGCACTGCGCGTTCACCGGAGCCATCCCGCAGGTCAAGGCCCCTCGCCTGGCGCGAAAGCTCCTCCTCGAGGGCCGCCACCGCAGCCGTCACGTCCCATTCAAGGTACTCGTGGTAAGGCCTGGAGGGTAGAATCTGCCAGTCTTCCTCGTCGGCCCTGGGCGGCGAGAGCAGGGCCAGGTGCAGCCGCCCGGGGTGGCCCTGGGCCACCTCGAGGGCCGCCATAGCGTCCAACCGATGCAAAAAGAGCATCGAAAGGTCGGGCCGCGAAAGCCCCCCCGGGCCTAAGTGGGTGTGCACCACGCGATACCCGGACAGACGGGTCTCCACCAGGGCCGACTCAGGTACGGGCAGTTCCCGGGCGTCCCCTACGGCCACGCGGATTACCCGCCCTCCCCTGTCGAAGAGCAGGCTGATGGGCTTTTCCAGCTCTGCCGACAGGGCTGCCAGGGTGCGGCCAAGCTCGGCGGTCAGAAGCCGGTTGGCCCCCACGCGGCGGTTGTACAGGTTGGCAAGGCGTTTCTTCTCGCTAGGCTTGAGACCGTTGGTGCGTCCGAAGATTTTTTCCACTAATCAATCACCCAGGTTGAGCCCAAAAAGACAAACCCGCTCCCTTCACCGTTGTGGGCTTCAGGAGCGCGGTTCGCGGTCTCAACTTGCCCCAAGTATAGCACACGCAGGGTCAGGGAAAGATAATAAACGTCACAAGCCCCCCCCCGACCAGCCCGGGCCCATCAGGTACGATTTTGAGCGTGGGCACCCTCAAGGCCGTGTTTTTTGATCTCGATGACACCGTATTGAAGCCCAGAGCCTTCAACCCCTGGGCCGAGTTCAAGAAAAGTCAGGGCCTCGAGCCCAACCTTCTCATTGTGGATGGCATTGCCAGGCGCCCACCAGACGAACAGGCCATCCTGCACCGCCGGCTGTTGCAGTACGAGCAGGCGTTATCGGCCAGTTCTGAACTGCGCGAAGGCATGCGGGAGTTGCTGGGCGAACTGGTTGCCATGGGACTCCGTACGGCGCTCCTCACCAACAACCACCGAGCGGCCACCGAAGCCGCTCTGCGCAAGCACGGGTTGGCTTTTGCCCTGGTGCTCACCCGCGAGGAGGCCCCCCCCAAACCCAGCCCGGCCCTGCTGCAGCGAGCCCTGGCCCATTTTGACCTGAGCCCCCTCGAGGCCCTCTACATCGGCGATTCGGAGGGGGACTTACAGGCGGCGCAGGCCATTGGCCTGCCGGTGTGGTTTCTGGCCACCCCGCACAACTCGACTTTGCACCCCCGTTTCGAGTACCCTATGGAGCTGTTGCAGGCGCTTCAGCAAGCTTGGGGGTAAAATTTACTTATGCGGTGGATCTGGGCGCTGGTGTTGCTCGCTTTGGGGCTGCTTTATTTCAGCCCCAAAGCCGCCTCCAGCGCGTTGCAAAAAGCCGACTGGATTGTGGTGCTGGGGGCCGCCCAGTACAACGGCGAACCTTCAGTAATATTCAGAAACCGCCTCGAGGCGGCCCTGCGGCTGTACCGCCAGGGTTACGCTCCTCGCATTGCCGTGACCGGGGGCCGCCGCCCCGGCGACCGCTTCAGCGAGGGCGAGGTGGGCTGCCGCTACCTTCAGGCCCGGGGCGTCCCCCGTTCGGTTCTGTACTGTGAACAGCAAAGCCGGCGCACCTGGGAAAACCTGAGCTACATCGCGCCCGTCATTGGCAAGTCCAAAACCATCATCGTCACCGACGAACCCCACCTGCCGAGGGCGCTTATACTGGCCGAACACCTGGGGCTGAAAGCCGCCGGATTTGCCGTGCGGGGTCAGTTCAAGGAAAGCTACTGGCAACGCGAAAGCTGGCTGGCCGTCTTGGCCCGCCTGGGTGTGCGATAGTCAAGAGGGCCGAAGGCATTTAGCACACCGGTGTAAAGATGCCCATACATGCCCACAGATGCCAGAGTGCGATAGCCCACAAGCCCCTCCCTACCGCGCAGGGAGGGTTGGGGAAGGTATTAGGCATGGCCCTCAATTCACACGAGTTCCTGCGAAAGTCGAGTCATTGCGCCCAGAGGTACCTTGGAGCGCTCTTCACATATTGCGAGCCACTCGAGTTCGAGAAAGCCTAGTTCTGAACAGAACAGTGGCCGCCCATGCGTCTCGGCCCAGACAGAACGCAGACAAGCGTGCCTCACCTCGGTGGGGCACGTCTCTTTGTCCCTTCTCGTTTTGGTGGGCGGCCCTGTCTGTGAAGAGCGCGATATCTCCAAACCCCCGCTTTCTGTCCCTTGGTTCCCGCAGTTGGCATAGCACTCATGCGCAGAAGATATCGCAGTAAGCGGTGTCGCTTTTTGGCGGCGCCGCTGCATCGCACCCTGCGGGGCGTGCACAGTGGGCCAAACTTCAGCGTTTGAATCGGTCCAGCGAGGTCAGGTATCCCTCCAGAAGGGCCCTGAACTGACCCACAAACAGGTCGCGTTCGTTGCGAACCTGCTCAATATCGGCCTTGATGCGCTTCATCTGTTCGATTAATTCCTGTAAGGCCGCCTGTCGCTCCGACTCGGTCTCGCGCTTGATGAGCTCAGCCTCGCGCTCGGCCTGGGCCTTGATCTCGCGGGCGATGCGCTCGGCGGCCACCACCGCCCGTTTGAGTTCGGCCTCCCCCTCCCTGGACCTGGCCAGCTCGGCCTCGAGGTCGCGGATGTGGCTGCGCAGGCGCTCATTCTCTTCAATCAAAGCGGTCTGCACATCGGCCACCCGGCCCAGGTACTCGCGCACCTCGGCCACCGAGTAGCCCCTGAGCCCCAGTCGAAATTCCTGGTAGCGAATGTCCAGAGGTGTGAGATCGCCTCGCTCGCTGCTCATCCGAAACTCACCCGTCATGCGCTCGTCCACGGCCCTAGACTACTACACCCGCCCAGAAACATTGAGCACAGCACGCCGAGGCGGGTTGCAGGGTCGGGGGCTCAGGCGTCGGGTTCAAAAACCGCCCGCCCCACCCGCACCAAAGTGGCCCCCTCCTCCACCGCCACTTCAAAATCGCCCGACATGCCCATGCTTCGCTCTGGCAGCCCGTACAGGTCGGCCAGCCTCGAGAGCCTGGCAAAGATGGGCCGCACCGTCTCGGGGTCTTGGGTGTAGGGGGCCACGGTCATCAGGCCCTCAACCCGCAGCCCTTCCAGGCCCCGAATCAATTCCAAAGCGGCAGGCAGCTCCTCCTCCAGAAAACCGTGCTTCTGGGGCTCCCGGCCCAGGTTGAGCTCGAGCAGCACCCGTTGCACCCGCCCGTTTTCGCGGGCCTTGCGGGCCACCGCCTCGGCCAGGCGAACCGAGTCAATGGAGTGAATCAGGTCGAAGCGCACCGCAAACTTGGCCTTGTTCCGCTGGAGCGGGCCAATGAAGTGCCACTCGGCCTTCAGCGCCTCCATCTTGGGCAGGGCTTCCTGAATGCGCGACTCGCCCAAAGGAAAAGGGCCATACCGCAAGACCTGTTCTTGGATTTCAGCCACCGTGTGCTCTTTGGTTACGGCAACCAGTCGCACCGCACCGGGGTCTCGCCCTGCCCGGCGACAGGCCTTTTCAATGCGCTCCACGACTTTGGGTAGGCTCATGCTTCGCTATCCGGGCTATAAAGCCGCCAAAATGCCCCGCACAAACCTGCGGAACAAGGCCCCACTCCTGGCCGCCGTGGCCAGCACTTCCTGCTCGGTGGCGTGGTGGTCGCGCTCGGGCACGGCCATGTCGGTGATGGTCGAAAGGCCCAGCACCCGCGCCCCCAGGTGCCGCAGGGCAATCACTTCCGGCACGGTGGACATCCCGATGGCATCGGCCCCCAGGGTGCGCAGCAGCCTGAGTTCGGCCCGACTGGCAAACTGCGGCCCCGGCCACCAGGCATACACCCCTTCGCGCAGGTGAAAATCCTGCGCTCGGGCCACCTGAAGGGCCAGGCTGCGAAGCTGTGGGTCGTAGGCATCAAAGGTCACGGGAAACCGCGGCCCCAGCCGTTCATCGTTGGGGCCGGTCAGCGGCGATAAGGGGGCAAAGTTAATGTAGTCGCTGTGCAGCATCAGCTCCCCGGCACTCCAGCCCGGGTTGAGCCCCCCCGCCGCCGAGGTGATGAGAAAGGTTTTGGCCCCCAGGAAAAACCCAACCCGCTGCGGGAATGCGACCTGCGCTGCGGAATACCCTTCGTAGCAGTGCACCCGGCCCTTGTAGGCCAGCACATTTTTGCCCTCGAGCCGGCCCAGAATCAGTTTTCCCTCGTGGCCCGGCGCTGTGGACTGGGGAAAGTTGGGCAGCGAGCTGTAGGGAAAACTGGCCACCACCTCTATCTCGTCGCCCAGAGGCCCCAGGCCCGAACCCAGCACGAGGCCCACCTCGGGCACGAAATCGGTCTGCGAACGAATATGGCTTACCGTCTGCTGAATCTGGTCGTAGGTCGAACTCATAGCCCCAAATCTACCGCATAAGGGGCCTGCCGGAGTAGGGCGCTCGAGTTGAAGACCAGGCAAAAGGTGCAAGCGGTGAGGCAGGGCAGAGGGCTTTGGGAATAGTGGACAGCTGCTGGAGGCCGACCACCCACGCCCATGCTGCGTTTCCATGAATAAAGTTGGCACGAGCCTCAGAGCATTGACGGTCCCGGCCAAACTCATCGCGCTTGCGCCCGCAAGCCCCCTTGGGTGAAGCCGGCCAGCGAAAAAACCAAGCCCCCTGGCACAGGCCAGGAGGCCCTTTGGTGGCTATGGGCGGACTTGAACCGCCGACACCACGATTATGAGTCGTGTGCTCTAACCAGCTGAGCTACATAGCCCTGGTTGCAGGGACAGGATTTGAACCTGTGACCTTCGGGTTATGAGCCCGACGAGCTACCAGACTGCTCCACCCTGCGTCGTTCGGTGGGGGTCGGCCCCAGCGCAAACTCAATCTTAGGCGGGAAACCCCAGCACGTCAAGGTTGAGCCTGGCTTCCTCAGCCCAGCACTCCAGCAAGGGCGGCCTCGTGAATTCCGGTTTTCTTATCGTTCAAGAATCCACCGCCAAAGCCTCGCTGGAGGGCCACAATCTCGGCCAGGGCGGCCACCGCAATCTCCTCGGGGCTTTCCGCACCAATGTCCAGGCCAATGGGGTTGCGCAGCCGGGCCATCTGCTCGGGGCTCGGCACAAAGCCTTCGACCCGCAGGGCCTCGAGGATTTTTTCCAGGCGGTTGCGCGGCCCGAGCATGCCCACGTAGCGAGCAGGCGACTCCAGCGCAAAACGCAGGGCCTGACGGTCTATGTCCAGGTGGTGGTTCATCACAATCACGTGCTGCCGGGGGGTCAGGGCAATCTTTTGAGCGTATTCATCGTGGGCGGCCTGAATGGTCTGGCAGCCCTCGAAGGCGTGCAAAAGCTCGGGGCGGGCATCCACCACCGTGACCTTGAACCCCAGCACCAGGGCCTGGTTGGCCATGGGCTTGGCGTCGTGACCTGCGCCAAACAAAACCAGCTCGGGAATGGGGCTGCTCACATCGAAAAAAACCTCGGCCTCCTGCACGTAGCGGGTGGTGGGGCGGGAGGTGCCGCTTTGCATCTGCCGGGCCATGCGTACCACCTGCTCGTGAAGCTCCGGGGGCGAGATCTGGCCCTCGAGGGTTCCGTCGGGCCTTAGCCAAACACGCCCTTCCCCACCAGCCAGTACCGTCGCCAGCACCGAGGGTTCGGACTCGGTGCTCTCCAGTAGCCAGCGGTGGAGCATCCCCTGGGGCTGAACGGGCTCTACCCAGACCTCCACCGTACCCCCACAGCCGGGCCACCAGGTTTTGTCCTCGTTGTAGTCGAAGATGGTGCGCTCGGGGCGGCCCCGCGCCAGGATTTGCATGGCAATCTCAATCATCTCCTGCTCCAGGCAACCCCCGGAAATCATGCAGGCCGAGCCGCCATCTTCGCGCACCAGCATCTTGGCGCCCTCGCGGCGGTAGGCCGAGCCAATCACACGCACTACTGTGGCCAGAGCGGTCTCTTTGCCCTCGGCCCAGGCAGCCTCGAGGGCAACTAGCAAGAGGGGGGTCTCGTTTGCCATTGGCTTTTCCTCTTGTTCTAAGATACACCCTCGAGCCGCTCCCAACCTTGACAGCAGCACACATTTAGAGGTTTTCCTGCCATCGGCAAAAGAACTGGAATCTTGCTACTCTCATCGTCCCGGTAATATAGTAGGGTCTAAAAGATTCTAAGTTACTCGCACCCACGCGGTTGGTTTGGCCAGGCTGGAATCGTTTTGGGTAGAAAGCTCGAGGTGAGGCTTTGTTTCATTTCTCACACACAAACGGCCCGCATCCCCAAACTATGGTTCACTTCGTGCCGCAAAAGGCCGGCCATCGCATCGCACTTGACCTGCCAGGGTACCTAGGAAGCGACCAGGGCCCACCCTGATCGTCGAATCGCTCTGCGTCTTGTTGGACAATCCATACCCTGCAACAAGGAGGAAGCATGGCAGATAAAGTACACATCACGGTGGTTGTCAACGGGGTCGAGCACCATCACGAGGTCGAACCCCGGCTGTTGCTGGTTCACTACCTGCGCGAAACCCTGGGCCTCACCGGCACCCACGTCGGCTGCGACACCAGCCAGTGCGGGGCCTGTACCGTGCATCTGGACGGCCAGGCGGTCAAATCCTGCACCATGTTCGCTGTGCAGGCCGATGGTTGCAGCATCACCACCATCGAGGGCCTGGGCAGCCCCGGCAGCCTCCACCCCGTGCAGGAGGGTTTCTGGGAGATGCACGGGCTTCAATGCGGCTTCTGCACGCCCGGCATGATTATGGCAGCAGTAGACCTTCTCAATAAAAACCCCAACCCTTCCGAGGCCGAAATTCGCCACGCCCTGGAAGGCAACTACTGCCGCTGCACCGGCTATCACAATATCGTGCGGGCCGTACAGTACGCCGCCGATAAGATGGCCGGAAAGGTCGCAATGGCCGCCGACGATTAAGGGGGTAAAACGATGGCCAACAAACTTTTTGGCAAGGCGATGAAGCGGGTCGAGGACCCTCGTTTCATCACCGGAACCGGTCACTACACCGACGATATGACCCTCCCCGGCATGGTGGAAGCCGCCATGGTGCGCTCGCCCTATGCCCACGCCCGCATCAAGAAGATTGACGCTTCCAAAGCCCTGACCCACCCCGGCGTTCTGGCCGTGATTACCGGCCAGGAGATGAAGGATGCCGGCATCAACAGCATCCCCACCGGCTGGCTGCACCCCGGCATCAAAACCCCGCCCCACTACGCCATCACCTTTGACAAGGCCCGGCATGTGGGCGACATCGTGGCTGCGGTCATCGCCGAGAACCGCCAGATTGCCGAGGATGCCGCGCAACTGGTGGAGGTAGACTACGAGCCGCTCCCGGCAGTGGCCCTGGGCAGCGATGCCCTCAAACCCGGCGCCCCCGCCGTGCACGACGACGTGCCCGACAACGTCTGCTTCACCTGGAGCATCGGCGACAAGGCGGCTGTGGACGCGGCTTTTGCCAGCGCCCACAAGACTGTGAAGCTCACCCTGCGCAACAACCGGCTGGTTCCCAACGCCATGGAGCCCCGGGCCAGCCTGGCCCAGTACCTGAAAGCCTCGGACGAGTACACCCTCTGGACCACCAGCCAGAACCCCCACATCCATCGCCTCCTGATTGCGGCCTTCATCATGGGCATTCCCGAGCACAAGCTGCGGGTTATTGCGCCGGATGTGGGCGGGGGCTTTGGCTCCAAGATTTACCAGTACCCCGAGGAGATTATCGTTCTGTACGCGGCCAAGAAGCTGGGCCGCCCGGTCAAGTGGACGGCCCGGCGCTCGGAGAGCTTTGTGACCGACTCCCACGGGCGCGACCACGAGACCGTGGCCGAGATGGCCGTAGACCAGAACGGCAAAATTACCGCCGTGCGGGTGGACACCATCGCCAACATGGGTGCCTACCTGACCACCTTTGCTCCGGCGGTGCCCACCTACCTGTACGGCTGCTTGCTGGCCGGCACCTACACCACCCCGCACATCTACTGCCACGTGACCGCGCCCTTCACCCACACCACCCCTGTGGACGCCTACCGGGGGGCCGGGCGGCCCGAGGCCACCTACCTCCTGGAGCGGCTGGTGGACGTGATGGCTCACGAACTGGGCATGGACCCGGTGGAGTTTCGCCGCAAGAACCTGATTCCCCCCGACGCCTTCCCCTACCAGACCCCGGTGGCCCTGCAGTACGACTCCGGCAACTACGAGGCCAACCTGGACAAAGCTTTGCAGATGGTGGGCTACCAGGAGCTGCGCCGGCAGCAGGCCGAGCTGCGCAAGCAGGGCCGCTACCTGGGGATTGGAGTGATTACGTTCATCGAGGCCTGCGGGCTGGCTCCCTCTGCCCTGGTGGGCAGCCTGGGTGCACAGGCCGGGCAGTGGGAGAGCGCTCTGGTGCGGGTCATGCCAACCGGCAAGGTGGAGGTCTTCACCGGCACCCACAGCCACGGCCAGGGCCACGAGACGGCCTTTGCCCAGGTGGTGGCGGATGAGTTGCAGATTCCGGTGGAGGACGTGGTCATCGTCCACGGCGACACCGGGCGGATGCCCTATGGCTGGGGTTCTTATGGTTCGCGCTCGGCGCCTACAGGCCTCTCGGCCATTGTGCTGGCGACCCGCAAGATTGTGGACAAGGCCAAGAAGATTGCCGCGCACCTGCTCGAGGCCAGCCCGGACGACATCGTGCACGAGGACGGCAAGTTCATGGTCAAGGGGGTGCCCGACAAGGCCAAGAGCTTCTTCGACATCGCCCTGATGGCCCACCTGGCCCACAACTACCCCGCCGACCTCGAGCCCGGCCTCGAGGCCACCCACTTCTACGACCCCAAAAACTTCGTCTTCCCCTTCGGCACCCACATCGCGGTGGTGGAGGTGGACCCCGACACCGGCAAGGTCAAGCTTCTGCGCTACCTCTCGGTGGACGACTGCGGCCCGGTCATCAACCCGCTGATTGCCGACGGCCAGGTGCACGGGGGCATCGCCCAGGGCCTGGGGCAGGCCCTGCTGGAAGAGGCTGTCTACGACAAGGAAGGCCAGATACTCTCGGGCAACTTCCTGGAGTACACCCTGCCCCGCGCCGACGACATGGTGCAGATCGAGCACGACCACACCGTCACCCCCTGCCCGCACAACCCCCTGGGCATCAAGGGCATCGGCGAGGCCGGCACCATCGCCTCCACTGCGGCGGTGGCCAACGCCGTGATGGACGCCCTGCGGCCTTTTGGCATCGTGCACCTCGACATGCCCTACACCCCGGAGAAGGTCTGGCGGGCCATCCACGGGTCGAAGCCGGTGGCCCAGGCCGCAGACTAGCCGGGCTTCCTGGGAGGAACCATGTACACAGCGGAATTTGCCTACAAAAAAGCCACCAGCGTGGCCGAGGCCATCCAACTGTTGCAGCAGCACCCCGAGGCCAAGCTGCTGGCCGGCGGCCACAGCCTGATTCCGGCCATGAAGCTGCGCCTGGCCGCCCCGCCGGCCCTGATTGACATCTCCAAGGTTGCCGAGCTGCGCGGGGTGCGCCGGGAGGGCGATACCCTGGTTGTGGGGGCCATGACCACCTACCGCGAGCTGGAGACCTCCGACCTGCTCAAGGCCCACTGCCCCCTGATTCCCCAGGCCGTCTATCACATCGGCGACCCCATGGTGCGGGCCAAGGGCACCATTGGGGGTTCGCTGGCCCATGCCGACCCCGCCGCCGACCTGCCCGCCTCCATGCTGGCTTTGGGGGCCAAGATGAAAATCCAGGGCCCCAGCGGGGCCCGCGTGGTGGAGGCCGACCAGTTCTTCACCGGTATGTTCAGCACGGCCCTGCAGGAAGGGGAAATCCTGACCGAGATCCACCTGCCCATCCGCCCCGGCGCCAGGATGGCCTACGCCAAGTTCCCCCACCCGGCCAGCCGCTCCGCGGTGGTGGGGGTGGCGGTGGTGGTGGACGGCACCGAGGTCAGGGCTGCCGTGACCGGGGCTGGCGAACACGCCATGCGCCTGACGAAGCTCGAGCAGGCCCTTGCCGGCAAACCCCTGACCACCGAGAACATCAGCGCGGCCTGCCAGGGGCTGCTCGCCCCCGACCACCTGAACCACGACCTGGTGGCCTCGAGGGAATACCGCGCCCACCTGGTGGACGTGATGGCCAAGCGGGCCTTGATGCAGGCGGCTGGATTGTAGTTGTCGTTCAATAAGGTTAATTGTGAGGGGCTGAGGCAATTAAGCCCCTCACTTTCGTGAAATGATATGAACATGTTTCCCGCATCCGTCGAGGAGACTCAAAAAGCCCTCGAGGCCCACCATTACATCGCCGACAAGGGCCTTTCGGTGGCGGTTTTCCTGGCCCTCCGGCTGGGCCGCCCGCTGCTTCTGGAAGGCGAGCCTGGGGTGGGCAAGACCGAAATCGTGAAGGTGCTGGCCCAGATGCTTTCCACCCGGCTGATCCGGCTCCAATGCTACGAGGGGCTCGACCTAAACAGCGCGGTGTATGAATGGGACTACGCCCGCCAGATGATGCAGATTAGGCTTTTGGAGGCCAGCGGGGAGCGCGACCAGGAGAAGGTGCGGCACGAGGTCTTCGGCACCGAATTCCTGCTCAAGCGCCCCTTGCTGCAAGCCCTGGAAAGCGCCAACGGCAAAGCCCCGGTGCTTCTGATTGACGAGCTAGACCGGGCCGACGAGGAGTTTGAGGCATTCTTGCTCGAGTTCTTGTCCGACTGGCAGATTACGGTGCCGGAAATCGGCACCTTTCGGGCCGAAAAGCCCCCGGTGGTGGTGATCACCTCCAACCGCACCCGCGAGATTCACGACGCGCTGAAGCGCCGCTGCATGTACTACTGGATTGACTACCCCAGCTTCGCCAAAGAGCTGCGCATCGTGCAGGAGAAGGTGCCCGGCGTGCCGGAAAAACTGGCCCAGCAGGCGGTGGCCTTTGTGCAGGAGCTGCGTAAGCAAGACCTGTACAAGGCCCCCGGCGTGGCCGAGACCCTGGACTGGGCCTCCTCCCTCCTGGCCCTGGGCCAGACCGAGCTTTCCTCGGACGTTGTCGAGGAGACCCTGGGGGTGCTGCTCAAGTACCAGGACGATGTGGTCAAGGCCAAAAACCAGGCCCGCGATCTGCTGGCAAAAGCCCAGATGCCCACCGCCCTATGACCGCACCCACCGCACAGTTGCTGAGCCAGGTGGTCGGTTTCGTGCGGAGCCTGCGGCGGGAAGGGATTGTGGTCACACCCGGGCAAACCGCCACCTTCGCCCAGGCCTTGGGGGAGATTTCCATCTTCGATCCGGTGGCTTTTTACCATGCCGCCCTGTGCTCGCTGGTGACCCGCCGGGAAGATCAGGCCCGGTTTGCCGAGGTGTTCCGCCAGTTCTGGCAAAACCTGGGCTTGGAGCGCTTCCCCGGCGAGCTGTTGCAACAGACCCCCCTCCCCCCCAGAAAAGAGCAAAAGGCCCGGCCCGGCGAGGTGGGGCGCGAACCGCGCTCTGCCGGGGAGTCCGGCGCCCCGCCCCTGCCGGTGGTGGATCGTGCCCTGACCTTCTCCGAGACCGAGGTGCTCAGGCAAAAGCGCTTCGACCAGATGAGCGAGAAGGAACTCGAGGCCGCCCGCAAACTCCTCTACGAGTTTGTTTGGAACCCACCCGAACGCCGCACCCGGCGCATGAAGCCCGGCGGCAAGGAAGAGCTCGACCTGCGCCGCAGCTTCCGGCGCTCGCTCAAGCATCAGGGGGAGTTCCTGAAGCTCGAGGAGCGCGCCCGCAAGCCCAAGCCCCGGCCCATCGTGGCCCTGGCCGACGTCTCAGGCTCTATGGAGCGCTACGCCCGCATGCTGCTGCACTTTTTGCACGCTTTCAGCCTGCAACAGTCCCGCCAGGGCGTGCGGCAGGTGGAGACCTTTACCTTTGGCACCCGCCTGACCCGCATTACCCGCACCCTTAAAAAGCGCAGCGTGGATGCGGCCCTGGCCGAGGTCGGCCAGCAGGTCAAGGACTGGTCGGGCGGCACCCGCATCGGGGCCTGTCTGCATACCTTCAACCATACCTGGGCCAAGCGGGTCTTGGGCCGGGGCGCCATCGTGCTGGTCATCTCCGACGGCTGGGACCAGGGTGAACCCGAACTGCTGGCCTTCGAGATGGAGCGGTTGCAAAAATCCTGCCACCGCCTGATCTGGCTCAACCCGCTGGTCGGTACCCCCGGCTACCAGCCCCTGACCCGGGGCCTGGTGGCCGCCATGCCCTTTATGGACGACTTTTTGCCCATCCACAACCTTTCCAGCCTGGAGATGCTGGTGGAGGCCCTGGGCCGCCTCGAGCGGCGGTCTGGCATTGTGCATTGAGCGCGTTTTGCAGGCGTTGGGGTTTTGCGCTACACCTGAAACACCCCCACCCGCATCGGCTCCCGCAGCGGGTTCAGGGCGCACACCTCGAGGCTCCGGATGAGCCGCTCGCGGGTCTCGTGGGGGAAGATGACCTCGTCCACCCAGAGGCGGGCCGCCGCGTAGCGCGGGTCGAGGGTTTCCTCGTAGCGGCCCTTGATGCGCTCGTAAAGCTCCACCAGGTCTTCTTCGGTGGGTTTGCGCCCCTCGCGCTCGAGCTTGGCCAGCTCGATTTCCATCAGGGTCTTGGCTGCGGCGTTGCCGCTCATGACGGCATACTTGGCCGAGGGCCAGGCGTAGATGAAGCGCGGGGCGTAGGCCTTGCCGGCCATGGCGTAGTTGCCCGCGCCAAACGAGCCGCCGGTAATCAGGGTGATTTTGGGCACCACCGAGTTGGAGACCGCATTGACGAGCTTGGCCCCCCGCCGGATGATGCCCTGCTGCTCCGACTCCTTGCCCACCATGAAGCCGGTCACATCCATCAGGAACAAGAGGGGTATGAAGCGCTGGTTGACCTCGAGGATGAACCGGGCGGCCTTGTCGGCGGCCTCGGCGTAAATCACCCCCCCCACCTCGATTTTGCCGGCCTTCTTGATAATCAGGCGCTGGTTGGCCACAATCCCCACCGGAAACCCTCCCAGGCGGGCATAGCCGCAAACGATGGTCTGGCCGTAGTTGGCTTTGTACTCGTGAAACGCCGAGCCGTCCACCAGCCGGGCAATCACTTCGTTCACGTCGTAGGGCCGGGCGCCATCGGGCGAGACCAGCCCGTAGAGGTCTTCGGGCGGGTGAACCGGCTCCAGCTCTTCTTTGCGCTCCGCCGCCCAGGGCGCCAGGTCGGGCCGGGCATACAGCCCCGCCAGGGTGCGGATTCGCGCGATGGCCGAAGCATCGTCGGGCTCGTAGAAGTCCACGGTTCCCGAGACCTCCGCGTGCATCCGCGCCCCACCCAGCTCTTCCGAGTCCACTTCCTGCCCGATGGCCGCCTTGACCAGGGCCGGGCCGGCCAGATACAGCCCCGAGCCCTCGGTCATGATCAGGGCATCGGTCATCAGGGGCAGGTAAGCCCCCCCCGCCACGCAGTTGCCCATAATGGCCGAGATTTGCGGAATGCCCAGCCCGCTCATGCGGGCATTCAGGTAAAAGATGCGGCCAAAGTCGTCCTGGTCGGGGAACACTTCGTCCTGCAAGGGCAAAAAGACCCCCGCCGAGTCCACCAGGTAGACCGTGGGCAGGTGGTTCTCCAGGGCGATGGTCTGGGCCCGAATCACCTTTTTGGCGGTGATGGGAAAAAAGGCCCCGGCCTTCACGGTGGCGTCGTTGGCGATGATCATCCAGTCCCGCCCGGCGATTCGGCCAATCGCCGTGACCACCCCCCCGCCGGGCGCACCGCCCCAGTCGGCGTACATCTGCCAGCCGGCATAGCCCAGGATTTCCTCGGGTTCGCTGCCGGGGTCCACCAGCGCCCGAATGCGCTCGCGGGCGGTCAGGCGCCCCCGGGCGTGCTGGCGCTCCACGGCCTTGGCACCCCCGCCCTGGCGCACCTGCTCGAGGGTGGTGCGAAAATCGGCCATCAGGCGCACCCAGGCGTCCTTGTTCTGCTTGAAGGGAGAGGATTCGCGCTCCTTCGAGCTGATGTGGCTTTGAATCATGCCAAAAGTCTACCGTTTTTTTGCCGGTAGGTTGTGATTCCGTTAGATATGAAACATCAGCTACCTGGGAAAGATGGGTCGGGCGCTAAAGTCGGTAATGCCTGGGTAATCCGCCCCATCCAAGCTGTGGTTGGAGGTAAGCCATGAAAGGGAACCCTAAAGTCCTGGAAGCTTTGAATGAGCGCCTCTCCGAAGAACTGGCAGCCATCAATCAGTACATGGTTCATACCGAAATGGCCGAGAACTGGGGCTACAGCAAGCTGCACGAGGAGCTGGAAAAAATCGCCCGCACCGAGATGCGTCATGCCGAGGCTCTGATTGGTCGAATTATTTTCCTGGAGGGCCACCCCGAGGTGAGCAAGCTGGCCCCCATTAAGGTGGGCAAAACCGTACAGGAAATCGTCATCAACGACCATGCCGGTGAGGCCCAGGCGGTGCGGGCCTACAACGAAGTCATCCGGCTGGCCACCGAAGCCGGGGACAACGGAACCCGCGAGCTGATTGAGGGCATCCTCAAAGATGAAGAGGGCCATGTGGACTGGGGCGAGCAGCAGTCGGACCAGATCAAGCAGATGGGTCTGGAGAATTACCTGGCCACCAAGGTTTGAGGCTGTCAGGGGGCCTGATGGGTTTGCTCGAGCCGCATGGAGGTTTTGCCTGTGAAACGCCTAATTCTGTGGTCATTTGGGGCCCTGGCCCTGGTGCTGCTGGCAATGCAACTGGTTCCCTATGGCCGCAATCACCAGAATCCGCCGGTCGTGGCCGAGCCTCCCTGGGACAGCCCTCAGACCCGTGCGCTCTTCGTCAGGGCCTGCGCCGACTGTCACAGCAACCAAACCCGCTGGCCCTGGTACAGCCACCTTGCTCCCATCTCCTGGCAGGTTCAGCGCGATGTGGAGGAGGGCCGCAGCAAGCTCAACCTCTCCCTATGGGGCCGTGCGAAACAGGAGCTGGACGATATTCCCGAAGTCATTCGAGAGGGCAGCATGCCCCCACGGATTTACCTGCCCACCCATCCTGAGGCCCGGCTCTCCGATGCTGAACAGGAGGGGTTGATCCGGGGGTTGGTTCTTAGCCTGGGCATCACCGAAGAGGGAGGGCAGGAAAAACCCGATTGATGCAGGCTTCAAGGCATTTGGGCGGGGTATTTCGCCAAGGCTGGGCTTCCGCGTCAATGCTGGCAAGGCTTGAGGGTTCCTCGGTGGCGTATGATTGACCCAGCTATGCGCCGACGACTGGTAGCCGGAAACTGGAAGATGTACAAAACGCCCTCTGAGGCCCGCCATTGGTTCCGGGAGCTGATTGACCAACTGCCCTCCACCCTGGCCGAGCCGGCCCTGCTGGTGCCTTTTACCCACCTGCCCTATGCCTCGGAAGTGCTCGAGGGCCACGGGGTGTCCTGGGGCGCCCAGGATGTCTCGGCCCACCCGGAGGGGGCTTACACGGGCGAGGTTTCGGCCCGAATGCTGGCCGACCTGGCCTGCAAGTACACCATTGTGGGGCACTCCGAGCGGCGCAGCTATCATGCCGAGTCCGATGCTTTGGTAGCGGCAAAAGCCAGGCGCCTGCTGGAGCAAGGCATTGCCCCCATCCTTTGTGTAGGGGAGCCCTTAGCAGTGCGGGAGGCCGGAAACCATGTTGAATACACCCTGCGGCAGTTGGAAGGCAGCCTCGAGGGGGTCAACCCCCCCTCAGCCGCACATCTGGTGATTGCCTACGAGCCGGTCTGGGCCATCGGCACCGGCAAAACCGCCACCCCCGAGGATGCCGAGGCCATGCACCGCGCCATTCGCGGCTGGCTGGTCGAACGCTATGGCGCAGGCTTTGCGGAGGCCATGCGAATCCTTTATGGGGGCTCGGTTAAGCCCGACAACGCCGCCGCCCTCTTCGCCCAGCCCAACATAGACGGCGGCCTGGTCGGGGGGGCCAGCCTGAAGCTCGACGATTACCTCAAACTGCTGACCGCCTGACAGGAGAGACTATGCGTGTTTGGATGGTGCTCATGCTGCTTGCTTCCCCTGTGGCCCTGGCCCAGGCCGCCGATTCGGTGCAACGAACCTACCGCTGTGCCGGGGGTGTGCAGATCCGGGCCACCTACCAAAACCAGTTCGACCGGGTAGGGGTGGTCTTCAACAACCAGACCTACGGGCCCTTGTTCCAGGTCGCGGCAGCCTCGGGGGTCAAGTATTCCGATGGCCGGGCTTCGTGGTGGACCAGAGGCAGTGGGGCTTCCGAAGAGGCCTTCCTGATGAGCGAGCGCACCGGCAGGATTCTGGCCCAGGGCTGCAAGCTCGTGCGCTGAAGCTCTGCAAGAATCCCGGCGGTCTGGTCAGCAAACCCCGGCTGCATTCCGAACTGGAGCAGGCATCCGGTACACCTGCGCCCCCTGCCCCAGATGCCGGATTCCCCGAGGCCAGGCTTCGCCTGGGGGGGCGCTGGAGGACGAAGAGGCCGGAATCCTCTGGTTGCTCGGGTGGCCTCGAGTACACGCCACGGCCCCTTATCTATGCCCCGTTCCTTACGGTAAACTCTTCTGGCATGCCCAACCTCCACCCCCGAACCCAGCTTTCCAGGGAGAGCATCTTCTCGCATATGAGCCGCCTGGCCGTCCAGCATGGGGCCATCAACCTGGGGCAGGGGTTCCCTTCCAATCCCCCACCGGCCTTCTTGCAGGAGGCGGCCCGCCGGGCCATTGGCACGGTAGACCAGTACACCCCGCCCATTGGCCTGCCGCGCCTGCGCGAGGCGGTGGCCGAAGACCTGGGGGCCGCCCCCGAGGATGTGGTCATCACGGCGGGGGGCACCGAAGCCCTGCACGCGCTGGCCCTGTCGCTTTATGGCCCGGGGGACGAAGTGGTGATGATGGAGCCCTACTTCGACGTCTACATCCCCCAGGCCCGCATTGCCGGAGCGGAGCCGGTGATGGTGCCCATGCGCCTGACCGACCGCTGGGAGGTGGATTTACCGGCGCTGGAGCGGGCCATCACGGTACGCACCCAGGCCCTACTGCTCACCAACCCCTACAACCCCACCGGCTCGGTTTTTTCCCGCGCCGAAGCCGAGCAGATTGTGGCCCTGGCCCGCCAGCACGACCTCTGGATTGTGAGCGATGAAGTGTACGACGAGCTTTACTTCGGGCCGCCCCCCATTCGCCTGCGCGAACTCGCACCCGAACGGGTTTTTACCGTGGGTTCGGCAGGGAAGCGCCTCGAGGCCACCGGCTGGCGCATTGGCTGGATTGTCACCCCGCCGGGCCTGGCCCCGCAGGTGGCGGGCATGCGCCAGTGGAGCAGCTTCTGCTCGGCGGCCCCCTTGCAGGCCGCGGTGGCCGAAGCGCTGCCCATGGCCCGCAAAGAGGGGCTTTACGCCCAGCTCCGCGAAAGCTATGGCCGGCGCAAGGATTTGCTCGAGCAGGGCCTGCGCGCGCTGGGCCTGCAAACCTTCGCCCCCGCCGGCACCTACTTTCTGACCGCTTTGCTGCCCGAGCTAGACGCCGAAACCCTGGTGCGCGAGGCCGGCGTTGCCATCATCCCCGGCTCGGCGTTTTACATCCAGAACCCCGCCCCCAAGGGCCTTTTCCGCTTTGCTTTCTGCAAGACCGAAGCGGAGATTGAACAGGCTTTGGAGCGGCTCGAGCGGTATTTGAAAAAAGTCCACTCCTGAGCCGGGCGGGCAAGGCTCGAGTGCGTTCACATGTGCCCGTCTTCAGGATAAATCGTTTGAGACGCATTTCTGTACCTGACGCAGATTGAACCCATCCAGCTAACCGCGGTTGGGCTAAACTGTGCAGCGTGGACACAGTTCAGTACCTAAATGACCACGGTCAACCGTTGCGGGACATACCCCTGAGCAACGAAGAGTTACTCAAGGGCTACCGGGCCCTTAGGCGGGCCCGGCATTTCGACGAGCGGGCTTTGGTTTTGCAGCGGCAGGGGCGGCTGGGGGTCTACCCCCCCTTCCGGGGCCAGGAGGCCGCCCAGGTGGGGGTGGCCCTCTGCCTCAAGGCCGACCACGACTGGCTTTTGCCCAGCTACCGCGAGAGCGCGGCGGCCCTCACCTTCGGCATGCCCATCAGCAAACTGATTCTGAGCTGGCGGGCCGACCCGGCGGGCTGGGGTGCTCCGCCCGATGTGAACATGGTGCAGTTTTACATCCCCATCGCCACCCAGATTCCGCAGGCGGCGGGCGTGGCCCATGCCCAGCGGCTTTTGGGCAAGGACGCGGTGGCCGCGGTCTTCATCGGCGACGGGGGCACCTCCGAAGGGGACTTCCACGAAGGGCTCAACTTCGCCGCGGTTTTCAATGCCCCCCTTCTGGTGGTGGTGCAGAACAACGGCTGGGCCATCAGCGTGCCCACCCAGAAGCAGATGAAGGTGCCGCGCATCGCTCTGAAGGCCCAGGGCTACGGGATTCCGGGGGTGGTGGTGGACGGCAACGACCTGGTGGCGGTCTGGAGCGTGGCCAAGGAGGCGGTGGCCCGGGCCCGCAGGGGCGAAGGCCCGACCCTGATTGAGGCCCTTACCTACCGGGTGGCCCCCCACACCTCCTCCGATGACCCCAGCCGCTACCGCACCGAAGAGGAGACCCTGCGCTGGCAGCAGCGCGACCCCCTCCTGCGCATGAAAAACTGCCTGCTGCACCTGGGGCTCTGGAGCGAGGCGCAGGAAGCCGAGCTGACCGAGACCCTCGAGGGCGAGTTTTTGGCCGCGGTGGAAGAGGCCGACCAGGCCAGGGAGCCCAGGCCCTGGGAAATTGTCGAGCAGGTGTACCAGGAGATGCAGCCCGACCAGCAAGCCGCCTGGAATTACCTAAGGGGGGAAGCATGATTGCCGAGCGCGAGACCCGGGTGCTGAACAACGTCCAGGCCATCAACGAAGCCCTCGACCTGGCCCTGGCCCAAGACCCTCGGGTGGTGCTCTTCGGGGAGGATGTGGGCCGCATGGGCGGGGTCTTCCGGGCTTCCGATGGCTTGCAGCAGAAGTACGGCGAGCAACGGGTGTTCGATACCCCCCTGGCCGAATCGGGCATCGTGGGCTTCGGAATTGGCCTGGCCATGGCCGGGCTGCGCCCGGTGGCCGAGATTCAGTTCGCCGGGTTCCTCTACCCCGCGCTCGACCAGATTCTCTCGCACCTGGGCCGGATGCGCCACCGCACGAGGGGGCGCTTTACGGTGCCCATGGTCATCCGAGCCCCCTACGGCGGCGGGGTGAAAACCCCCGAACAGCATGCCGATAGCCCGGAGGCCATCCTCTCGCATGTGCCGGGGGTGAAGGTGGTGATTCCCTCCTCGCCGGAGCGGGCCAAGGGGCTGTTGCTCGCGGCCATCGAAGACCCCGACCCGGTGTTCTATTTGGAGGCCATCAAGCTCTACCGGGGCGTGAAGGGCCAGGTGCCCGAGGGCTACTACACCCTGCCTTTGGGCAAGGCTCGAGTGGTGCGGGAAGGCGATGCGGCCAGCCTCTTCTGCTACGGGGGGATGGTGGAGGTCTGCCTGAAGGCCGCCGAGGTCGCGGCACGGGAAGGGGTGGAGCTGGAGGTGGTGGACCTCGAGACCCTGGTTCCCCTCGACACCGAAACCATTTTTGCTTCGGTGCAGAAAACAGGCCGGGCGGTGGTGGTCTACGAGGCCATGCGCACCGGCGGCTTTGGGGCCGAGGTGGCGGCCCGCATCGCCGAGGAGGCCCTGGACTACCTGCAGGCCCCCATCGTGCGGGTGGCGGGATGGGACGCCCCTTACCCCCCTTTCAGCGCGGTG
>NZ_JANWVH010000109.1 GCF_025056915.1 Meiothermus sp. | reverse complement strand
GCCGAGACGCATGTTTTCGAGTTTCCAGGCGGCTACTGTTCTGTCCAGGACAAAGCTTTCTTATAGTCGAATGGCCCTAAATATGTGAAGAGCGCTCCAGGCTCAGCAACTTTGAAGGATGCGAAGCCGGGAGTGGGCAGTCGGAGCTGGGGAGTGGGTCTCCAACACCCTACCCTACGCCCTAACCCCTTTGTTCAAGGATTTTGGGCTCTCCGGCGCTCGAGGTAGCGCTCCAGCAAAAACAGGCCCAGCGCCAGGGCAATCAGGGGCCATTGCAAGGAGAAGTCTTTGCGGCTCGGAAGCCCTTTTAGCTCGGAAACCTGCTCCAGGAGGCGGCCCCCGCTGGCCTCCGATAGCCGCCGGAGGTTTTCCCGCCCGTCCTCGAGGCGCCACTCAGGCAGGCTGGGCAGTTGCAGCCTTAGGCGGGGCTGTTCGTTCTCGAAGATGACCGCCTGACCCACGGTATCCCTGGGAAGCCGGGCCTCGTAGCGCAGCGGGCCGGTGGGGGCCAGGCTCACCGTCAGACCACCGGCCTGGAGGCTGGGCCGCTCGAACTGCCCTTCCAGCAGCACGCGCAACCCTTCGGGCTCGCGCAGGGCCTGCACACGAGGCCGGGCCGGGGTCTGGGAAAGCCAGCGCAAAAGCTCCGCCACGAGCGCGGAGGTTCCAGGCCAGTCCAGCCAGGAGCGCGAGAGGTCGGTGGCCAGGGCGGCCACCCGGCCCCTCCCGCTCTCCCCGACCGCGAGCACCGTACCCTCGCCCGAGCTGAGCAGGGTCTGGGCCCAGGGCTTGGTCTTGGCCGGAAGGATGACCGAGAGGGCCGGGGGGCGGGTCGCGCGGGTGACGGGATGAGGGCGCACCGAGACGGGGAAGCTGCCCTCGAGGGCCTCCCGCCGGAAAGCCCGCTGGGCTTCTTCGAGGAAAAAGCGCGGCAAATCCTGGGGGCTGGGCACATCCCAGAAGGTGCCCCCGCCGGCCTGGGCCAGCTCCCGCAGGAACTGCCGGTCGGCATCGGCCCCGATGGCTACCGTGCTGGTTTTGATTTTTGGCGCGGCCTGGCGGGCCGCGTCGAAGAGGTCGGGGGTCACGTCGGCGGCCAGCCCATCGGTCAGGGCGATGACCTGCTTGGAGTCGGTGGGCACGCTTTCCAGGGCGTTCAGGGCTTCCAGGTAGGCCCGCCGGATCATGGTGCCACCCCCAGCCGAGGTGGAGAGCAGCAGGCTTTCGGCCTCCTTGCGGCCCTGCTCGGTCATGGGGCGGGGGCGGAAAAGCCAGCGGGGCCGGTCGGAGAAGACCACCACCCCGATGTAGTCCTGGGGCCGCGCCGAGCGGATTAGCTCCAGCGAACCCACCACCGCCAGGCCCAGCTTGTCGGCCTCGAGCATGCTGCCCGAGACATCGAGCACCAGCACAATCCCCACTCCGCCCGGCTCCTCAACCGGCTCCACCGGCAGGCTCTCGGCCAGGCCGCTGCGCTCCCAGCCACCAAAAAACAGCCCCCTGGGGGTGGCCGTCCAGAGCAGGCTGCCGCCTTGGTTCAGAAAGCTTTGCAGCGCGTCGAGTTCGGCCACCGACAAATCGCGCGCCCCCACCCCCAAAGCCACCACCTCGGCCCGGATGGGCAGGCTGACCTCCCGCCGCTCCTCCACGGTAAAGCCCTGGGCCTTGAGGTAGCGGGCCAGGG
Organism: Meiothermus sp.; assembly: GCF_025056915.1. Taxonomy (GTDB): domain Bacteria; phylum Deinococcota; class Deinococci; order Deinococcales; family Thermaceae; genus Meiothermus. Next base: position 5,961 of record NZ_JANWVH010000109.1, on the reverse strand, counting down.
CCTTATCGCCCAGAACCCAGACCCGGATGGAATCGGTAGGGCTTAGCTCGAGCCGGGCTTGATCGAGGCCCAAGGGGCTCTCCACCCGCGCCGTCACGGCAGCCGGTCCATCCAGCCGGAAGCGATACCCCAGGCTGCTGCGGCCCGGTTCGAGCCTCAGGTCGCGCACCAGCCGCCCCGCCGGGCCGTCCAGGGTCAGCCGGGCCCCGACGCTGGCGGTAGACTCCAGCACTGCCCGCACCTCGATGGTCTGGCCCCTGGCGGGCAGCGCCGGGCCCAAGAGCGAAAGCGAGAGGTTGGGGCTGGGGGGCTGGTGGAGGCTATAGATGGGAATGCCGATGGGTTCAGGCTGGTCCTGGAAGAGGCCGTCTGATACCAGCACAATTCGGTCAGGACGGAGCTGCTGGGCCTTACGCAGGGCTTCTTGCAGCCGGGTGCCTTCGCCTAGGTCGAGCCGGCGGGCCGAAGGTGAGGCCACCTGAGCGGCCCCGCTGGCAAAGGCCACGTACTGCGCGCCGGGCAGGCTGAGCGAGGGCCCCACCTTCCAGACCGCCTCCCGCGCCGAGGGGCTTTGGTCAAGCAAGACCACCGTTCGCACCGGCTGCAAAGGCACACCAGGCCCCCAGAAGGCCAGCAGCAGGAGAACCACAATAGCAGCCCGCAACCTGAGCACAGGCTTATTATCGAAGGTTTGGGGTTAGACAAATGCGAGGGGCGCCGCAGATGCCCGACCCAGGGCTTGCACGACCGGAACTTTTCCAGGTCTTGTGGCCCCCTCGAGGGCTGGCCACGGCCTCGGGCTGTGCATCGCAAAAATGCACAAAAAAGCCGTTCGCAGCTTCTTGCGAACGGCAGGTGGTGGAGGCGAGGAGATTCGAACTCCTGTCCAAAGACCCATCCAGCAGACTTCTACGTGTGTAGTTGGTGATTGGTTGTCGTTCAGGCTTACGCCACCAACAGCGGGTCTGAACCGAGCCCCGTTTGGTTTCGCTTTTGACTACGGAGCCTGGCCAAAAGCTAGCCGACTTTAGGTCGTTCGTTCAGCACGCCATCGGCTGGGCTTCTGAAGAACGTCGCTGACTTAAGCAGCGAGGGCGTAGCTGTTGCTACGGACGTTGCCAGTTATGGCTTTGCCCATTTTTACGAGGCCATGGGCTACCTCGACACGCCGTACTGCCTTCAAGAGCCCCTGTCGAAACCGGAACGCCCCCAGGCAACTAGTTATTGTAGCAGGTTTTTGCCCTCTTGGGTAGGCTAGGGCCATGAGCAAGATGGATCCCACCCGGCTCGAGCGCGAAACCCTGGTCAAGACCCTCGGTATTCAAATCCTGGAGGCATCGCCCGAGAAGGTGGTGGCCGAGATGGTGGTGACACCCCGGCTCCACCAGCCCTTCGGCTACCTGCACGGGGGGGCCTCGGTCGCACTGGCCGAGACAGTGGCGAGCATTGGCGCTTATCTGGCTGCGCCGGAAGGCCACACCAGTTTTGGGATGGAAATCAACGCCAATCACCTGCGCTCGGTGCGCTCCGGCAAGGTCAGGGCCACCGCAACGCCCCTTCACGCAGGCCGCACCACCGCCGTCTGGGGCATCGAAATCCGCGATGAGGAAGGCCGCCTGGTCTGCATTTCACGCTGCACCCTGGCCATCACACCCCAGCGCTGAGGATTGACAGAAGCCCTGGCAGCCCCTTAAACTCGCGGCATATGCCGACCCAGCGGGTTTCTGCCAGCCAAAATACCTTCTTTTTTGGGTATTTTTATTGGCCCGGGGTTCCCGTGAGGCTGGCATAGTGGCTTGAACACGCATCCACGCTTCCGGGGAACACAAACCCCGGAAGTTTTTTTGCGTGGGAGGAGTGAGGCGATGCTGATTATTCTCAAACACGGTGCTGGCGCAAAAGAGATCGAGTCGGTGGTGCGGGAAGTTGAGCAGGTCGGCTACCGGGCCCATGTGTCGGAGGGCGAACACACCACCCTGATTGGAGCCATTGGCAAGGGTCCCACTCCGGAGCTAATCGAGCATTTTCGGGCGCTTTCTATGGTTCAGGACGTGATTCCCATCTCCAAGCCCTACAAGCTGGCTTCCCTCGAGGTCTCCCCCAAACCCACCGTGCTGCGTTGGGACACCGGCGCGACCGGCGGGGGCGAGGTGATGGTTGCCGCCGGGCCTTGCGGGGTCGAAAGCCTGGAGCAGACCCTCACAGCGGCCCGCTATGTCCAAAAGCACGGTGCCCAGATGCTGCGGGGTGGGGCCTTCAAACCCCGAACCTCACCCTATAGCTTCCAGGGCATGGGTCAGGAGGGCCTCGAGATTCTGGCCTATGCTCGCCGCGAGACAGGCCTGCCCATCGTGACCGAGGTGGTCTCGCCCGAACAGGTGGATCTGGTGGCCGCTTACGCCGATGTTTTGCAGATCGGGGCCCGCAACGCGCAAAACTTTGCCCTGCTGCAAGCCGCTGGCAAGTCGGGCCGGGCCGTACTGCTCAAGCGGGGGATGAGCATGACCCTCGAGGAGTTCCTGATGTCGGCAGAGTACGTGCTGGCCCAGGGCAATATGAAGGTGATTCTGGTCGAGCGCGGTATCCGTACCTTCGAGAAGTCCACCCGCTTCACCCTGGATGTCTCGGCGGTGCCCGTGCTCAAAAGCTGGACGCACCTGCCGGTCTGGATTGACCCCTCGCACGCTGCCGGTAAGCGCGACTGGGTAACAGCACTGGCCTTGGCGGGCCTGGCCGCCGGAGCAGATGGCCTGATTGTGGAAACCCACCCCGAACCCGAAAAGGCCCAGTCCGACGCAGCCCAGCAGCTCACCGAAAGCCAGTTCGCCGATATGATGGGCAGGGTCAAGGCCCTCCTGCCCGCCCTGGGCCGTCGGCTGGCCCGGGCCCTCGAGCCCGCCTGACCTCGAGCCACCCGGCGATTCCACCCAGGCCCCACCGCGCTTCTCGACACGGACTCCAGCTTGCAACCTGAGACTTCACGTATGATGAGGCCCCTCTTTGGCAAAGTCGGCATTTTTGGCATAGGTCTGCTGGGGGGCAGCGTGGCCCTGGGGCTGCGCGAACGCTTTCTGGCCGAGGAGATCCACGCCTACGACCCCGACCCCAGGGCGCTCGAGGACGCCCTGGCCCTTCAAGTTGTGGATCGGGTGCACACCGCCCTGGGGGGCTGGATTGCCGAACTGGACCTGGGTGTGCTGGCGGCCCCCATGGGGGTGCTGGTCAGCGAGGGCCTGAAACTGGCCCGGTTTTCCGGCCCGCACACCCTTTGGACCGATGTGGGCAGCGTCAAGACCCCGGTTGTGGAGGCCCTGACGGGCGTGTTGCCCAACTTTGTGGGTTCACACCCGATGGCGGGCAGCGAAAAAGCCGGGGTCGAGGCGGCCCATGCTGGGCTGCTTCAAAACGCGGTCTGGGTCATCACGCCCACGCCCGCCACCTCCCCCGAAGCCCTGCGGGCGGTGCATGGGCTGGTGCAGAACCTGGGCGCCTACCCGCTGGAAATTTCACCCGAGCTGCACGACCGCCTGGTCGCCCGCGTCTCGCACCTGCCCTACCTGCTGGCCGTGGGCCTGAACCGACTGATGGCCCAAGACCCCCATCAAGACCTGCTGATGTTCCTGGCCGCAGGGGGCTTTCGCGACCTGACCCGCGTGGCCTCCGGCTCCCCCCGCATGAGCCGCGACATGGTGGTGGCCAACAAAGCAGCCCTGCGCGAGGCCATCGAGGATTTACGGGCGGTGATGCTGGAGCTCGAGAACCTGCTCGAGGCCCCCGAAGCGCTCCTCGAAGCAGCCCAGGAAGCCAAGCGCACCCGCGATTCGCTGCCCATCGTCAAGCGCAGCCTGTTGCCGGTGATGAACGAGCTGGTGGTGCAGGTGCCCGATAAACCCGGCCAGATTGCAACGGTCTCCACCGCACTGGGTAAGGCCGGGGTCAACATCAAAAACTTTGAGGTGCTGGCCATCCGCGACGAGGGGGGGGCCATCCGGATGGGATTTGCGACCCCCGAGGAGCGCGAACAAGCCCGGCAGATTTTGCAGGACATCGGCTACAAGGTGCGCTGAGCCTCGAGGCCCGCCATCCTCCAGAGACCCAGACCCGCCAATGGGCCCTTTGTCTCATGTATTTTACGTAATAACGTAATAATGTATTGACGTGGAGCTTGAAGCCCGTCTGCAACGGCTCGAGGCCCGCCTGGCTGCCCTGGAACAGGCCTCGAGGGCCCCATCCATCCCCCCCGAAGGCACCCTCTGGGCCCTGGAGCACCTGCGCAAAAACGCCCAACCCGGCGGCGAGGTGGTGTTCGCTGGCCAGGCCGAGGTGGCCTCGGGCACCTGGGGCTGGCAGTGGGGGCTACCGGTGAACCTGCTTTTGAACAGGCCCTGGACAGAGGTGGCCGAAAGCCTGGCAGCCCTGGCGCACCCTGTGCGTCTGGAAATTCTGCGGGCGGTTCTGAACGGCAAAAGCAGCTCCCAGGCGCTGCAACACCTGGCGGATATCGGAACCACCGGCCAGCTCTACCACCACCTCAAAGAACTGCAAAGTGCGGGCTGGCTGAAAGCGGGCAAGCGCGGCAGCTACACCGTGCCCCCGGAGCGAATCATTCCGCTGCTGGTCATTCTGAGCGCTGCCGGGGGGGAAGCCCTGGCAACTTTGTCGGAAACGTAAAGAGGACGCTATGCAATTCTGGACGTTCCTTGGAACCCTGCTGCTCGGGCTGGCCCTGAGCCAGTCCCCCCTGACCCCGAAGGCGGCCCTCGAGCGCCTCTTCACCCAGCAACCCCCCAAAGCCGAGTGGTTCGCCCCGGTCTTCTTGCAGCAAGTGTCGGTAGCGCAGATTGAGACCATCCTGGCCCAGCTTTCCACAGGACTGGGCAAATACCAGGGGGTAGAACCGGACGGCCCCAATTTCCGGGTCGTTTTCGAGCAGGGCATCGTGCCGGCCCAAATCTCGCTCGATGCCCAGGGGCGTATCCAGGGTCTGTTCTTTCGTCCGGCTCAACCTAAAACAGCACTCACCCCTGCGCAGCTCCTGGCCGAATACCGCAAGCTGCCGGGGCAGGTCAGTGTGCTGGTGCTCGAGGGCAACCAGGAACGCCTGAATCTGAACGCAGATGCCGTGCTGGCGGTGGGTTCGACCTTCAAACTGGCGGTACTGGAAGCCCTGCGTCAGCAGGTCGAGGCCGGGCAGCGGCGTTGGAGCGACACCGTGCCGCTGCGCCCCGAGTGGAAAAGCCTGCCCAGCGGCACCTTGCAAAACCTGCCCGACGGCACGCCCCTCAGCCTGGAGCAGTACGCCACCCAGATGATCTCCATCTCCGACAACACCGCCACCGATGCGCTGATCGCCATTGTAGGGCGGGCCGAGGTAGAAAAACTTTCTCCCCGAAACCGGCCCTTTCTGACTACCCGGGAGGCGTTCGTGCTCAAAAACCCACAAAACCGGGAGTGGCTCCTTCGCTACCGGGCCAATCCCTCTGCAAGAGCCGCCCTTGTTTCCCAACTGACCAGCCTGCCCCTGCCCGATGTCAGCGTTTTTGCGGGGGGGCCGGTTGCAATAGATGTGGAGTGGTTTTTCAGCACCCGCGAGCTCTGCGGCTTGATGGCCAAGGTGCAGGCCCTGCCGCTTATGAGCCTCAATCCGGGGCTTGCCAATCCAGCTGACTGGCAACGTGTGGCCTTCAAAGGAGGCTCGGAGCCGGGGGTGCTCAACCTGACCACCTGGCTCACCTCCAGGGGCGGCAAGCAGTACTGCGTGTCGGCCACCTGGAACAATCCCCAGGCCCGGCTGGACGAGAATCAGTTTTACTTGCTCTACACCAGTCTGTTGAACACCCTGAAGTAGACTGGCCCCATGCGTGTGGTGCCCTTTCGTTTTGAGGAAAACACCTTCTGGCTTCTGGACCAGCGCAAGCTCCCCTTTGAAGAGGTCTGGGTAGCCTGCAAAAGCGCCCAGGA
>NZ_JANWVH010000108.1 GCF_025056915.1 Meiothermus sp. | reverse complement strand
AGCCCGCCGCCCTCAGTGTCTTCACCGCCCTGGCCATTCTGTCGGCGGCCTCTTCAAGCTTCGCCATGGGTTGCAGGAGCGAAATCCGCACAAAGTGGTCGTTGTGGTCGCCAAAGAGGGTTCCGGGGAAGACCATCACCCGGGCTTCCTGCAGCAGCCGGATGCAAAACTCGCCCGCCCCCAGGCCCGTCGAGGAGACGTTGGTGTAGAGGTAAAAGGCCCCCTGCGGCTCACCATAGGTGAAGCCCAGGCTGTCCAGCACCGTGCGGAAAAACCGCCGTCGCTCGGCAAAAATCTGCCGGTGCTCCTCCACGCAGTCCTGCAAACCCTGCAGGGCCGCCAGAGCCGCATGCTGGCTGACCGCGGGGGCACAGATGCTGATGCCGTGGTGGATTTCATTCATCGGCACGGCCAGATCCCTGGGGGCGGCCAGGTAGCCGATGCGCCAGCCGGTCATGGCGTAGGCTTTCGAAAACCCATTCAGGGTCAGGGTGCGTTCTTTCATGCCGGGCAGGCTGGCAACCGAAGTCACGCTATGCCCATCGAACACCAGGCGTTCGTAAATCTCGTCCGAGATCACCATCAGGTCATGCTCCTGGGCCAGCTGGGCCAGCTTCTCCACCTCGGCTCTGGGGGTGACCGAACCCGTTGGGTTGGATGGGCTCATCAGGCACAGCATCCGGGTTTTGGGGGTCATCCGGGCCTTTACGGCCTCCGCGGTCAGGGCGAAATTGTCCTTCTGGTACACGTTGACCGGAACCACCACCCCCCCTGCCAGTTCGATGGCCTGGTTGTAGGAGGTGTATCCGGGCGAAGTGACCAGCACTTCGTCTCCTGGGTTGATCAAGGCCAGCATGGCCACATAGATGCCTTCCTGGGCGCCGGCGGTGACGATGATTTCATCGGGGGTGTAGCTCAGGTGGTTTTCCCGCTCGAGTTTTTCACAGATGGCCGCACGCAACTGGGGCATTCCCTGGGGGGCAGTGTAGTGGGTGGCCCCGGCCGCCAGGGCTTTCTGGCCGGCCTCCACGATATGCCTGGGGGTGTCCAGGTCGGGGTCGCCCCGCCCCAGGGCTATCACCCCTTCCAACCCCGCTGCGATACCCAGCATTCTGGTGCGGATGGACTCGTCCTTGTGAACGACCCGATCAGCAATACGGTATCGGGTGGTAGATATGGACACGTAACCTCCTGGCGGCGGTCCAGGGCCGAGAGACAAGCGTTGTGGAAATTCCCTCGACCCTGGACGCCTGCAATGGTTCAGTTCCCCCGCACGAAGATGGTGTCGAGGAAGTTGATCCCCTCTCCCAGGTAGCCGTTGGCCGTGCTCTGGAAAGCGCCGATGGGGTCTTGTAGCTGGTCCTGGGTATTGCCCACCCGCTTCTTGTAGGAGACGTGAAGGCCCCGGGTATACAGGTAAATCAGTGGGAGGTTCTCGGCAGCCACAGCTTGAAAGCGGTCATAGATGGCCTTGCGCTGGGCGGGGTCGGTGGTGGCCAGGCCATCGGAGACCAGCTTGTCCAGCAGGATTTCAAAGGTCTCCGGGCGGTCGGGGCGGGGCTGACCTGGACGGTTGAGGTTCCAGAGGTGGGCCACCCCGTTCAGGTTGTAGAGGTTGCGACGGGTCGGGGGATCAAACACCCCACCAAAATCGGTGAATGAGAGGTCGAAGTTGCGCGTGCCGTCGGGGTTGAAGTTGCGCAGGGCCGGGTTAATTACGCTGCCATTGTCTGCAACGGTAAAGGATGCGTCGATCCCAACCTTGCGCATATCTTCAATCACGATTGGGGCAGCCACTTTTTGCAAGGCTTCGGTCGAAACCACCAGGGCGTTCATCTTGATGGTACGGCCCTGAGCATCAATCAAGAAGCCCTGGGCATTGCGCCGGGTAAAGCCCAGTCCGCGCAACAGCTCGGCAGCGCGCTGGGGGTTGTAGCTGAACTGAGTGCGGCCCTCCACAAAGACATTGGGGTTGTACCAGCGGGTGTTGCCCGAGCTGATGGGGCCATACAGGGGGCGGCCCAGCCCGCCCAACCCCACCCGCAGGATGGTTTCGCGGTCGACCAGGTGCGAGAGGGCCCGGCGGAAGTTGACATTGCGGCAGAGCTGGGCCTTGAAGGGATCGGGGTTCTGGAAGTTACAGAAGATGGTACTGGTCACTGCCGATTGGGTAATGTTGACCTTCAGCTCGGCATCCAGGCGACCCGCGCTGATGGCCTGGCGTACCCCCTGCACCTCGTCAATGGTCAGCGGCTGGAAGTAGTCAAGCTGACCGGCAATGTAGCCCGCCAGGCGTGCGTTGGTATCGGCATAGTTGCGGGCAATGATGCGATCCAGATAGGGCAACTTGTTGCCCCGCTCGTCCACTACCCAGTAGTTGGGGTTCTTGCGCAGCACCATTTCTTCACCGGGCCGATAGGCTTCAACCAGGAATGGACCGGCTCCCACAATCTGTGCAGGAGGGGTGCTGACGGTGTAGGCGCCGTTGACTGCGGCTGCACCACCCCGCTCGAAGATGGGTTGCCAGATGTGGCGAGGTACGATGGGCCAGGTGGCCAGGTCAAGGACAGCGGCATCCGGTGCGTTCAGGGTCAGGCGAACGGTGTTGCCGTCTACTCGAGTCCACCGCAACGGCTTTCCGTTTTGCGTGAACAAACTGCGCTGGCGCGAGTTAACCTGCGGGTTGGCGTGCAGCTCGGCGCTATAGATGATGTCGTCCACGGTCAGGGGACGCCCATCCGACCACTGGATGCCACTGCGGATGCTGAAGGTTATGTCCAGGCCACGTTGCTGGTAGCTAACGCAGACATAGCACTCATACTGTCCACTGGCCGCATTGAACTGCACAAGCTGGGGGTACCACAGGTACTGAATGTAGGTGTCCGAAAGAGACTGCACCGTAAAAGGATTGAAGGTCGGGGGCAAGCCCACCAAACCATAGGTGAGCGTTCCACCCATCTGTGCGTTGCCCGCACCTCCAAAGCGGGCGGGACGAACCAGCGGCTGAGCCAGAGCCCCAGCCCCCACCAGAATCACCAAAACCAAGACCAACCACTTGAGCGTGCGCATGCCTGCCTCCCGAAAAAAACGACTCACAACCGTCTAGCACCGTGTCCATTCAAGCCACGGAGGACTTCATGGGGGTTTGTCGGTTCTGATGGACGGAACGAACATACCTAGCCCCTCCTGGCCTTGGGATCCAGCGCGTCGCGTAGCCCATCGCCCACAAAGTTGAAAGCCAGCACCGTGATGAAGATGAACAAACCTGGAATCAGCATCCAGGGCCTGCTGGTGAAAGTCTGCATTCCACCTTCCTGGGCCACAGCCAGCATCAGGCCCCAGCTGGCGTTTGGATCGGAGATGCCCAGGCCCAAAAACGATAGGCCCGATTCGGTCAGGATGAAGCCCGGTATGAGCAGGCTGAAACTGACGATGGCAAAGCTGGCGGTAGCGGGCAGGACATGCCGGAAGATGATGCGTGCATCGCTGGCGCCCAATCCCCGCGCGGCCATCACGTAGTCTTCCTCGCGCAAGCTCAGCACCTGCCCGCGCACCGCCCTGGCCACCCCGCCCCAGCGAATGAGCCCCAGGATCAGGATCACCACGAAAAACACCACGCTCGACTTTGCGTCCAGTGGAAAAAGCGCCCGCAGGGCCAGCAACAGGAACAGGGCTGGGATTGTGGACAGCACCTCCACCACCCGCATGATCAGGTCGTCAAGCCAACCACCGTAGTAGCCGGCAACAGCGCCCAGTACCAGCCCCACCACCAGGGCCAGCACCGCCGCAAAAATCCCGATGGTCAGGGTTATTCGGGCTCCGAATAGAATGCGCCCGAACACGTCGCGCCCCAGGCGATCGGCTCCCCACAGGAAGATGGTGGCGGGCTTGTCCACGCCAAACAGCCGGAGGGTAACGGTGGGGTTGAAACCCCAGGTATTGCGCCAGGTTTGGGGAATCAGGTTGATCGGGAAGGGTACGTAGGGCTGCCCCTGGGTAAAGAAACGAATGGGATAGCGGGTGCTGGTGTCTTCTTTGAACTCGAACTGGAGGGTCTCGAGGTTGATCTCGCTGCGCACGTTGTAGACGAAAGGCCTTGTCTGGGCTCCGGTTTCGGGGTCGCGCCAGTGTATCCGGGTAGGCGGGGCAAAACTGCGGTCAATGGCCCCCCGGAAAAACGACTCCGATTCCCCGTAAGGCGCAATAAAATCAGCAAAGGCCGCCAGCAGGTACAGAAGGCCCAGCACCCACAGGCTGACCATCGCCAGGCGGTGTTTGCGGAACTGCAACCGAACCACCTGGCCCCGCGAGAGTGTGCGCAGGGGCGTGGAACTCGAGGTCACGGGCCCGATCATCAGGAGTACCTAATCCTTGGATCCACCAGTGCCAGCAGCACATCGGAAATCAGGTTCCCGATCATCAGCAGGATGGCTGAAAGCACCAACAGGCCCATCACCACATAGAGGTCTTTTTGCTGAATGGCGATCACGAAACCCGGGGTGATGCCCGGCCAGCGATACACAAACTCCACCAGGCCGGCTCCGGTCACCAACTCTGGTAGCACTGTGCCGATGCCCGAAATCACCGGGCTGATGGCATTCCGAAGCACGTGCTTGTAGACCACCACCCGCTCGGACAAGCCCTTGGCGCGGGCGGTGCGTACAAAGTCCGATTGCAAGAAATCCAGCACCTGACCGCGCACCACACGAACCAGGCTCGAGAGTCCGGCGGTGGTGATGACCAGGGTGGGCAGAATCAGGTGCCACAACCGATCTCCCACCTGCTGCCACCAGGAGAGGCTGTCGTAGATTTCGGTGGTTCGCATTCCACCCACGGGAAACAAGAGCCCGTTTCGCAGGTCGTAGCTCAAAAAATCCAGGATGGGCCTGTACCAGGCATTGCCCTGGGCTATCTCGCGCAACGGGGCCTGCAAATACAGAACACCGACAATCAGCAACAAGATAAAAAAGAAGTTGGGAATGGCCAGCCCCACCACGGCAAAGAAAGACCAGACCTGATCGCCCAGCCTGTACTGATTAACAGCCTGATAAATTCCGATGGGGATGGCCAGCAGGTAGGTCAATATGAGGGAAATCAAGACCAGGGTGAAGCTATTGATGATCAGGGGCACGATGATCTCGGTGACCGGTGCGCGGTAGGTGAACGATTCGCCCAGGTATCCAGCAGTGATGATGCCCCACATCCACTTGAAATACTGCACCAGAACCGGGTCGTCCAGACCGAAGTTTTCGCGCAAACGCTGCAGCTGCTCGGCATCGGCGTTGGGGTCGAGGGCGAATCGGTCGGTGAAGTCGCCGGGGGTGAGCTGGATGATGATAAAAGCCAGCAGGGTGGCCCCGATGAAGGTCGGGATCACCTGCAGTACGCGGCGGATGAGGTACTGGGTCATGGTCTCCTCTGGGCCATCTCTACGGCGTACTCGTGATAGATCGCGGCGGCGTACTTGATGCCCTGAATGTAGCGGGCGATGGGCATGTTTTCGTTGGGGCCGTGCAGGTTGTTCTCGGGTGCGCCAAAACCGGAAAGCACAGCGGGGTGGGGAATGGCCAGCATGATCAAACCCTGGATGCTGACCCCGTGGACGATGGGCTGGACACCGAACACCCGCTCGGCGGCACGGAAGGTAGCCTGGGCAATGGCCTCGCGGGAGGAGACTTTGTAGGGATTCTTGCGGGCGTTGACCAGGATCAGCTCGATGTCGTCGAAACCGTGTTTTTCGAGGTGTCTTTGCAGCTTCTTGAATTGCTCGGCGGGCTCGAGGCCCGGCGGGCAGCGAAAATCCATCTTGGCCACAGCCTCTGCAGGCACGATGGTTTTGGAGCCCTCCCCGGTATAACCCGAAGCGAAGCCGCAGATGTTGGCGCTTGCGCCGTAGTGAGCCCGTTTTAGCAGCTCGAAGTCATCGTCGGTGGAGAGGTGCCTCGCCCCCATCTGCCGCATGAACTCGGCTCGGTTGAAGTACTGCAGCTCGTCGCGCAGGAACTCCAGATCCCACTCGTCGGGCGGGATCAGCGTGTCGTACCAGCCCTCCACCTTGATGACCCCGGTGGCAGGGTCGGCAATCGAGGTGAGGCACTCAATCAAGCGCCAGGGCGCCGAGCGCAGCATCTGGGCCCGCCCCGACCAGGTGTCCTGCTTGAGGGTCTTGCAGCGCAACTCGACGTAGAGGATGGCCTTGATGCCCAGGTGCACCTCGGGGCGCAGCGAGGTGCGGTTCACACCGCCGTCGAGGCCAATGGAGGCATCGCAGTGGAGCCGGTCTTTGTGCTTCCAGACAAAGTCTTCGAGGTGGGGAGAGCCGATCTCCTCCTCCCCCTCGAACAGGTACTGCAAGCGCACCGGGGTGCCACCCGCGACCGCCCGGTAGGCCCGGGCGGCCTCCACAAAGGCCAGGCAGCCGCTTTTGTTATCGGTGGCCCCCCGGGCATAGATCACCCCGTCCCGCACCTCGGCGCCCCAGGGGTCGGAGTGCCACAGCTCCAGTGGCTCCGGGGGCTGCACGTCGTAGTGGCCGTAGCAGAGCAGGGTGGGCGCGTCGGGGTGAAGGGGGTTTTCTGTGCCCAACAGCACCTCGGGGCCTCCCTCGGTGGGCAGAATTTCTGCATTCTGCACACCGTTTTTCCGCATCAGGCTCCACAGCAAACGGGCACACTCGGCCAGGCCGATGTTCTGGGCGCTCACCGAGGGTTGGCGCAGCAGGGTGCGCAGGTCCTCCACGGCCTGCTCGGCATGGGCATCGATGTAGTCGAACACTTTCTGCAGGGTGGCCTCGTCGCTCATGCCAGCACTCCCCCCAGGCCCGGCCAGCGGGCCCGCAGATCGGGGCGGGTGACTTCCACGCCGTTCTTGAACACCCGCAGTTTTGCTTGTTGCTGGAGGATCCGGATGTCCTCGAGCGGGTTCCCGTCCACCAACAGCAAATCAGCCACCTTGCCCACAGCCAGTACCCCCAGCTCATCCAGCTCCATCAGCTCGGCGTTGGTCTTGGTGGCCGCAGTGATGGCCTCCAGGGGGGTCAGGCCCCCCTGAACCAGGAGCTCGAGTTCCCTGGCGTTCATCGCCCCGTGGGGCAGCATGAAACCAGCATCAGTGCCACAGCCGATCTTGACCCCAGCCTTGCGGACGCGCTCCAGGCTCTGCCACTTGTCCTCCCGGGCTTTCTCGAGCCAGGCCCAGGCCTGCCTGGAAACGCCCAGCTGCTCGGGGGTAAAGTCGAAGTTACGCTCGTTCACCAGCAGGGTCGGGATGTAGTAGGCCCCCTTTTCGGCCATCAGGTCGGCGGTTTCCTCGTCCACCCAGTGGCCGTGCTCCACGGTATCCAGGCCCCACCGAACCGCCTTGGTGATGGCCGGGCCGCCCGAGGTGTGGGCCGCCACCTTGCGCTCGAGGCGGTGCGCCTCGTCGATAGCGGCGAAAATCTCCTCATCGGTCATCTCCTGGCGGTAGGGCGTGGCGAGGTCGCGCCTCGAGCCCACGCACAGGTTGATCTTGATGAAGTCGGCCCCGCGCTTGACCTGCTCGCGCACGCCCCGTCGGAACGCCTCCGGGCCGTCGCAAGGCAGGGCCATGGCCTCGAACCTAACATGGTCACCCCAGCCAGGGGGATCCATGTGTCCACCCGTGACACTCAGGCCGAGGCCGCAGGCTTTGACTCGAGGGCCGCGCACATAGCCAGCATGGATGGCCCTGGCCAGGTCAATGATCACTCCACCCGGGGCGTTGAGGTC
>NZ_JANWVH010000107.1:244-7863 GCF_025056915.1 Meiothermus sp. | reverse complement strand
CGCCGACTGGAAAACTGCACCACTCATTTACGAGCGAAGGCGTTTTTGTCGGAGCTGCAGAAGCTCCCCGCAGCGTTGCTTGAACAGGCAGGCTTTGAGTCTATTTATCTGCAAGCCCTTTGCAAAGCCCGCGCACCCGAGCAAATTCTTAGCTGGCTATCGGAGCGAACCCCCTCGCCTGCGGCCCTGGTCTACCTTAGCTGGGCACAGGTGCGCCAGGGTTCCTACCAAGAGGCCCTTCACACCCTCCAACACGCCGAGCCTGCATCCCCCTTCGACTGGGGCATTTTTTATCGCTCGAAAGGAGAGGCCCTGTTTTGGACAGGCCAACCAGGATGGCTCGAGGTGCTCGAGCAGTCTCGGGCCTATTTGAAAGGCCCTTCACTGGGACGAATGCTGCTGGATGCTGGGTTTTTCCTCTACCACCAAGGGCACAGGTCGCAAGCCCTGGTCAAATGGGCCGAGGCCCTGGCCTACTTGGAGGAAGACCCCTACTACCTGGCCTGGGCCCACAACAGCCTGGGCATGGCGCTGCTGCCCGACCAGCCCCACAAAGCCGAGCGGCACCTTTTGCAAGCCTTCAAGCTGAGCAAAAAGGCCCCGGCAAAAGACTTTCGGGCCAAGGCCCTGAGCGGCATTGCTGCCGTCCGCCGCAGCTTAGGTGAGTGGGAGCGGGCTTTGCACAGCTACCAGCAGGCATCGAAGGGGCCAGGTGACCTGCACGACCGACAGATGGCCCTGTGGGGCTGGGGGCACACCCTGCGCCTGATGGGCCAGACCGAGGAAGCCCTGGCCAAGCTGACCCAGGCCTGGCAGATGAACCCTGCCGAGGTATGGCTCGAGGCCGACCTTCTGGCTGCCCGCTTGATGCTAGGCGAGGCGGTTCGGGTCTTTGAGTCCATCGCACATCTAAAAGAACACCTGGCCTCGGGCCGACTGAGCGAGCGAGGGCAGGTGGTGCTTAGGGTGGTGGAGGCGGAGTATGCAAGGCAAAGGGGTCTGGAGGAGCAGGCCCGCAGCCTGTTGAGCGGCCTCGAGGCCTCCAGTCTTTGGGTGCGAGAAGAACTGAGTTGTTTCCCCGAGCTGGCCCGGATGGCGGGTATCTGCCAAACCCCTCGGCAAATCCGGGTGGAGGTGCGGCCCTACGGAGGGCTCGAGGTGCGGGTAAACGGGCGCCCGGTGCCCATTCCGGCGGTTAGCAAGATGGGGGAATTGTTGGTGTTCTTGCTGGTGAGCGGGGGCCAGGCCAGCCTCGAGGTGCTGCTCGACCGCCTGGGCAACCCCAGAAACCGCAACCCCCGCAAGGCGTTTTGGGAAAACCTGGAGAAGCTCCGGCAGGCACTGGGCTGGAAGGAGAGCGTGCAAAACCAGGGGGGGGTGTACACCCTCGACCCTCGGGCCGAGTGGATATGCGATCTGAACCCCCAAAACCTGCCCATGTACGACCCCCAAGACCTCTCCCACACCTTCATGCCCGGCTACTACAGTGACTGGGTCGAGGAGTGGCGGCGGCAGTGGCTGGTGGTCTAGCCGGACATCCTGCCCTGTGTGTCCATACCCAAGGCCCGCCCCCACCGGAACCTCTACCCCTGCGCCAAATCGTACATAGAGCGCTCTTCGCATGTAAGGCCAGGATTGGTCACCGGCAGTTATGGTAAAACAGTTTTTATTCGTTGTCACAACAAATATGCGTTTAGTAAACTCATATATTTTTTAGTAACAGCAGCCTTTATAAAAAAATGGACGACAGATGGATGAGGGTTTGCTAAGGTGGGGTCAATCGGTTTTGTATGCCCGAAACTGAAGACCTCAACCATCACCAAAGCAAAGCCCTTCGGCTTTTGCGGCTGCTCGAGTTGCTGCAACAAAAGCCCTGGAAACCCAGCGAGCTTCAAGTCGAGCTGGATTTGGGCGAACGGGCGGTTTACAACTATCTGGACGAGGTCAGGGCCTTGGCCGAGCGGCTGGGCTTGCAGTTTGTACACGACGGCCTGCGCCACACCTACCGCATCGAGGTGGTCGAGCGGCTGGGCCTCACCGAGACGGTGGTAGCCTTCACCGCCCTGCGAATGCTGGCGCACCACAGCCCCGGCAGCAACAAAGCCTACCAGGAGGCCCTGCGCAAGCTGGCTAAAAACCTGCCCGAGCCGCTTGGGGCCATTGCCCTCAAGAGCACCGGGGCTCTGGGGGCGCGCCCCCCCAGCCTGAGCGGGGCCAACCTCGAGACCCTCACCCAGGGCTGGCTCGAGCGCCGGGTGGTGGCCTTCGAGTACAAGCCCCCCCAGGCCCGCCCTTTCGGGGTGGAACTCGAGACCTACTTCATCGAGGTCTCCAGGGCCAATATGGCGGTCTACATCATCGGCAAAGACCGGCTTTTTGGCCGGGGCATCCACTACCTTGACAACCTCAAAACCTACAAGCTCGAGCGCATCCAGCGCCCGCGCCTTCTGAACGAGACGTACACCATCCCCGACGACTTCGACCCCACCGCCTACCTTTCGGCGGCCTGGGGCATCGTGGGTGGGAAAGCGGTGAAGGTTTTGCTTCGCTTTGCGCCGGAGGCCGCCGATCGCCTGCGCGAAGGGGGCTACCCCAACCTTCAGATTGTCGAGCAGCTCGAGGGTGGCTACACTCTCGTTTCAATTACCGTCGGCACCGATAGCGAAGGATTCCCCCTCGAGCTGCTACCCTGGATTCAGAGCTGGGGGCCCCGCGTGGAGGTGCTGGAGCCCCCAAGCCTGCGCGAGACCTGGCTGGCCGAGGCCCGGCAGTTGCTGGCGCAGCACGAGGGCACAGGCTCCTCCTCGCCCAAAACCTACTGGGCCCACTCCCACAAAGACCGAAGCCGCTGGCAGCCCATGCGCGAACACGCCCTGCAGGTCGCGCAGTTGGCCCAGGAGAAAGCTGCTTCCTTCGGCGAGCCGGAAAAAGCCCACCTGGCCGGGCTGCTGCACGACCTGGGCAAATACGGCGACCTCTTTCAGCGCCGCCTGGAGGGCAAGGAAAAGGGCCTCGACCACTGGTCGGCAGGGGCGCATCTGGCCCTGTTCGAGTACCGCGTGCCGGAGGTGGCGCTGGCCGTGCAGGGGCACCACATAGGGCTACAGAGCGGGGCCAGGGAAAGCCTTAAGGAGATGAAACTGCGGCAGGACGGGCAGGGCTTTCCGGCTGAGCTGCGCCTGAGCGAGGGCGACCTCGAGGTGCTCAAAGAGCGTCTCCTGGACGATGGCATAGAGTTACCACCTCCCAGCCAGGCACCAGTTGCCACAGCCCAGAGCGCTGCCGCCATGCTCGAGACCCGCATGCTCTTCTCGGCCCTGGTGGACGCCGACTTTCTGGACACCGAGCGGCACTTGCAAGGCGAGGTGCGTCCCACTCCGCCTCCCTTGCAGGCCGAGCGGGCGCTAAAGCGGCTCGAGGCCCACCTGCAAGGGCTGGCCGCCAACGAAAACCTGCCCCCAGGCATCCGCCGCCTGCGGCAGCAGGTCTCCGAGGCCTGCGCCCAGGCCGCCGGGCAGGAAGGCCGCCTCTTTACCCTGACCGCGCCCACGGGGCTGGGCAAAACCCTGGCCATGCTGCGCTTCGCGCTGAAGCGGGCCATGCTCGACCCCCGCATAAGGCGCATCGTGGTGGTGCTGCCCTATCTGTCCATCCTCGACCAGACCGCCAAAATCTACCGCGAACTTTTGGCCGACTTTGGCCCCCACTACATCCTGGAAGACCACAGCCTGGCCTACCGCCCACTGCGCAAGGAGCTTTCCGATGAGCAGGACATGGCCGAACTCGAGCGCCGCCTGCTGGCGGAAAACTGGGAGGCCCCCATCGTCCTCACCACCCACGTGCAGCTTTTGGAAAGCCTCCACGCCAGCCGCCCGGGGGCCTGCCGCAAGCTGCACAACCTGGCCGGGAGCGTGCTTTTGTTCGACGAGGTGCAGACCCTGCCCACCCACCTGGCCGTGCCCACCCTCAAGACCCTGGCCCACCTGGCCAGTGAGAAGTACGGCGCGGTGGTGGTCTTCGCCACCGCCACCCAGCCCGCCTTCGACACCCTGCACGAAAAGGTGAGGGAGGGCGAGCCCCAGGGCTGGCAGCCTTTGGAAATCATCCCCCAGCCCGAGGGGCTCTTTGTACAAACCCAGCGGGTCAAGCTCGACTGGTGGCTCAAAAACCCTACCCCCTGGCCCTGTCTGGTGACGCTGCTCGAGGCCGACCCTCAGGCTTTGGTGGTGCTGAACCTCAAGCGGCAGGCCCACGCGCTCTTCAAACAGGCCCACGACAAAGGGCTGGAGGGCCTTTTCCACCTTTCCACCGCGCTCTGCCCGGCGCACCGGCTAGAGGTGCTGGGGGCGGTGCAGAAGCGCCTGGAGGCGGGCGAGCCCTGCCGGCTGGTCTCTACGCAGGTGGTGGAAGCCGGGGTGGAGCTCGACTTTCCCGTGGGCTACCGGGCCTTGGGGCCATTGGAGGCCATCGCCCAGACTGCCGGGCGCGTCAACCGGCATGGGCTGCGGAGCCAAGGACGGCTGGTGGTCTTCCTGCCCGAGGACGAGGGCTACCCCGATAAGGCTTACGCCCAGGCCGCCAAGCTAACCCGCGCCCTGCTGGCCGAGGGCGAGCTGAGCTTGGGGCCCGCCACCTTCCGCCGCTACTACCAGAGCCTCTACAGCCTGCAAAGCGTGAGCGACCCAGAGATTGAAGACTTCATCCGAACCCAAAACTACGCCGAGCTTGCCCGCCGCTACCGCATCATCGAGTCGCCGGCGGTGAACGTGGTGGTGCCCTACAACCTCGAGGCTCGGGAACTGATGCAGGAGGCTCGGGATAAAGGCATCGCCGCCGACTGGATTCACCGGGCCCGGCCCTACACGGTGCCCTACTTCCTGCCCAAAGGGGGGCCGCCCGCCTTCCTGGAGCCTGTCTTCCTGCGCTTTGGCCGGGGTGAGGCCCCCGACTGGTTCCTCTGCCCCGACGATTTGCTCTACAGCCCCCAGCTGGGCTTCACCCCAGAGGAGGGGGGCGGCGTGGGCCTGGTCATCTAACCCGGTGCCGGGGCAAGGCTTTGGTATGTTTCGCAAAAACGATCTGGAAGGAGGTACCATGCGAAGTTTTAGCTTGGAAGTCTGGGGCGAGCTGGCCTGCTTCACGCGGCCCGAGTTCAAGGTGGAGCGCTTCAGCTACCCCGTCATCACCCCCAGCGCCGCGCGGGGCATCTACGACGCCCTCTACCTGGACTTTGACCCCCAGAGCAAAAGGCCCCTCATGTACTGGCAGATTGAGCGAATTGAAGTGCTGAAGCCAGTGCGCTACATCGCCCTGATGCGCAACGAGGTGAAGGAAAAGGTGAGCCCGCGCAGCATCCAGGGCTGGATGAGGAACCCCAGCACCTTCGAGCCCCTTTTTGCCGATGCCACCCGGGAGGAGACCGGCCAGGACACCAAAGGCCGCACCCAGCGCCAGACCATGGCCCTGCGGGACGTGCGCTACCGCCTCACCGCCCACGCCGTGCTCTACCGCGAAGACCACGCCCTGCGCCAGAAGATTGAGCACAGCTTTGAGCGCCGGGCCCGGGCGGGCCAGTGCATCTACCAGCCCTACCTGGGCTGCCGCGAGTTCACCGGCTACTTCCGCCTGGCAGAGCCCGGCGAGGAAGCCCGGCCCGTGCCCTACAGCGAAAAAATCGGCTGGATGCTCTACGACGTCTTCGACCTCGCCAGGCCAGGGGCCCCGCTGCGCACCGACAGGGGCGAGAAGCCCCGCGTGAGCCTCTTCCAGGCCGAGGTGGTGGAGGGGGTGCTCAAGGTACCCCCCTATGCAAGCGAGCAGGTGAAGAAGGGGGTGGGCTGATGCTTTCGCAGTTGGTGGAGTACGCCCGGCAAAAGGGGCTGGGCGCGGAACCGGGCTTTACCCAGAAGGAAATCCGCTGGCTGGTGGGGGTGAGCCCGGCAGGAGAGTTTACCGAACTCATCCCGCTGAACCAGACCAAACCCGCTCCCGACCTCTCCCAGCCTGAGATGATGGCCCTGCCCGGCTACCTGCGGGCCCAGGGCCACGCGGCGGAACAGGCAGCGCACTTCCTGGCCGACACCTGCGCGGTGGTGTTCGGGCTGGCCGAGCGGGATAGGGAAGGGAACATCAAAAGCCCTGAGGAGCACGCCAAAAACCTGCAAAAGCAAGAGACCTTCCGGCTGCTCATAGAGCTGGCCGCACAGCAGGTGCCCCTGCTTGGGCGCATCGCCCGTGCCCTCGCCGACCCAGGGCAGATGGCGCAGATAAGGGAGAAGCTCGAGGCCCAAACCCAGCAAAAAGGCGCTGAAAAGCTCAAGACCACCGATAAAATCTCCTTCTTCCTCGCCGGGCAGTGCGTGCTCGAGTTCCCCGACTGGCACGACTGGTGGCGGGGGTTCCGCGCCCAGGCCTTCCCGCCTGCAAACACCGGTGGCGGGATGCGCTCCTTTGCCAGCGGCGAGCTCATTCCCCCGGCCTCCACGCACCCCAAGGTGACCAAGCTGGGCGGGAGCGCCTTCGGGCACGCCCTGGTCACCTACGACAAGGAAGCCTTCGAGTCCTATGGCCTCTCCCAGGGGGAAAACGCCGCCGTGGAGGAGCTTTCGGCCACCGCCTACCGGGCCGGGCTGGACGCGCTTTTGGAACAGGCCGAGACCCTGGGGGATATGAAGGTGGTGGTCTGGTACGACCAGGAGATACCCGAGGAGGACGACTTTTTCCGCGACCTCTTCGCCCCCAGCAGCAACGAGGCCGAGGAAGCCCAGGCCCTCGAGCGCGCCCGCAAGGTGCTCAAAGCCCTCAAGACCGGCGAGGCCCCGCCCAGCCTGCGCCACGCCCGCTTCTTCGCCACGGCCATGAGCCCCGCCTCGGGCCGGGTGATGGTGCGCGACTGGCAGACCGGTTCGCTGGAAGAGTTTGTGCAGGCCGTGCAAACCTGGTTCGAGCACCTCACCATCGTGCGAAAAAGCGGCGACCGGGCGGCCAGCTTGCCGGGCCTGAACCGGCTCTTCCTGAGCCTCCAGCGCCCCAAGACCCCCGAGCAGAAGTTCGACGACTACCTCAAACCCATCAAAACCCTGCAAGTCCCCCTCTGGCGCGCGGCCTTGAACCCAAATCTGCCCATTCCCTACGGCGCTTTGGCCCGCATCATGGAGTCCCACACCGCCGAGGTGATGACCGGGGCTTTTAGCGAGGCCTTGAACGCGCAAAAGCCCGACGCCGCCGCCCTGGGGCGCATCTATGCCCGCATGGGGCTTTTGAAGGCTTACCACATCCGCAAAGGAGGAAGGATGCATATGGCCCTAGACCCCCACCACCCCAGCCCGGCCTACCACTGTGGCCGATTGATGTGCCTGCTGGCCCAGATTCAGGAGGCCTCTGTGGAGTCGGAGATCAACGCCGGCGTGGTACAGCGCTACTATGGCGCGGCCAGCAGCACCCCGGCCATGGTGCTGGGCCGCCTCACCAGGCTCTCGCAGCACCACCTGAGCAAGATGGCCAAGGAGTCTCCCGGTCTGGCCTACTGGTTCAACACCCAACTGGCCCAGGTCTGGAGCGCCCTGGGGCCCAGCCTGCCCCGCACGCTGAGCCTCGAGGAGCAGAGCCTCTTCGCCCTG
>NZ_JANWVH010000107.1:0-234 GCF_025056915.1 Meiothermus sp. | reverse complement strand
CAGCCGCACCAAGAAGGACGACCCACCGGCCAGCCCCGAAACAGAACAGAGCGCCCTTTTCCAGGAGTAAACCCACTTCAGAAGGAGTCCCGCCATGTCTAATCCTATCCAAAACCGCTACGAGTTCCTCCTCTTTTTCGACGTGCAGGACGGCAACCCCAACGGCGACCCGGACAGTGGCAACGCCCCCCGCGTAGACCCCGAGGACGGCCACGGCCTGGTGAGCGATGTGGC
>NZ_JANWVH010000106.1 GCF_025056915.1 Meiothermus sp. | reverse complement strand
GGCGCAACTACCAGGGCTTCGGGGCCTCCAATGCCTCGGTGCGCATCGCCGCCCAGATGCGGCGGATTGCTCAGAGTGCGTAGGTGGGCCTCCCTTCCGGTTCGTGGATGCCTGCCCTCTTCTCGCTCAGAAAACCTCCCTTGAAGCCCCTTTGCAAGGCCACAATCTCGGCCAGCGCGGCTAGGGCAATCTCCTCCGGGCTCTCTGCACCTATGTCCACCCCAATCGGGTTGCGCAGGCGGGCCAGTTGTTCCGGGCTGGGTTCAAACCCTTCGGACTTGAGGGCCTCCAGCATCTTCTCCAGCCGGCTCCTGGGCCCCAACACCCCCACGTAGCGGGCCGGGGACTCCAAAGCGAAGCGCAGGGCCTTGCGGTCAATCTCCAGGTGGTGGTTCATCACGATAACGTGCTGCCTTGGGGTCAGACGCACCCGCTCGGCAAACTCCTCGGGGGCCGCCTGAACCACCTGACACCCTTCGAAACCCTCCAGCATATCCGGCCTTGCGTCCACCACCGTAACCCGGAAACCCAGCACCAGGGCCTGGTTGGCCATGGGCTTGGCGTCGTGGCCCGCACCAAAAAGCACCAGTTCTGGAATGGGGCTGCTCAGATCAAAGAAGACCTCGGCCTCCTGGACATAGCGGGTGGTGGAGCGGGAATTGCCGCTTTTCATCTGCCGGGCAGTTCGCAAAACCTGCTCGTGGAGCTCCTCAGGCAGTATCTGCCCCTCCACACCACCGTCGGGCTTCAACCAAATCCGCCCCTCGCCCCCACCAATAACCGTAGCCAGCACCGAGCCTTCTTCCTCTAGGCTGTCCTCGAGCCACCGGTGGAAAAGGCCTCCCCGGTACACCGGCTCCACCCAGACCTCCACCGTGCCCCCGCAGCCCGGCCACCAGGACTTCTCCTCGTCGTAGTCAAAGATGGTGCGCTCCGGCCTCCCCCATGCCAGGACCTGCATGGCCCGCTCGATCATCTCCTGTTCCAAACACCCCCCGGAGATCATGCAGGCCGAGCCTCCGTCCTCCCGCACCAGCATCTTGGCTCCCTCCCGCCGGTAAGCCGAGCCAACCACCCGCACCACGGTGGCCACGGCGGCTTCCTTACCCTCGGCCCAGGCGGCCTCGAGGGCCTCCAGCAAAGTCTTCGCTTCGTTTGCCATATACCCTAGATAAGCTTAGCAAGCCCGCAGCCCCGCACATACCCCTAAGCGTCACATTCGGGGCCGTTCCGGTCATGCTGGAAACGAGGGCAAACTTGACATTCCCGCCCCGTACGCACCCATACTATATGGGCAAAGCAAAGGAGGCCTTATGCGCACGATGGCTTGGCTGGCACTGCTGCTGAGCGGTGCGGTCTGGGCCCAGCCCCAGGAATATCCCTTTCCGAACCGCTTTCTAAAAACCGACCGGGCCCTTACCTTCTGCTTAGACAAACAAAACCCCCTCTGGCCCCTGGAGGAGCAGGTTGCGCGGGAGTTAGCCCGGCTCTTGGGCCGGCCGGCCAAGTTCTACATACACCGCGAGGCCCAGCCAAACCCCAGCGCCCCGCCCATCCCCGTCACCCGGCGCGAGTTCCAGGTGCTCTTGGCGCGTTACTGCGATGTGTACATGGGTCTCTTGGGAAGCACCACCGCTGCTTTCGACTACCCCGCCGACGAGCAGATGCTCGCCACGCGCCCCTATTACAAATCCCGCTACCTCTTCGTTAGCCGCCAGTTCAGCAAGCTGGGCCAGGTGCCCAAGACCGAGCCTATCGGCATCGTGGGCCGCAGCCTGCCCTACAACCTAATCCTGCGCCAGCAGCCTGGGCGCTATAGCCTCTACCCGGTGGTCAGCTCCGAAACCCTGGCCCAGAGACTATTGTCGGGGGAGCTGAGGCACGGAATCATCTTCGCGCCGGCCCTCTATGGCCTGGAGAAAAACCCGGAGCAGAAGGGCCTCCAGGTTAGCGCCCTCGAGGGCATCCCCAACACCGACTGGTACGTGATCGCCGCCGTGGCCAGGGACCGGGTCACGCTGCGCGACCAGCTTGACCAGGCCATCCAGCGCCTGCTGCAGAGCGGCCGCATGGCCGGGCTGGTGCGGCAGCAGGGCCTGCCTACGGCCTTCTTCACCCCCACCTCGCCCACCGAGAAGCGGCCCGAGTCTGAAAGCAACGATGACAACCGCTGAACCGCTCCTTTACGCCCAAAGCCTCCGCTACCGCTACGGCGAGACCCTGGCCCTAGACCGGGTGAGCCTCGAGGTGCCGCCGGGGTTCTTCGCCCTTTTGGGCCCCAACGGGGCCGGCAAGAGCACCCTGGTGGGCCTGCTGGCCACCCTGCTGGCCCCTCAGGAGGGCGAGGCCTGGGTGCTGGGGCACTCGGTCAGGCAGCACCCTCGGCGGGTACGGCAGCTGTTGGGCCTGGTCTTCCAGGAGCCGAGCCTGGACGAGCGGCTCACCGTCTACGAGAACCTCTCCTTCCACGCCCTGATTTACGGCATGGGCTTCGGCCACGCCCGGCGCATTGCCCAGGTGCTGGAGCTGGTTGAGCTGGCAGAGTGGGCCCAGGCCCCGGTGCGGGCCCTCTCGCGCGGCATGAAGCGAAGGCTGGAGCTGGGGCGGGCCATCCTGCACCGGCCCCGGCTGCTGCTGTTGGACGAGCCCACCACCGGCCTAGACGTGCAGAGCCGCCGCCGCATCTGGGACTATCTGCGGGCCTTGCAGGGCGAGGGGGTGAGCCTGCTCCTCACCACCCACCAGCTCGAGGAGGCCGAGCAAGCCGACCAGGTGGCCATTCTGGACCGGGGGCGGCTCATCGAGCAGGGCCGCCCGGAGGAGCTAAAAAGGCGCCACGGCGCGGCCCGCATCCTGCTTTCCCTGGCCGACGAGGCCCTGGCCGAGCAGCTTCTGCGGGAGCAGGGCGGCTATCGGGAAGGGGAGCGGATCGGCTTTGAGACCGCCCAGCCGCAGGAATTCCTGGCCCGCTTCATGCCCCAGCACGGCGGGGCGGTGCGGCACCTCGAGGTGCGCTACCCCAGCCTCGAGGACGTCTTCCTCAAGCTCACCGGCCGGGCCCTGCGCGACGAGGGGCCCGATGGCCGCCAGGCCCTCCTGGCCTTCGCCCAAAAAGGCGGCGAGCACACGCGCTAGGCTATGGTCTACTTTCTTCAGGTGCTCTACGCGGTCTGGAGCCGGGAGCTCAAGCGCAGCCTGCGGGAGTCGGGGCAGCTCATGGGGGCTTTCAGCCGGCCCCTGTTGTGGGTGCTGGTCTTCGGGGTGGGCCTCTCCCCTTTCTTCCGCACCGGCCTGCGCGAGACCAGTTTCTTGGTGCCCTTCACCTACGTGCAGTTCATCTTCCCGGCGGTGGCCGTGCTCAACATCATGTACCCGGCGGTGCAGGCGGCGGTCTCCCTCATCTACGACCGCGAGTTCGGCTTCTTCCGCGAGGTGCTGGCCTCCCCCGCAGCCCGGCCCGCGGTCTTCCTGGGCAAGCTGCTGGGCGGGGCCAGCCTGGCTTTGCTGCAGGGCCTGCTGGTGCTGCTTTTAGCCCCTTTCGTGGATGTGCCCATGCCCTGGGGGGTCTTCCTGGCCTGCTTTTTCCCCATGCTGCTCATCGCCCTGGCCTTCACCGCGCTGGGCCTGATTATCGCCTCGAGAATCCAGAGCTTCGAGGGGTTTGGGGTCTTCGCCAACACGCTAATTCTGCCGGTCTACTTTCTGGCCAGCTCCATCTTCCCCCTCGACCCCTCCCTCACCGTGGAGCAGCAGCAGCAGATCTTCCCCCCCTGGCTGGTCTTCCTGGTGCGCATCAACCCCCTGACCTACGCCATTGACGTGCTGCGGGGGGCCAGCATCGGCTTCCAGCAGTTCGACCCCCTCACCGGCTGGCTGGTGCTGGGCCTCTCGACCCTTGGGCTGGTGGGCTGGGCCTACTACGAGTTCAACCGCCGATGAGAAGCCCCTACCGCGGCAGCCTGCTCACCTTTCTGGTGGGGCTGGCCCTGCTGCTGCTGGCCCGCGAGCTGCCCCCCGACCTCTCCCTTAGCCGGGTGCAGGAGGCCGGGGTGCTTAGGGTCTGCCACCCCCCGAGCCTACCCCCCCTGATTGAGCGCGAGGGGCGGGGCCAGGAGGCCGAGCTGGCCCGGCGCATCGCCAAGGCCCTGGGGGTGGAGGCCCAGTTCAACCTGCAGGCGGGCTGGGGGCTGGGCCAGGATCCGGTGGACTGGGGCCTGCGGCCCGAGTCCTGCGACCTGCTGGTAGGGGGCGTCTTGCTGGGGCGCGAAACCCAGCAGCTCCTGAGCCCCCTGCCCTACCGGAAAAGCCAGTGGGGGCTGCTGGGCCAAGGGCCCAGGGTGGGCCTGCTGGCCCCTTTCTGGGGGGCCGACCGGCTGGCCCTTTCCGAGTGGCTGGAGGCCCAGGGCTACCAGGTGGAGTATCTGGACGACCCGGCGGGGGCCGGGGCGGCCTTAGATCGGGGCGAGGTAACGGGGCTGCTGACCCTCGAGGTGCTGCGCCCGGCGCTGCCGTCGCTAGCCTGGCAGCCGGCTGGCCTCGAGGCCGAACTCGCCGTGGGGGTCTGGAAAGGCCGCACTACCCTGAAGCGGGCCGTGTCCAAGGCGCTAGCGCAAGCCGCGCAAAGCCTCTCGCCAGAAGTTCCTGAAGGCCAAAGAAGGCGAGAATCAGGACGGTAAAAAAGAGCAGGTGCTCGGGGCTAAAGTAAAGCGTATAAAAGCGGAACTCGGCCCCCAGGCCGCTCTTGCGCGAGAAGAGCTCGCCGATGACCACCACCGCCCAGCCCAGCCGAAAACCCCGCCTAATCTGGGCCGCCCGGCTCTGCTCGGGGAGCTTGCGCCGGCCCAGGGCCGAGGCCAGGTGAACGCTTTGCACCAGCAGAACCAGCCCAAACAGCACCCGCTCGTCCAGGCCCAGGTAGGGGATGATGTTCACCGCCGGGATAATCAGAAGCCAGGGCAGGGCCAGAAGGCTCAAAAGCCAGGGGGTGAGCCAGGCCTCCAGCCCGGCCCAGCGGCGCATGGCCCAGCCCAGCCCGGCCCCCAGCAAAGCGCCCAGGAGCATGGGGGGCAGCCAGCGGGAGAGGCTATAGCCCAGGTGCTCCAGGCCCAGAGCCCCGTGCGCCGCCAGCCACTCCCGCGCCAGCCAGGCCGCCACCAAGAGCAGCGCCGCTGCCAGCCACCTCATGCCCCGGCCTCCAGGCAGCGCACCAGGCTGCGGGCAAACTGCCAAAGCTCGGGGGCCTCCAGGTCGCGGGGGCGGGGGAAGGGCACCTCGAGCTCGGCCAGCACCCGGGCCGGCGAGCGGCTCAGCAGCAGCACCCGGTCGGCTAGGTAGGCCGCCTCGAGGGGGTTGTGGGTGACCAAAATCACCGTGGCCGCGGTCTGGGCCAGCCAGCCCTGTAGCTCCACCCGCATCTGCTGCGCGGTGAGCTCGTCCAGGCTGGAGAAAGGCTCGTCCAAAAGAAGCAGGCTGGGCTCGATGAGCAAGGCCCGGGCCACCCCGGCCCGTTGCTGCATGCCGAGCGAGACCTGGTGAGGGTAGTAGCGGCCATAGCCGCCCAGCCCCACCCGCCGGAGCCAGTCCTGCACCTTGGCCCCATCGGGCCTGCGCAGGGCGAAGGCCAGGTTGCGCTCGAGGGTGAGCCAGGGCAGAAGGCGGGGCTCCTGGAAGACGTAGCCCACCCGGGGCCGGGGTTCCAGGATGAGCTGGCCCTGGTAGTCCTCCAGACCGGCCAGGATGTGCAGCAGGGTGGTCTTGCCGCAGCCCGAGGGCCCCAAAACGGCCAGGAACTGACCGGGCTCGAGCGCGAAGCTGAGCCGCTCCAGCACCTTTTTTTCCTCCTGGCCGCGCAGAAAACTCTTGGAAAGCTCCTGCAAGACCACCCGGGTCACGCCGTAGCCTCCCGCGCCCGCCAGCGGCCGGCCCGCTGCCCCCCCCAGGCCAGCAGGGCGTCCAGCGCCACCAGCGCCACTGTTATGGCCAGACCGTAGGCCAGGATGCCTCGCATCTCGAACATCTGGAAGTAGAAGGCGATCTGGTAGCCCACCCCGCTGGTGCGGCCCAGCAGTTCGGCGAAGACGATCATCTTCCAGCACAAGGACAAAGTAGCCCGGGCGGTGCCCCAGACGAAGGGTGCCAGCTGCGGCCAGGCTACGAAGTAGAGCACCTCCAAAGCCCCCTTGCCGAACACCCGGCTCATCTGGAAGAGCCTGGGGTCGAGCGTCCGCACCCCCTCGCGCACCTGCACCACCACCGTGGGCAGCACAATCAGAAAAACCGAGAGCACCGCGGCCAGCTCATTGAGGCCCAACAACACGTAGGCCACCACAATCGGCAGAATGCGGGGAATCGCCAGCCCCAGAGCTACCCAGCCCTCCAGAAGCCCCTCGAAGCGCTGGGAACGGCCCGAGGCGAAGCCAAGCGCCAGGCCCACCCCCATAGCCAGGGCAAAGGCCAGCAGCACCCGCTGAAGGGTGATGCCCACCTGGACGAGCAGCACCCCGCGCTCGAGTTCCCGCTGCACGAAGGCCCAGGTTTCCCCCGGCCCCGGCATCAGCTTGGGGCCCAGCCAGGCCGAAAGAACCAACCAGGCTAGTAGGATAGAAGCGTAAGAGGCCCCGCGATAAAGCCAGCTTCGGACAACCAGGTTAGCCTGGGTCACACTGGAAGCACTCACCTCAGCGCCACCGCAAACTGGGTGCTGAAGGCCCTGGGGTCAAACCGCTCGATACCCACAATCTCCGGCCCGGCCACCGCCAGAAGCCGCTCCACCAGCAGGCGCAAGGAGATAAGCGAGCTGGCATCCCAGCGCTGCGGCAGGCCGCTCTCCCAGCGCTTGCGCAGGGCGGGGAGCTGGCTCTTATCGGGCAAGGCGTAGAGCCGGGCCTCCAAAATGGCCTCCCAGATGGCGCTATCTTGCTTCATCCGCTCCGAGGCTAGCTGCACCGCCCGCAAAAAGCGGCGCAGGGCCTCGGGGTCGGCGTCCTCTCGGGCGATGATGAAGAGTAGCGGCACATCGGTGGGCAGGCCCAGCTCGCGCAGGATGGTGGCCGAGCTGAGGAGCTCGCGGTACTGCCCGGTGGCCTGCATGCGGGCCAGGTGATGCCACAGGGGCAGGGCCGCCTCGAGCTGCCCCCGCTCCATCAGCTCGGCCATCAAAGGCGAGCCCACTGCGCTCACCTTGCTCTGCTGCAGCGGGTCGAAGCCGTGCTTGCGGATGCAAAGGGCCCTAAGCATCAGGAAGGTTTTGTCAGTGAGGCTGGTGGTGCCTATGCTCCGCCCCTTGAGGTCGGCCAGGCTCTGGATGGGGCTTTTGACCGGCACCGCCACGCCTCCGGTCAGCAAGCTGTAGGGGTGGATGGCCCGTACTGGAAAGCCCCGGTCTCGCAGGAGCTGCACCTCCACGAAGTCGTCCACCACAATCTGCACTTCACCCGAGCGCAAGGCCAGCCGGTTGGCGTCCTTGCTGGCGAAGGTGGTGGCCTTGACCTCGAGGCCCAGCTCCCTCCCTAGACCGTAACGTTCAATGGCTAGCATGATCCATGAGAGGGTTCCCCCCGCCTGCAAACCCACCCGCACCGACTTGTCTTGCGCCCAGGCGATTGGAACCAGGAGCACTGCGCAAACCAGCCATACTTTCATCTGAAAACCTCCTTTGTTGTTGTGCCCTTACGCTAATACTCAAGAGTTGCCGCTGTCAAAATTTTTCTAGAGTTCAGCCTTGCCGGAAAATTGATGTTTCTAGTCTTTTGCGAAAATTCCGAATACTTGACTGGTTGGGTTTGTAACAGTTATTTATAGCGCAAGCTACAATTCAATCTTTTTTCCAGGAGGCTGCAGCCATGAAAGTTTCTAGAAAGTCGATCG
>NZ_JANWVH010000105.1 GCF_025056915.1 Meiothermus sp. | reverse complement strand
TTGAGGTTGTGTTGCGGCAGAATACCCGTGAATGTGGCGAGCATTGTGGTATAAAAAACGCGATGCCGCTCAGGACACACACCGACCTGGCATTGGCCGGTTTATTGCATGACATTGGCAAGCTCTACCAGCGAGCCCACTGGGGCAGTCCGCCCAAAGGGGTTGGCGACTGGAGCCATCCGGCACACACCGATTGGGTCATTTGGAAGTGGAGGCGGGTTTTTCCGAGTTCGAAGTGGCTCGCCCCCACCACCGCCCGCCACCACGAAGGTTGGCGCGATAAACCCCAGTACCAGCCCCAGACACCCGAACAGTGGTGTGTGGCCCTGGCCGATAGCTACGCCTCGAGCGAACGCATAGACGTAGGTGAAAGGGGCGGTCACGCACTCGACACGCTGCTTGGGTCAGTGATGGCCGGTTTTCAGGTGCGGTGGGACATGGGCTCAAGCCTTCTCATCAGGCTAAGTTTTTAGGGTCAACATAAGAACGTCGCTGTTTTTCAATGGGGTTGTCATGGCGTATCTCGTACAAGTTGCTCTTGGTCCTGTACAGGATTTCATCTACACGGCTCGCCGCAGCCGAGATCTGTATGCCGGAAGCCGCCTCCTCAGCGAGGCAGCGGGGGCTGCTGCGGCCTTTTTGGCTGGAGAACTGGGTTACGAAAACCTGATTTTTCCGGCTCCTAACAACGCGGAGCACTTTCGACAGCTAAGCCAATCAGGCATCCCCAACGTGGTGCTTGCTTGGGCACCGGGAAAACCCGACTGTAGAGCTTTGGCAGCGGGCGCCCTGGAGGCTGCCAAAAAGTGCGTGTTGGAGAAGGGCCGGGAGGTGCTGGGCGAATACCAAGCTTTGATTGACTGGAGCAACGCAGAGAAGCAACTCGCGGACATGCTCGAGGCCTACTGGGCCTGCGTGCCGTTTGAGGGCGAACAGGATTATGCCCAGGCCCGCAACCGGATAGTGTCGGTCATCGCAGCGCGGAAGAACACGCGCGATTTTGCTCCGGTTAGCTGGGGCTCGAGCCTGCCCAAAAGCTCGCTGGATGGGGCGCGCGAAACGGTAATCGCAGGCGTAAGCGAAAGCTGGAAGCGCCGGGTAGGTATCCGCGCGGGGGAGGAGCTGAGCGGGGTAGACCTGGTGAAGCGGCTCTGGCCTGGGCGGGCCTTCCTCAGCACCTCGCACGTGGCGGCCCTGCCGTATTTGGAGGGTTTGGAAAAGCAGGGCAAAACCCAGGCTCTGCAGTTTTACCTCGAGCGCCTGGCCGACCTGGTGGGCGAGGGAGCCCGAGAGGAATGGGCCCACCCTGTCGTGCGAGACACGATTCTGAGGGACTTTGACCCCAGGCTACTCTTTGTGGGGCGGCTGGATGAGTTCTTTGAGGGGCCGAGCCCGAACCTCGAGGCAGCCCGCTCGGTGTGCGGCGAGATGTACCGGGAGCTGGGCGAGCCTGTGCCCTACTATGCCCTTCTTCATGCCGATGGCGACCGCATGGGCGAGACCATAGACCACCAGAGCCAGCAAGGGGTGAAGGGCCACCGAAGGCTTTCCAACCAGCTGGCCCTCGGTTTTGCAGGGAAGGTTCAGCGGATAGTGGAAAACCACCAAGGCTGCCTGGTTTTCTCCGGGGGCGACGATGTGCTGGCCCTGTTGCCGCTGCACAGGGCTCTTCCCTGCGCCAAGGCTCTGGCTCAAACCTTCCGGGAGGCCATGAAAGGGTTCGGGAAAACCCAGGACCCCACCCTTTCGGTGGGGCTGGCTATCGTGCACCACCTCGAGCCCCTGCAAGACGCCTTGGAGCTGGTGCGCCGTACCGAGAAATTGGCCAAGGAAGGGCCTAGGGGCACCCCACCGGAACAGAAGCGCAACGCTCTGGCGATTGCCTACAGCCCCCGCAGCGGCAGTGAGCGCATGGTGCGGGGCCGTTGGGACGAGGCCCCCTCGCTCACCCAGCGCCTTTACCGCTACCAGGACCTGTTTCGCCTGGAGCAACTGCCTGCCAAGGCAGCCCACGAGCTGAAAACCTTGCTGGACGAGCTGGGTGAGGTGGAGGGGATGGAGCAGGCCCTGGTGCTCGAGGCGAAGCGCATCCTGAAGCGCAAGGAACTCAAGCCCGGGTACCTTCAAGAACTCGACGTTCTAAAAGCCCCCGCCGATGTAGCCCGCCTAGCCGACGAGCTCATCATCGCCAAGGTGCTGGCCAGGGCCTACGAGCAAGCCCAGGTGCCCCTTGAAGACTTGGAGGTCTACCGTGCTCATTGAGCCCCGCGACCCCATCGTTGCTCGGGATGGCCGCCCCTTCAGCAGCAACCCTGGGGCCAGGGCCCGCAGCCTACCCTTCCCCCTGCCCCAGACCATAGCCGGAGCCGTGCGCACCCGCATCGGGCTTTCCCGAGGGCTTAGCTTCCCGGGGGCAGCCCAGCAGGTGCGGCAAATTGGCATTCGCGGCCCCTTGCTGGCCGAGCGGGGGCAAGAGGGCTGGAGACTGCTGGCGCCTGCGCCCGCCGATGCGCTGCTTCTGGGCCAGGGCGAGGCGTCCTTTCTATACCGCCTGGTTCCGCTCAGCCTGGGCAAGGGAATAGAGACCAACCTGCCCGAAGGGCTCCACCCGGTCGGCATCCCCAACCCCGATAACAAGAGTAAGCCCCTTGCGGTGCCGCGCTTCTGGCACTGGACCTCCTTCGAGCGCTGGCTCCTGGAGCCTCCGGCCAAAGCCGAACAGAAGGGGAAAGACTTGGGGCACGATGGTCCCCAAGGCGAGGTGCGCACCCACCTGAAGCTCAGCCCCGAGACCCAGACTGCCGAGGAGGGCTTTTTGTTCCAGACCTCGGGGCTCGAGTTCACCTTCGCCCGCCAGGATGCTCGGCAAAAACCCCTTCTCTCCTCTGCCCGTCGCCTGGCTCTGGCCTTGTGGGTAGAGGATGCCCCCAAGGGAGTTTTCCCCCTGGCAGGAGAACGGCGGCTTGCTTTTTGGCTGAACGAGACCATCCCTCCACCTCAGCCTCCTGCGGCGCTCCTGCAACGCCTGGTGCAGCACCAGGCAGCCCGGGTCATCTTCCTTACCCCAGCCGCCTTCCGGGCTGGCTACCTGCCGGAGAACCGTGCCCTTCAAGGGGCTCGAATCGAGGCCGCCGCCCTGGGCCGGGCCACGGTGGCCTCGGGCTGGGACCTGGAGCAGCACCGCCCCAAGCCCAGCCGCAGGCTGGTTCCCGCCGGCAGCGTGTACTTCGTGCGGTTCGCGGGCTGGAGTGAGAGCCGGATTAGGGAATGGCTGGACGGCATTTGGATGCAGAACCTAAGCGACGAGCCCCAAGACCGACTGGACGGCTACGGCCTGGCAGTGGTGGGGAGCTGGACGGGCGCGCTTGCCAAATTGGAGGTGTGAGGTGCGGAGGGTTGTGGAGTTTAGGGAAGCGTATCAACCTCGTTTGAGGGATGCGTACCTAGTCGAAACCCGGATGTACAAGCTATTGACACCGCTTATCGGTGCAGGTAGCAGCCCATTCACAAGCGACTTGCAGGCCCCTATCCGGGGGGGAAGCATTCGCGGCGTGCTGCGCTTCTGGTGGCGGGCCACATGTGGCAACAGGTTCGGCAACCTCAAGGGTATGAGGAGTGCCGAGATGGCCATCTGGGGCAGCACAGATGTGTCTTCTGTTATAAATGTATACGTAGAAGTCAAGCCTACAGCCGAAATTGAACTAAGGCCAACGCACAAAGCAAAAGACGAACCCGACAGCTCGGTAATACCGGCCTATATCTCCTGGCCTCTGAATCCACCCAAGGAAAAACCGAACGATATCAAGGAGGTACTCCTTAACCTGCAATTTGCGCTCACCCTACGCTACCCCCGCCACTTTGAGGGAAGAAACCTAGCCGAAGAGATTGGGCTTACCCTTTGGGCCTTCGATTTTTTTGGAGGAGTTGGGGCGCGCACCCGCCGGGGAGCCGGAGCGGTTTGCCGTGTGGACGAGAAGGGCAGCCCATATTATTCAAAACGCGACATGGAATGGGGTTGGCAGTACATTAGTCAAGGGGGTTCCTGGCCTGACGGGGTTCCTCACCTCGATACGGAGTTGAAAGCTAGGCTGGTCGAGGGCGACTGGAGTACTTTGGCTGAGGGCCACAGGTCTTTTTTCTCCGAGAAGTTTTCATGGCAGAATAGAGGCCGAAAGCACAGCGAAGTGGAGCTTATAAAGCAC
Organism: Meiothermus sp.; assembly: GCF_025056915.1. Classification (GTDB taxonomy): domain Bacteria; phylum Deinococcota; class Deinococci; order Deinococcales; family Thermaceae; genus Meiothermus. The sequence continues at coordinate 3,871 of NZ_JANWVH010000105.1, read as the reverse complement.
AAGAGAACGGCATTGGGCGCGCCTTTCAAGTGGAGAGGCGTGAGAGTAGGTGACCGCCTAGCCAGCCCCGTCATCTATCGCCCGATATGCCTGAAAGAGGGAAACTTCTCGGTCGTCGTGGCCCTACGCAACCTTGGAAAAGAGGCTCCTAGAGCCAATCCTGCTCTAGTCAAGAAATTCTTCTATGCGCTAGGAGAAAGCAAATGAACACCTACATCCTTTTCCTGCACGCCCTTTCCCCCCTCCACCCCGGCACCGGCCAGGGGGTGGGCGGCATCGACCTGCCTATTGCCCGCGAGCGTTCGACCGGCATCCCCTACCTGCCCGGCAGCTCCATCAAAGGGGTGTTGCGCGACACGGCGGCGAGCAAACTTGCGAAAGACAAGCTCCTGGCCCTCTTCGGGCCCGAGACGGGCAGCGCCTCGGAGCACGCGGGGGCCGCGGTGTTTGGCGATGCCAGGTTGCTGTTGCTTCCCGTGCGCAGCCTGGCCGGGGTGTTTGCCTACGTAACCAGCCCCTACCTGCTCGAGCGCTTCGCCCGCGAGGCCGGTTTCGCTGGCCTTACCCCGCCGGCCCTGCCGGCTGCACCCGCCTCCGATGACCAGTGCCATCTGCCCCCGGAAAGCGCCCTTAAGTTGGGGGACAAGGTGTACAAGGTGTATCTGGAAGACCTCGACCTGAGCTACCAGGAAGCCAAGGAACTGGCCGAGTGGGGGGGCTGGCTGGCGCAACACAGCGGGGCTCAGGTGAAAAGGCGGCTCTGCCTGGTGCACGACGATGTGATGGGCTTTTTGCTCGAGACCGCCACCGAGGTCGTAGCCCGCATCCGCCTCGAGGACGAGACCAAAACCGTCGCTGATAAGGCTCTTTGGTACGAGGAGAGCCTGCCTGCCGAGAGCCTGCTGTATAGCCTGATAAGCCTGGGCAGCAGCCGCAAAAAAGCGGTGGAGGTGGCCCTGGACGACCTCAAATCCCTTCTGGGCTACGCGCAGATGGGCGGCAAGGCCAGCGTGGGTCGGGGGCTTTGCCGTCTGAAGCTGGGAGGAAGCGCATGACCCGGGAGCAAAAAAGGGCGAAGTCGGCCTACGAGCGCATCATCCAGCACTGTACCAAGGACAAGGACTGGCGCGAGCAGTACGGTGGCATGGCCCACAAGCTGCCGGTGCTGGTGCGGCAGGCCGGGCTGGCCCAGGCCCTGGCCTTCGTGGAATCGCGCGGTCAGGAGGCTCACCGGGCGCTTTTGGAAGACCTGGCGGGGACTGTAGGGCTATCCAAGGCTGAGCTGCTCAGGAAAAGCCGCGAGGCCAACCTGAGCGAGTACCTCTTCCTCACCCGAGAGGTTCTCGCAGCCGCCCAGTGGTACAAGCGCTTTTCCCAAAGCGTGCTGGACGTGGAGGCGGGGGCCGGGCAATGAGGCGCAATGTACTAAAAAGCTTGAAAAAACAAGACAGCACCCACGCGGGGCTGTGGCTCGACAAGTACATCGTCACTACCGACCCCGGCGATAAAGAGGCCAAGCGCAACCTGGTGGCCGAGGTGAGCGGCCAGAGAGTTCCCAAAGTTCCCAAGGGCTACGGTGATTTCTTGAAGCGCTACCGCGCCGGGTTGCGGGCGCTGGGAGCAGAGGAGCGCCAGGGCAAAACGCAAAGCCGCCTGGTGGTGGGCCTGGGGGGGGAGAGCGTGCTCGAGACCCACCTCACCCTGCACCGCACCTACGGGGTGCCCTACATTCCCGGCTCGGCCCTCAAGGGCCTCTCAAGCCGCTTCGCTGCCACACGCCTGCAGGGAGAGGCCTGGGCGCGCGACCTCGACCCCAAGCGCTTCTCCTGCGGCGAGGGGCAAAAAGCCCTCTTCGGCACCACGGAAGAAGCCGGGCTGCTCATCTTTTTCGATGCCCTGCCGATCGAGTACAAAATTCACCCCGACGTCATGACCCCCCACCACAGCGCCTACTACGGCGGCGAGGGGGTGCCCCCTGCCGACTGGGACACCCCCATTCCGGTACCCTTTCTGAGCGTCACCGGAAAGTTCGTGTTCGCGCTGGGGCTGGCCCCGGGGGTAGAGCCCGCGCAGGGGCGGCCCTGGCTCGAGGTCGCCTGGCAAATCCTTGAGATGGCCCTGCGAGAAGAGGGGGTCGGGGCCAAGACCACCTCGGGGTACGGGCGGATTCAGCTGGACAAGCCCTCTCACTCGCCGGCGACCCCTCCCGCGCCTCCAGCCGAAGCGACTTCCCCAGTGGACGAGCTGCTCCGGCAGTTTGACTCCTTGAAGGAAAAAGACCTTCCCTCCCAGGCCCCGCAGTTGGTAGTGAAGCTCTACGGGCTCGAGGTGCCGGCGGCCGAGAAAGCGCGCGCGGCACAGAAAATCTGGAAGCGCCTCGAGGCCGAGCGGCAGCTCAAGGGCAAAGCAGAAAAGCGCTGGTACCAGCAACTTCAGGAGATGCTGGGGCAAGGCTCTTGAGCCCTACCTAAACCCCGCCTTTTTCGACCTATACTGAGACCATGGCCCTCACCGTCAAAAACCCCGAGGTCGAGCGCCTGGCCGAGGAAGTAGCCCGCCTGGCGGGCGAAACCAAGACCGAGGCCATCCGCAAGGCCCTCCTGGAGCGCAAGGCCCGGCTTTTGTACCCGCAGCGCCCCCGCAAGGAGAGCGTGCTGGAGTTTTTAGAGCGCGAGGTTTGGCCCAAACTCCCTCCCGAAAGCCTAGCTAAAGCACCGACCAAGACCGAGCAGGAGGAAATCCTGGGCTATGGCCCGGAAGGTTGCTGATGGTGTTGGACAGTTCGGTCTTGCTACAGCTTATCTTTGCTGAGCCGGGGTACCAGGAAACCCTCGAGCGCCCCCTCCGGGCCGAAGTGCGCCTGGTAGGAGCCCCTACCCTGCTGGAGGTAGGGATGGTGGTGGGCAGTCGCCTGGAGCCTGACCGGCTTCACCTGCTGGACGAGCTACTCGACCGCCTAGATGTCCAAGTGATTCCCTTTGAAGCGGCCCATGCCCGCGAAGCGCTTTCGGCTTTTCGCCGCTTCAGCAAAGGTCGCCACCCCGCAGCCCTCAACTTTGGCGATTACCTGAGCTACGCGGTGGCCAAGGTATCGGGTCTCCCTTTGGCTTATGTGGGCGACGATTTCGCCCAGACCAATTTGGCATGATTCTGGCCGCTATCGTGCTTGCCCTCGAGGGCCCCGCCCGCCCCGACCCCGACGGCTGGCGGGGGCTGGTGTATGGCCTGCTAAAGGAGATAGACCCCGACCTCCACAGCGCCCAGCCCAACCCCTTCAGCCTCTCGCTGGGGGGGCGTGAGGGGGCCTGGTGGGTGCGGATGGGCATTCTGGAGGAGGGCCTCTACGCCCGGCTTTCGCCCAGGCTCTTTGGGCTTCTGGGCCAGCCGGTGAAGCTCAAGTCGGCCTTCACCGTGCGGGCAGTGTTGCAAGAAGAGCACCCCTGGGCCGGGGTGAGCAGCTACTCCCGGCTCTTCCAGGGCCAGGCGGGCCCCAGCCTAGGCCTTCAGTTCGCCAGCCCCACCTTCTTCCGCCGTAAAGGGAACAGCTACCCCCTGCCCGAGCCGCGCCTGGTCTTCGACTCGCTGGCCCAGCGCTGGAACGCCTTTGCGCCGGTCAAGGTGCCACCTGAGCTTACGGAAAGCTGGGAGCGCATGACCATCGCGCGCCTCCAGGGCCATACCCAGGCCACCCGGCCCAACCCCGACGAGCGGGGGGTGGGCTTTGTGGGGCGGGTGGTCTATCACCTGCCCGCGGCCAGCCCGCTGGAGGCCCAGTGGATGCAGGCTTTGGGCCGCTTTGCCTTTTACGCCGGGGTGGGGGCCAAGACCAGCTTAGGCTTTGGCCGGGTGCGGGCCTTCGACCCGAGACAGG
>NZ_JANWVH010000104.1 GCF_025056915.1 Meiothermus sp. | reverse complement strand
CCAGGCGGCGCAAGCGCTGGGTCTCCTGGTAGAGCATCTGCAAGGCCTCCTGCGCCTCCGGGCCTTTCAGGCCGCTTTGCAAAGCCTCCAGCAGGGAAAGCATCCCGGCCACAGGGGTGCGAAACTCGTGGGCCAGCACCCGGCTGGAAGCCTCGAGGGCCTCGAGCCGATTTTTCTCCTCGGTCTGATCCCACAAAAGCAAAATGCCAGGAACAGCCCTGGCCCACACCGTGCGGTTGCGGGTCTCGATGGTGGCCTCGCCACCCATGCGACAGAGGGCCTCGAGCCGGTGGTCACGCAGCGCCAGCAAGAGGGGCCGCCCCAGCACCTTCTCCCGCTCAACCCCCAGGACTTCAGCGGCCACAGGGTTCAGGTAGATGACCCGATCCTCGGCAAAGACCAGCACCCCTTCACGGGCCGCTTCCCAGGCATCTTGCAGGAGGGTGTCCATACCTGTTAGGGGCTTGGTGAGCTCAAGCAGCGCCTGCACTGGAGGCCAGCCATGCCAACCCTCACTCCCTGAAGCGATACCCCACACCGCGCAGGGTTTCTAAAAACCTGGGGGCCTTGGGGTCTTCGTTGAGCTTGTCGCGCAGCTGGGCCACATGCTGGTCCACGGTGCGGGCAGTGCCCAGGAACTCCTGGCCCCAGACGCGCTCGAGCAGTTCTTCACGGGTATAGACACGGCCCGGATGGCGGGCCAGAAAAGCCAGCAGGTCAAACTCCCGGCGGGTCAGGTCCAGCGCATGTCCATCCAGGAAGGCCTGGTGACGCTCCAGATCCAGGCTCAACGCCCCGCGCTCGAGCCGACCGCTCTTGCCTACGCGGCGCAGAAGCGCCTGCACCCGGGCGATGAGCTCAGGTGTGGAGAAAGGCTTTGTCAGGTAATCATCAGCTCCACGGGTCAGTCCCTCGACCCGGTCACCCTCGCTGGCCCGAGCCGTGAGCATCAGCACCGGCAGGTTTTCGTAGCGCCCATCACGCCGCAAGCGCTCCAAAAGACGCACCCCCGGCTCATCCGGGAGCATCCAGTCGAGGATCACCAGGTCGGCGCTGCCGATTTTTTCCCAGCCCTCGCTGGCAGTAGCCGCTTCCAGAACCTGATGCCCGGCCTTGGATAAGGAAAGCCGCAACCCCATCCGAACCGAGGGCTCATCCTCTACCAGCAGCAGTTTCGACATCAGTAACAGTTTAGTCGTACTTTTGTCAGGAAAATGTCACATAGATTGACCGGCCTCTACGTACACAAAGGCCCTAAAGGGTTCGGTACAGCACCCAGCCAAGGAGCAGGCCCCTTGCCGTCCAGGCCAGGGTTCGAATCCAGTTGCTCCCGACCAGCAAGGCATGGGCCTCGGCATCGAAGCCTGCGGCCAGCCTTGCATGCAGCGGCACCGATACCAGCAAGGTGGTGAGCCAGACAGCCCCCAGCAAGGCCAGCAGGAGCCAGCCCAGCCAGCCTGGGAGGCTCGAGGGCCACAGGCTCACAAGGGCTATGGCGGTCAGGAGCTCGAGCAGCATCAGGGGCCCCACCAATAGGCTAATCAGCGAGGCATGGGCGGTTTCGTAACCGACAAACTCAGCCGAGCCGACCCGGGCAAAGAGCGGATAATGCACCACCTGCACCATCCAGATTAGCCCCACCAAAAACCAGGTCGCGGCAAAGTGGAGCAGCAGAATGCCTTTGAAGAGTCCTTCGTTCATGGCCGCTGCCTCGGAGTGCAGGCCCTTTATAGCCAAAGAAGCTTTTGGTCATTTAACCACACAGCACAGATTGCAGCGCACAAAGGGATTTGCGTTTTCCCTCACACCATTTGGGTATGGTTTCCTCCTGCGAGGGGCTGCAATGAAAAGGAGCGGCATCTGGGGTGAGCCAAAGCAACGGCCCGAGGTATGGCCCTGGCGAGAGGGTTCAGGTAAGCTACGCCCTGGAATGGAAGCCCTGCTCAACACCGTGGTGCCCGTCGCCTTCATCGTTTTGACGGGGTATCTGGTCGGCAAGCGCATTGACTTCGACCTGCAAACGCTTTCCAAGCTTTCCATTTACGTGCTGGTTCCGGTGCTCATTTTCGATGCCATGCTCCGGGCCAAACTGACCGGAGCCAGCGTGTTTGGCATTACGGCAGCATTTTTCCTGGCTTCCTTCGCCCTGTATCTTTTGGGGCTGGGGCTTAGCAAATGGCTGCATCTGGATCAGGGCTCGACAAAAGCCCTGGTGGCCTCGGCCACTTTTCCCAACTCGGGCAACATGGGCCTTTCCCTCACCTTTTTCGCCCTGGGGCAGCCGGGGCTGGATCGGGCCATCGTGTTTTTTATCGCCAGCAGCGTGCTGATGTTTGGACTGGGGCCTGCCTTTTTGCGGGGGGGTGGGCTGGTGCAAAGCCTCTGGTTCACCCTCAAGCTGCCGCTGTTCTGGGCCCTGGCCGGTGGTTTGCTGGTGCGCGGGCTGAGCCTCCCGCTCCCGCTGGGCCTGGATGAGGGGGTGCACCTTTTGGGTCAAGCCTGCATCCCGGTCATGTTGCTGACCCTGGGGATTCAGATTGCCAGGTCTAAAGCCGAGTGGGGCCGGTTTGAGCTTCAGGCCAGCAGCCTCAGGCTACTGGCCGCACCGCTGCTGGCCGGGCTGGCCGGATGGGCGCTGGGTCTGGAGCGGCTGGATATTCAGGTGCTGGTGTTGCAAAGTGCCATGCCCATTGCAGTGAATGCTTTTTTGATGGCCGGGGAGTTTGGCGGGGATGGGGTGCGGGCAGCCCGGGCGGTGGTGGTTTCTTCAGTTTTGTCGTTTGTCACGATTCCGCTGGTGCTTCTTCTGATTGGTGTCGGGTAGAGCGCTCTTCACATACTTATGAGCCATTCGGGTTCGAGAAAACCCGGTTCTGGACAGAACAGAGGCGGCCTGGAAACTCGAAAACACGCGTCTCGGCCCAGGACGCAAGGCAGACAAGCGGGCCTCACCGAAGTGAGGCACGTCTCTTTGTCCCTTCTCGTTTTCGGGGGCGGCCACGTCTGTGAAGAGTGCGATCGCTGCGGTTTATTGCACCTCACCCCACGAGGCGGAATGGTGCAAAGCTGGGCAAACAAAGCATCGCATGAATGGCTCATGATGCCTGAAAAACGCTCTATCTTGAACGCCCTCCAATCACAGGGAGCGCCATCCTGGCTTTGTGCCCTCTCGGCTCATCCTGGCAATCAGGGGTGGGGTACCTTCACCAACGCATGACCGAGCCGGGCGGTAACAAAAACCCAGCGAGACGCAACTTGGCTCCAGGGTTGCGGCAACGAGGACTGGGGTTTCGGGCCTGTGCCAGGAACCGGGCGGCGGGGCGGGGGATGGTGGTAGAAAGGGGGTTCCTAGCTCGAGCTGGAGCACCGGGCTATTCTGGACCAGCACCATCAATCGGTAGTAGCCCTCGTCCAGGCGGTCGAAGCGGGCCTCATACGTACCCGGTTTCTCAACCCAGACTGAGCGCTCCTGGAATAGCTGGTCGCCCTTGTACCAGCGCAGCTCGAGGTAGCCCGGCTCGGCGAGGCGCCGAACGGTTAGCTTTGCAAGGGCTCCGCCGGGGATGCGCTCGAGGTTACCGCTCAGGCTGACGCGATCGGGCAGCACAGCCCGGCCAGGGTCGAGCGGTACGAAAGTGTAGCGACAGCCCGGCAGCAGCAAGCAGCCCACCATCAGAAAAAAGCGCAGCGCATTCATAGTCCTTCCGCCGCCGTCACCAGGCTCAAAAGGGCCAGCGGCGCGGTCTCTGCCCGCAGGATACGGGGCCCCAGTGTGACCGGGGTGAAGCCACGCTGCTCCAGCAGCCCGATTTCCGATTCGCTCAAACCCCCCTCCGGCCCGGTCAGAAGGGCCGTGGGCTTTTCGGGGTCGTAGGCATCCCGTACCCGCTGCGAGACCCTGGGATGGGCCACAAAGCCCTGCTCGACGGCTGGGATGTCCTTGAGGGGAAGCACGGGGGCAACTTCGGGTATGAGGCTTCGCTCACACTGCTTGGCCGCCTCGAGGGCAATGCGGCGCAGGCGCAGCAGCTTGTTTTCGCTCAGTTCCCGCACCACACAGTGCTGGGTGAGGAGGGGCACCACACGGCTGGCTCCCAGTTCGGTTGCGGCCCGCACCACCTCGGAAAGGTGGTCACCCTTGAGCAACGCCACGTACAGGGTAATGGGCTGGGGGGTTTCCTTGCGGGCGGGCCAGCTTTCCTCGAGGTGCAAGCGCACCCATCCCTTTGCGGTCTGAACCACGGTCGCACGGCCCTCCTGGCCCCGACCATCAAAAACCGTGAGGGAATCCCCCACCCGGGCCCGCAGCACCTCCAGCAGGTGGTGTGCCTCGCGGCCCCCAAGTTCCATCTGAGGCCGGATTTCAGGGACAAAAGCACGATGCGGACGCATAACATTGCTGGCTAGGGGCTGGTTCGATGCCAATGCATCAAGGAGCCTAGACCGCAGCATAGGTCAGACAGACCCATTCCCCTTCCTGCCTGCGCTGGAGCAGTTCAAAGGCGTGGGCCTCGAGGGCCTGTCGCACCAACCGCTCCCGCTCGAGTAAAATTCCGGTCAGAATCAACGTCCCGCAGATTCCAAACTTTTCCCGGTATGCGCCGGCAAAATAGGCATGTAGCTCGGCATAGAGGTTGGCGACCACCAAATCGAAGGGGCCGGTGGCGTCTTCAAGGCTGCCCAGCTCGAACCGAGCCGACACCCGGTTGAGTCGGGCGTTTTCGATGGCCTGGGGAATCACCGCCGGGTCAATATCCAGGCCAACCGCCTCGGCTCCCAGCAGGGCCGCACCAATGGCCAGGATGCCGGAGCCCGTACCCAGGTCGAGAACGCGCATCTCGGGTTCGGTACGCACGGCCAGGGCCTCCAGGGCCATGCGGGTGGTCTCGTGGTGCCCGGTGCCAAAGGCCATGCCAGGCTCAAGGAGAATGCGTTTTTCCTCACCGCTCCATTCATGCCAAGGGGCCAGCACCACAAAAGGCCCCGCCACCACCGGCTGGAGGTCGCGTTTGTAAGCCTCGAGCCAGTCGGTGTCGGGTAGCTCGACCCACTCCCCCGGAAAGGGCAGCTCGAGCCGCTCAGGAAAGTAGGCCCAAACCTCGCCGGGTTTCTCCTCGAGGCCCCGCGCGCCCAGCTCAAACAGAGTAGCCGAATAAACGTCCAGGGTCTCAAAGTCGCCGCGCAGGCGAAACACATGCATACCCCTGTAGTTTATCGGATGTGGGCTGAGATGGCTCCTCGTGAAGGCCGAAATGCAGGTGGGCTGGAAGTTGAGCCAGGACGGCCTGCTTCGCCTCCAGCGAACCAACCAATCTGTAGCTTCATCGCGCCATTCACAGGCGTGGCCGCCCATCCAGGCAGCCAGTATTCTCTTCAGAATCAGACTTTCTCGAACTCGAATAACCCTTTTCTGGAATGCAAGGTGAAAGCGGCGGGTCGGAGGTCTCTACCGCCTGCCCCTGCCGCACCTCCTCCTGTTTGTGGGGTGCTCCATCAAAAGCCCGATAGGAGACGAATGTAAATCTGCCCCTTCAGCTCCTCTCCGGGCTCCAGCACCCGCACCCCGGTATCCGGCCAGCCCTGGGCCATCAGGTTGAAACCGTCGGTGGCGTGGGTAACAGGCTCCAGGGCCAGGCTTCCGTCCGGTGCGGTAAAGAGCACCAGGTGCGAGTAGACCGGGTCGGCTGTGAGTTCCATGCACCAGCCCGAGCCGGGCCACTCCAGGCGCAAAAAACCGTCCCACCCGGCGAAGACGTGGTCGAGGAAGGCCTGGCCCAGGCTTTTGGGCCTGGAAAAATCAAGTTCGGCGGGGATGGCTTCGGCAGGCCGGGTCGGAAGGCGGCTCTCGTCGGTCAGGTAGACCCGGGCCGCCTTGAAGGATAGCAGGGCTTCCCCGGAGTGGCCCAGGTACCGCACGAAGTAGGGGTGGTGGCCCAGGCCCGCAGGCATTGGCTCGGCTCCAGCGTTTTGCAGCCGGGTCAGGATTTCAACCCCCTCCTCGAGCAGCCGGTACTGCACCTCTATGGTAAAGGGAAAGGGAAAGTTGGGGTCGGGCAGGCTGCGCGAGTCTAAGGTGCAGAGCAAGCGGTTTTCTTCGAGGCGCCTGGCCATCCAGGGCCGCCCGTGGACTTCGCCGTGGATGGTCTGCTGCCCGTCCACCCAGTTGGGGCGCAGCAAATAGGTTTTTCCGGCAAAGCTAAAACGCCCATCCCGGATGCGGTTGGAGTAGGGCGCCAGCAGGTAGCTCGAGGTATCGGGTGAGTGTCGCTCTTCCAGGGCCGCGGGCGAGGTCGGGCGCAGGACGGGCAGCCAGAAGCCCTGCCGGTGAAGCTCGAGGCCCACCACACTGGCCCCCAGCTCCGGCGCCACGATGAGGCGCAAGCGCTGGTTTTGCAGAATCTGAAGGTTCATCTCTAAAGCCTACCGCCAAACCCTTGACCATCAACTATGAACGATTGACCATTGAGCCTTCACCCATGTCGCCCTACTCCAGCCCGAATCTGCGCGGCCAGCTTGCCCAGGTAGCCAAAAAACCCCGGGCCATAGTGGGCCAGCTCGTCGCCGCCCGTGACCACCAGGGGGTAGGGCCAGTTTCGCTCCGCCAGCAGACGCTGGGCTTTCTCGTGGGAACGGGCGCGGTGGGGCTTGGGCTCGTAGATGACAAGTTGAGGCTCCCGGCGCGGCACTTCGGCCAGGTCGGGGGCGAAGTAGCTTTGTGGGTGCTCGGCAAAGATGTTCTTCAGGCCCAGGTGCCGCAAGGCCTCGCCCACGTAGCTCCCCCGACCCACGGTGATGGGGCCCCCCAGGTCGAACTCGAGGTAGACCCGGAAGGGGGGCAGGCTTTGGTGGAGCGCCTGGTAGCTCTGGGCCAGCCGGGCTGCCAGCTCGCTCGCTGTCTCCGCCACCCCCAGCAAAGCCCCCACCAGCACAATGTTTTCCAGGATGCCATAGGGGCTTTGGGGCAGCGGCAGCGGAAAGATGGGGTAGCCCCGCCGGTGTAGCTCCAGCAGCAGCTCGCGCTGAACCCCGGTGCTGATGAGCACCAGGTCGGGCTTGAGCTGATCGAGCAGGTCCCAGCGCAGCCGGGTGTAGCTCGAGACCACCGGCAGCGCCAGCGTGGCCGCCGGGCGGTAGCAGAAGGCGCTGCGCCCCACCACCCGCTCGCCTTGGCCCAGGGCAAAGAGGGTCTCGGTGGCGTTGGGGGCCAGCGAGACCATGCGCCGGGCAGTATCGGGCAGCTCGAGGGGGCCCAGCCAGTCATGCACCAGCTTCATGGCTCCACCTCCCGATACCAGGCATCCACCCGGTCTTGCAGGGTTTTGGGGTCGGCATCGTTCCAGATGACCCAGGTGGCCCGGCGCACCTTTTCCTCCTGGGGTAGCTGGCTCTGGTCGCGGGCCAAAAACTCGGCCTCACTCAGGCCGCTGCGGGCCATTACCCTGGCCTGGCGCAGCGCGGTGGGGGCTGCCACCACCAGCACCCCGGCAAAGTCCTTTTCCCGCCCCGTCTCAAAGAGCAGCGGGATTTCCTGAACCACCGTCCGGTAGCCCGCACGCTGGGCTTTCTCGGTCTCCTCGCGCAGCCGCTGTCGCACGTAGGGGTGAATCAGGGCCTCGAGCCTCCGACGGGCTTCGGGGTCGGCAAACACCCGCCGTCCCAAGGCCGCCCGGTCTATCTGGCCGCTCTGGCAGGTCTCGGGAAAAGCCCGGCAAATCTCGGCCTGCAAAGCGTTGGCGGCTTCCCGTGCGTATTCGTCGGCATCCAGCACCAGAACCCCCAGTTCCCGCAAGCGCCGGGCCACCGTGCTCTTGCCGCTGCCAATGCTACCTGTCAGGCCAATCAAGCGCATCAGGGCATAGCATACCCTTCCCCTTCATGTAACGCTCTGCGGTGAGGTTTGCACCACCCGGCGGCACAGGCAGTTGAAGAATACGAACATGCGCGGTTTCGTATGGACGCTGTTGGGCCTAGCCGCCTGTACCGGAAGCCCCGGGGTTGAATACACCCCCCACGACTTCCAGACTGCGCTCGACGCCGTGAACCAGGCCCGGGCCACCAGCCGTAGCTGTACCTGGGATGGCAACACACGCCCCTACAGCGCCGCCCCAGCCTTGAGGTGGAACGGCCTTCTAGGCGAGGTCGCCCGCCAGCGGGCGGTCTACATCCAGCAGACCGGTGAGTTCAGCCACCAGGAAGGCTCGAGCCCGGAGTTTGCCGTGGCCCGCCGCAGCCAGCAGAACGGCTACCGCTTTGTAGAAATCCGGGAGAACCTGGCCCACAACTCCAGCACTGCAATCGATGCTGTCAGCGCCTGGCTTTCCAGCACCCAGGGGCACTGCGATACCCTGATGGCCCCGAACCTGCGCGAGATGGGCATGGTCAAGGCGGGCGATTACTGGGTGCTGGTCGCGGCCCAGCCCCGGTAGCTCTAGCGCCGCTTGCGGCGTTTTTTCCTGGTTTTGGGCTTGTCCGGGCTTTCGTCTTTGGCGGGCTC
>NZ_JANWVH010000103.1 GCF_025056915.1 Meiothermus sp. | reverse complement strand
CCATGAACTGCTAAACTAGACTCAACCTAGCCAGTCCTTCGGGACTGGCTTTTTCTTTTGGAGACCGCCATGAGCAAGATTGCCGAAACTGCTGTCCAGGCCGTGCGCCGCGAGTTGCCGGGCTTCCCCACCGCCGCTGGCTGGTGCGTGGCCTTCGCCTTCGAGGCGGTGGCGCGCGCGCTGGACACCAACCGCTGGCGGCTTTACAGCCGCATCCTGGACGACACCAAAGCCGATCCGGATAAATCCCGCTGGGCGCACGATGTGGAGCTAGGTGTGCAGCGGATGGGCTGGGCGGTGAGCACCACCGACTACGACCCGGCCAACCCCACCCAGCGCACCACCTTGCTGCGCCTGCTGCAGCCGGGCGATTTGCTTTTCAGCAGCCGCTACTTTGACGAGCCTCCCACCAGCGCCCGCACCGCCCCCGACCGCGAGGGGCACATCGGCATCTACGTGGGGGAGATCGAGGGCCAACCGTGCGTGGCGGAGAATACCCGTGCCGATAGAGGCAGGTGGTTTGCGCGGAAATCCGCATTGCGGCTCACGCCCCTGGGCCAGTGGGACACCGTGACCACCGTGGCCCGCATCCCGCAGAACTGGAGGCCCTGATGCCCGAGCCCAGTATGGAGCGCGCTTTACAGCTCCTGGCCCAGAAGCTGGCCCAGGCCGAACTCAACGCGGCCTATCTGCAGGCCAGCCTCGAGGCCGCCCTCGAGCGCCTCCGCACCCTGGAAGAAAGCTCGAAATCCGATAAACCGGAGGGTTAGTTGAACCAGCTCATGCGCCTGCAGGTGTTGGTGGACCTGGCCGATCGCATCTCCGGCCCGGCCAACAACATCGTGCGCACGCTGGGGGGCCTCGAGCGGGCCGCCGTCCAGACCAGCTCGGCCATCGACCGCATCCAGATGGGGGCCTCGCTGGCCGCCGCTGCGCTGGCCGTCGCCGCCCCGATCGGCCTGGCGACCCGGGCCGCTATCGAGTTCGAGTCGGCCTTCGCCGATGTGAAAAAGGTGGTGGAGTTCACCCCTGCGCTGGGCCCCGAGGTGCTGCAGAAGCAGCTCATCGCCCTGTCGCGCCAGATTCCCCGCTCCGCCGCCGAGCTGACCCAGATCGCGGCTGCTGCCGGCCAGGCGGGAATTGCCCTGGAGGAGCTGGCCGGCTTTACCGAGGATGCCGCCAAGGTGGCGGTGGCCTTCGATATCTCCGCCCAGGAGGCCGGGGACACCCTGGCCAAGCTGAGAAACATTTTCGGCATGACCCAGCCGCAGGTGGTGCAGCTCTCCGACGCGGTCAACCACCTCTCCAACAACATGGCCACCACCGCCCCGCAGATTCTGGAGGTGCTGCGGCGCATCGGCGGCACCGGGCAGCTGGTGGGCCTCACCGCCCAGCAGATGGCCGCGCTGGGGGCGGCGATGCTGGCCACCGGCACCCAGCCCGAGGTGGTGGCCACCGGCTTGCAGGCCCTCATCAACAAGCTGGCCAACGCCACCACCGGGAGCAAGCAGCTCAAGACGGGCCTCGAGGCCATCGGCTACAGCGCCGAGGGCATGGAGGCGGCCATCCGCAAGAACGCCCAGGGGGCCATCCTGGACTTCCTGCGCACCGTCAACAACTCCAAAGACCCGCTCAAGGTCTTGAGCCTGATCTTCGGCCAGGAATACGCCGACGATATCGCCCGGCTGGCCAAGGCGCTGCCGCTGGTGGAGCAGGGTTACAAGCTGGTGGGGGACAGCCAGGCCTACGCGGGCAGCGTAGGGCAGGAGTTCGCCAGCCGCTCGGCCACCACCGCCAACCAGCTCCAGCTTTTGCGCAACGACCTCCAGGCCATCGCCATCACCCTGGGTCAGGTTTTCCTGCCCCCCGTGCAGCGGGTGGTGGGGGCCGTGCGGGGCTTCCTGGATCAGGTGATGAGCGCCATCAACGCCATGCCGGGGCTAAGCAGCGCGCTGGGGGGCCTCACGGCGGGGCTGGGTGGGGTGGTGCTGGCCGCTGGTGGGGGCATCGCCGCCCTGGCCGGGGTAGGTATGGTGGCGGGCCAGGCTCGGATGGGCCTGCTGCTGCTGCGGGAGGGCATGAGCGCCCTGGCTTTGAGGGCGTTTGACCTGGCCGGGGCGCTGGATCGGGCCATCCTGCGCCTGCGGGCCCTGGGCGGCCCCATTCCGGCGGCCCGTGCGGCGGTGCTGGGGCTGGCCGGGGCCTTCCGGGCCCTCACAGCGGCGATGCTGGCCAATCCGGTGGGGGCTTTGCTGGCCGGGCTGCTGGCGCTGGGCGCGGCGTTTGTCTGGGCCTGGCAGCACGTGCAGCAGTTCCGCGATCAGGTGCGGCTGGCCCTGGTGCCCTTAGTGGCGGCGTGGAATGGTTTTCGCCAGGCCATCGCCGGGCTGGCCCTGCAGTTCGGCCCGGTGGGCGAGGTGATCGCAGCCGCTCTAGGGCGGGCCTATGGGGCGCTGGATGCGCTGGGCTATGCCTTTGGCTTCGTGCTGGGGTTCATTATGACCCTCACCATCAACGTCTTCGCCCGCATTGGGGCCAGCATCGTCAGCGCCCTCACCGGCCTAGTGAACCTGGTGCGGGGGCTGCTCGAGGTGCTGGTGGGCCTGTTTACGGGTAATTTCGAGCGGGCCCGGGCGGGGGTGGAGCAGATCATGCAGGGGGTGGTGCAGGTGATCACAGCCCCGCTTGCCCTGTTGGGCCAGCAGGCCGTGGCGTGGGGCCGCAACATCATGGGCGGCCTGGCCCAGGGCCTCTCCGCCGGGCTCTCGGGGGTGGCCGAGCGCATCGCCCAGGGCGGCGAGGCCATCAAGAACTGGTTCCGCAGCCTATTTCAGATCAGAAGCCCCTCGCGGGTCTTTGCGGGCTACGGCCTGATGCTCTCGCTGGGCCTGGCCCAGGGCATCGAGGCCGGGATGCCGCAGGTGGCGGATGCGGTCGCCGGAATGGAGCAGTCGCTCCAACCCCGGGTGGAGCTGCCACAACCGGGCCTCACACCCCCACCGGCTCAGGCCCGCCCCAGAACTGAGCGCTCAATCACGGTCAGCATCAACATCGAGCAGATTCAGATCGGCAGCGGCCAGCCGCGCCAGGTGGTGCAGGAGTTGCAGCCGGCCATCAAAGAGGCGGTGCTGCTGGCGCTGGAGGAGCTGGCGCTGGAGGAGGGTGTGGATGGCTAAAATCCCTAGCCCCTGGGAAGCGCCGGAGGTGTGGGAGACCCTGACCCTGCTGGGCCCGCAGGGCCGGGTGGCCATCCCCAACGTCACCGTGAACGTGCGGGGGGGCGGCCTGGAGGAGGATTCCGCCCCCATCGCAGGCGAAAACGGGGCCGAGCGCACCTTTCTGCGCTACCGCGACGCCGAGGTGGAGGTGGAGGCGGTGGCCGATTCCAAGGCCGAGTTCGAGCGGCTTTTAGCGGTGCTCAACCTGTACCGCAACCGGCGCGACAAGAAGCCGGTGGTTCTACAGGCGGCCCACCCCAACCTGCAGCTCCACGGGGTGCGCTATGTCTACCTCGTCGAGGTGGAAAGCCCGGACTTCAGCCGGGAAAGTGGATTTATTCTGCGCTTCAAGCTGAGGGAGTGGCAGTCCAAGGAGCGCCGGAGTGGCACAGTGGAGAAGCTCGACGGCCCCGCGCCGGGCAGCCTGGCCGGCAGCGGCAGCGGCGGCGCTGGCGGAGGCAAACCCAGCGCGCAGAAGGCAGGCGAAAACAGGCCCAGCATGGTGGGGCTATCGTCTGTGGCGCGAGGGGTCGCGGATGGTTCTGCTGTGGCGAATCGGATGGTAGGTAGATAATGGCGCTGCTCTCGATCAAGTCCAGCAAAATCTCGGATGGGCAGATCAGCCTGCCCCGCACGGGCCGGTGGGTTGCCGCGCTGCGGGCCACCGAGCCGGTGCCGCTGGGTGAGCCGCTGCAGATGGAGTTTGAATCCGGCGAGCGCCTGGCGGCTACCTGCGTGGCTGCGGGCCGGCAAGGGGGCTTCTGGAGCCTATCCCTGGTGGGCGGGGCGGGCCGGCTGGATCGGGCGCTGCGCCCAAAGTATTACGAAGGGGTACCGGCCTACCTCATCATCCGCGACCTGCTGACCGAGGCAGGCGAGGCCGCAGGGGAGATCGACGGCCCCGAGGTTTTCCTGCGCTACACCCGCCTGGGGTATCCCGCCTGGCAGGAGTTGCGCCGGGTGCTGCTGTTGCTGCCGGAGCGCAGCTGGCGGGTGCAGCCGGATGGCCGGGTCTGGGTGGGGCGTGAGGCCTGGCCCTCTTACCCAAAGCGGCTAGCCTCTATCGAGTTCGACTTTGCACGGGGGCATTTCTGGTTCTCTTTGGAGCCCGGCCTGCAGCCCGGCGTGCGCCTCGAGGGCCGGGCGGCTGGGGCCGACGTGGTGTTCGGCAACGTCGAGCGCGTGGTGCACCACATCGGCCAGTATCGCACGGAGGTGTTTTGTGCCCGGTGAGCGACTGAAGCGCCGCCTGCAGCAGCTAATCTGGGATGGCCGCCTGGACACCCTGGCCCTCTACCCCTGCCAGATTCTGCGCGACCACGGCGATATGCGGCTCGATCTGCAGCCGGACAAGCCCGATCTGCCCCTGCTCACGCGGGTGCCCCTGCGCACCATGCTGCCCGGGGTGGAGGTGCGGGTGCAGGTGGGCACGCGGGTGCTGCTGGGCTTCGAAAATGGCGATCCGGCCCGCCCGGTGGCGTTGTTGTTCGACGCGGGCAGCCTGCGGGAGCTGATAATTCACGCCACCGTAAAGGTGAACCTGGTGGCGCCGGAGGTCAATGTAAATGGAGATGTGGTCAATCTCGCCGGCGGGGGCCCCGCGGTGGCCCGGGTGGGCGACCAGATTCGCATCACCGGCGTGGCCGCAGGCTCGGCTACCCTCACCGGAGAGATCATCAGCGGCTCCGGCAAAACATTTTCGGGATAACTATGGTGGACCTCGGAACCGACTACAGCCTGATCGAGCGCCGCCGCAAGAGCGGCCTGGAAAACCTGCTGGGGGCTTTAGTGCGGCGGCTACAGACCCCACGCGGGGGGCTCTTTTACGACCCGGCCTACGGCTTTGACCTGCGCGAGATGGTGCAGGCGCCCTGGAATGCCCAGACCCAGTACGAGCTGGAAACCTTCGTGCAGGCCGCGGTGGAGCAGGACCCGCGGGTGGCCGAGGTGGAAGTGGAGGCCGAGCAGATGGATTTGAATCGAGTTCGCGTCAGCATTCGCGGCCTGACGGCCCAGGGCCCGTTTGCGCTGGTTTTGGCCGTCAGCGGCGTATCGGTGGAGGTGCTGCGTGCTACTTGAGCAATTACTCCAGCCCCGATCGCAAAGCCAGGTGCTGGCCCGGCTCATCAGTATTTTGCAGAGCAAGGGCTACGCCCCCAACGACTGGATAGCCGGCTCCGAGCAGCGCACACTGATCGAGCTGTACGCCGAGGCCATCGCCGAGCTGGAGGCGGTGCGCCTGGCCATTACCCAGGGCGGATACCTGGAAAGCGCCACCGGCCCATTCCTGGATCTGTATGCCTACAACGTTTATGGCCTCCTGCGCAAAGAGGCCACCTTTGAGCGGCAGCGCTTTACCCTGACCTGCAGCAGCGGGTTTGGCCCCTATACCATCCAGCCCAACCAACTTTGGGCCGGGGTGGGTAATCTGCGATTTAACAATGTGGCCGGCGGTGTGCTCAATCCGGGCGGCACGCTGTCGCTGGAGTTCAGGGCCGAGAGCCCCGGCACGGCCTATCGGCTCGCGCTGGGTAGCGGCACAACCCTGTTTACCCCGCTGCCCGGCGTAACCATCGTTAACGACCAGGTAATCGAGGCTGCGATTGATCAGGAAACCGACGCGCAGCTACGCGAGCGCTGCCGCCTGCGCTGGGCAGAGCTGGGCTATGGCGGCACCGCCGCCGCTTACCGCTCCTGGGCGCTCTCGGCTGACCCCAGCATCACTAAGGTGCGCGTTTTGGATCAGAATCCGCGCGGCCAGGGAACAGTCGATGTGGTCGTGTGGGGTGAGGGGGGCCTGGGCAGCGGGGCGGTAGCGGCGGCCAACAACATCATCCAGCAGAAAAAGCCGCTCACGGCGGATGTGCAGGTATATGCAGCCACGGCCGTCAACGTCACTATTACCGCCACCATCCGGGTACGCACGGGATTCCTGAGCCAGGCGCAGGGGCAGGCCGCGGCAGCCCTGGCGGCTCTGCAAGCGGGTGTGCCGATTGGCGGGATAATCTACAGATCGGCCATCATCGAAGCGCTGTTCGTGCCCAATGTGATTGATGTGGCGTTGTCGGCTCCTGCAACCGATGTCACCCTGAGCAGCGCGCAGGCCGCGCAATTCAACGCAAACCTGACCTGGATTGAGGTGTAGCCCTGACATCCTCCCCGTTCTGAAGAACGGGGGTTCCTACGCGGAACTTTCAAGGTTGGAGTCTGCATGAGCCGAAGCCCACACCTTTACTCCATCCAGCCGCTCCCCAGCGGGAGCAGCCTGTCCGGGTTGCCCCAGACGGGCCGTGTCAGGCGGCCCATGCCGCAACACATCAAGTGCAGCGGCAGCGATGTTGAGGCTAGCTACCACGTCGGCGTTGCCCCGGTAGCCGCAGCCGACACATCGGAAGTCGGCCTGCGTGGTTCGGTTGGCTCGGGTGGCATGCCCACAACGGGGGCAGGTCCGGGAGGTCTTGCGGGGGTCAACGAAGATAACCCGCACCCCTGCCCGCTCGGCCTTGTACAGCACGAAGTCGGCCAGTTGCCGGAAGGCCCAACTCGCCACCATGCGGTTGAAACGCTTGCTGCCCCGTACCCTGTCGCGTATCCCGTCCAGCTTCTCGAAGGCCAGCACCGGGTTGGGGTACTGGGCCGCAAGGTCTACGAGCCCTCGGCTGACCTTGTGGTTGAGGTCCGTCATCCAGCGCTGCTCCTTGCCTCGCTGGGCCTTCACCCGGTCGGTGCGGCGGTGGCGCTGGTAGCGACGGCGGAGGGAGGCTCGGTGTTCGCGCTCATGGCGGATGGGCTTGCCGTTGACTACGAACACGCCTTTGGGATGCTTGGCTGCGGCCAACCGAACAATGCCCAGGTCCACCCCGATGACGGTGGGTTCACCGTCGCCGTCACGGACGGTGGGGGCGGTGGGCATCTTGAGGGGCAGCATCACGAACCAGTCTTCGCCCCGCTTGAACAGCCGAGCATCGCCTTTGACGTACTGCAACTTGTCCCGCCAATGTTGCGGGACGCAAAGGGGGAGCCAGATGTAGTCACCCCGCACCCCGGTCGAAAGCCGAAGGGCGGTTCCCACCACCTGGTAGGCGTTGGTCCCCAGCCCGATGCCTTGGCTGCGCACCGCCGTAGGCTTCCCCGCCTGCTGCTTGCTCTTGCGCAACCCGAAATGGCTCCTGGCGAGCTGTACGGCCTGGTTGACCGCCATGCGGCAGTAGTCGGAGGGCAGGCCCAGGGCACGGATGGAGGCGTAGGTGGCGGCATGGATTTTCCCCCTGTTCGAGGTTTTGGCGCTCAGGGCAGCATCGAGCCCCAACTGCGTTCCCTGGCGAAACAGTTCAGCGGTCTGGTCGAGCCAGGCCCGCTTGGCCCTGCCGGGGGAGCGCAGCTTGAGCACGACGGTTTCTGCTCTGTGCATGAAAGTAGTATCCCAAAAATCAAACCGCAAATCAAGTTAACGACCCTGCACCGGGCTTTGCCCGGCTTCCGCTTCCTCCCCGCATTGAAATGCGGGGCATCCGCGAAAGGAGTTCTGTGATTCCGCTATACGAGATTCGCCTGCTGGAGGATTGGTTACGGGATCGGGCTCCGCCCTGGTTTCAAGATGCCCCGGTCGGGCCGGAAATCGAGGCCTATGGAGCGCTTGCCGATGAGCACCTCGAGTATGTGGCTACCGCCTTGCGCGCGAGATATGCCGAGCTGGCCCCGGAGGATGGTTTGAACCTGCTTGGGGCTGAGCGCAATTTCGTGCGCTATCCTGCCGAGAGCCTGGACGCCTTCCGGCAGCGCATTATTGGCGCCTGGGAATTTTGGCAATGGGCGGGCACCGAGTACGGCCTGGGCCTGGCCCTCTCTCAGCTCGGCTACAACAGCGCCATAGTGCCGGTGCGCAACTACGACAACACGCGCTGGAGCGAGTTCGACGTATACCTGTACGCTGGCACCCGTAGCTACGATGGCTCGGTAGAGGAGAAAAACCGCATCCTTGCAATCATTAATCAGGTCAAACCAGCGCATACCCGATTGGCAACGCTGCGATACGTGCCATCAGGGCCGTTGAACTGGAACCCGGCGGGCCTTACCTGGAACCCACCAGGGCAGGTCTGGGGCGCGCCGCCTGTCGTGCTTTATCCGTAGGAGGAACCATGCCCAAAACTCTTAACCCTCAAAACACTTTCCCGACCAACATCCCCAATTTTCCCATATCGGGGAACAACGAGCCCATCGCCATAGAGCCGCTGGAAAACGCCATCCAGGCTGTGCTCAACCGCAGCGAGAACCTGCACGTGCGCCTGAGCGAAGCCGAGACTCAGGGCGTGAAGCGGGTGCGGACGGTGGCCTCGCTGGCCGCGCTCTCAGCGGCCACTGGCTTCAACAATGGCGATGTGTGCGATGTGGAAGGCTATGGGCGCTACC
>NZ_JANWVH010000102.1 GCF_025056915.1 Meiothermus sp. | reverse complement strand
TTGCCACCGCTTTGCCCTGGTGCAAGGCCTCGATCTGATCCACCACGTACTCGGCGAAGGGCATGGAGGCAGTCCAGGCCGGGGAGATGGCATTGAGCACGTGCATACCCTCGGGGTTGCCTTCGAGCAGGAAGTCCATCACCAGCTTTTTGTCCTGGTGGTCGTAGAGCTGGGCGCGGATGCCGGGGCGGCCCCAGGTGCGGTAGTTTTCCAGCCTGACCCCTTCCAGCAGGGCCGAGGCCTGTTGGACCAGGTAGGCCTGGGAGTATTTCTTGATTTCCTCGAGGGCAATCCCCCGGAAGTTGAAGTCGTTGCGGAAGAACAGGATGGCCTCGTCGCGCAGGATGGAGAGGGCTTCGGCGGCGTTGAAACCCTTGAGCCCCTCGTAGTTCTCGCGCCAGAAGGCCGGGATGGCGGTGGGCCCGATTTTGGCCTTGCCGTCCACTGTCACCGTGAAGTGAACGCCTAAGAAGGTGTTGCGCAGGTCGGGCACCGGGTAGATGTTGGTCTTGAGCGCCCCCACCGGCTCTGAGCCGTACACGTAGAGGCCCTTGAAGGGCAGAATGCGGTAGCGCAGTCCGACGCCGAAGTCGTGGGCCACCTTGTCGGCGTGCAGCCCCGCCGCATTGACCACGAAGCCCGCGCTGTAGACCTCCTGGGGCGTGATGATGTCTTGGCCCCGCCGCCCCTGGTAAGGGCTATCCAGGCGAATTTCGATGCCCTTGGCCCGGCACTCCGCCGCCACCGCGGCCATGCACTCCTTGGGGTCTACGGTGGCGGTGTTGGGCGACCACAGGGCCAGCTCGGTGGTTTTGACCCTGGGCTCGATTTTTTTGGCCTCCTCGAGGCCAATCAGGTAGGTCTCGACCCCGTTCAAATCGCCTCGGCGTTTGAGTTCGCGCAGCCCCTCGACTTCCTGTTCGTTTTTGGCCACCACCAGTTTGCCACAGCGGTTGATTTTCAGGCCGCGTTCCTCCACAAACTGCTTCCAGCGGGCGTTGCCATCGCGGGTAAAGCGAGCCTTGAGCGAGTCGGCGGTGTAGTAAAAGCCCGCATGGAGCACCCCGGAGTTCCGCCCCGAGCCGTGCGCGGCCAGCTCTTTTTCCTTTTCCAGCACCACAATGCTCGCGCTCGGGTCGCGCTTTTTGAGCTCGAGGGCAATCGTCAGGCCCACAATGCCCCCACCAATCATCAGGTAATCGCAGGTTTTCATCCCCCCATTCTATGCTGGGGTTGAAGCCGAGCCCGTTCAGTTGTTGACGATGCGGCGGGTGGGGTAGGGAATCGCAATCCCTTCGGCGTCCAGGCGCAGCTTAATCCGGCGGCGGAACTCGCGGCCCACCGCCCACTGCTCTTTGGGCTTGGTGTTGAACAGCACCCGGATGAGAATGCCGGAGTCGGCCAGTTGCTGGATGCCCAGGGTCTCGGGCGGCTGGTCGGTAAACCTCTCGCGCCACTCGGGGTCGTGGTAGAAGGCCTCGGCCTCCGAGCGCACCACCTCCAGGGCTTTATCTACCGGCGTTTCGTAGGCCACCGCCACATCCACCACGGCCCGGGCCCAGTCCCGGCTCATCACCGTGACCTGCTGGATGGTGGAGTTGGGGATGAAGTGCACCCGGCCCTCGAGGTCGCGCAGCACGGTAATCCGCAGGTTGAAGCGCTCCACCCCGCCGGAGAGCTGGCCTACCGTGATTACGTCCCCCACCCCGTACTGGTCTTCCAGCAGGATGAAGAACCCGTTGAGTACATCGCGGATCAGGTTTTGCGCGGCCAGCGAGATACCGAGCCCCACCACCCCGGCTCCGGCCAGCAGGGCGGTCACGTTCAGGCCCAGGTTGGACAGGGCAAAGAGCACCCCCAGCACCACAATCAAGACCTGCAAGACCGACTCCAGCACGCTCTTGAGGGTCTGGGCCCGCACCTGTTCCCGGGTGAACTCGCCGCTGCCCACCGGCACCCGTTGCAGCAGGCGCGGCACCAGGCGCAGCGCCAGCGAGGTCGCCCCCGCAATCAGGAGCACCGACAGACCGCGCTCGCCCAGCCACACATACAGCGTTCGCCCCCAGCCGTGGAGGGGCTCAAGCACCACGGCCCAAACGTGCAGTATCAGCGAGGCAATCATCAGCCCCGTAATCCCCCACCAGAGCCAGCCCAGAAACCGCCAGTAGCGGTCGTCGCGCTCATCCGGGGTCAGGCGGGCCAGCCAGAGCCAGAAACCCATCCCGCCCCGCCCCACCCAGAAGCCCAGAATCAAAAGGCCGAGGCTAATCAGGATGCGAAGCCAGAGGCTCGAGGTCTCCATTGCGTTCGACTCCCCCTTTTTTTGCTACCCTGCCAGTTGTGCAATACCGGCCCGCACCCGCTCCACCAGGCCCGCCTCCACGGCAGCCTGGGCCTTGCGAAGGGCGCTCTGCACGGCCCGGCCATCGGCTGAACCGTGCCCGATGAAGACCGCACCCTCCACCCCCAGCAGGGGCATCGCCCCATACTCTGCCGGGTCCATCCGGGCCCGCAACCCTTGCAGGGCCGGACGCACCAGCAAGGCCCCCAGCCGGGTGAGCCAGGAGCCCCCGCTCAGGGCCTCCCGCACCCATTTGAAGAGGGTTCGGGCCTCGCCCTCGGCCAGCTTGAGCACCACATTGCCGGTGTAGCCATCGGTCACCACGATGTCGGTGGTGCCTTTGAAGATGTCACGCCCCTCCACGTTGCCGTAAAAGCGCGGGCCCAGGGTGGCTTTGAGGCGGGGAAAGGTTTGCAGGGTGAGTTCGTTGCCCTTTTCCTCCTCCTCGCCAATCGAGAGCAGCCCCACGCTGGGGTGTTCCAGCCCCTGGGCCTGGGCGTAGGCGGTGGCCATCACCGCAAACTGCACCAGCCACTCAGGTTTGCAGTCCACGTTGGCGCCGCCATCGGCCAGGTAGGTGCGCCCTTTCTCGCTGGGGAACTCAATGAGCAAGGTGGGCCGATCCACCCCCCGGATGCGCCCCAGGTTGAACAGGGCCGAGGCCAGCGTGGCCCCGGTATGCCCCATGGCCACCACCGCCGAGGCCTCCCCCTGCTTGACCAGCTCCATGCAGACGTTGATGGAAGCTCGGCGCTTCTTGCGCACGTCGGTGGCGTGATCCTGCATGGTGATGTACTCGGGGGCTTCCACCACGGGCAGGTCGCCCCCCTGCGCTTGCAGTTCTTGCTTCACCACATCGGTGGGGCCGACCAAAAGCACCGGAATCCCCTGGCTTTTCGCCAGCAGCGCACCTTCTACCGTAACCTTGGGGGCGTGGTCGCCCCCCATGGCATCCAGGGCAATGGGTTTCATGGGATATAGCCTAAGGCCAAAAGCCGACAGCAGCGCGAATCACCATGCAACCGGCATGGCCTTGTGGCCCCGAATCACAAAGCCGCCGGTGTACTCGATCCGGTCGGTTGCCAGATGTATCTTGGGAAGGCGTTTGAGCAGGGTCTGGAAGGAGGTTTGCAGCTCGAGGCGGGCCAGCGGCGCCCCGATGCAGTAGTGGATGCCCAGCCCGAAAGTCAGGTGCTGGTTTTCAGAGCGGGTCAGGTCGAGTCGGTCGGGGTGGGGGAACTTGCGTGGGTCGCGGTTTCCGGAGGCGTACATCAAGGCCACCTCCTGGCCGCGGCGCAGCGGAATGCCTCGGTAGTCAAAGTCTTCCAGCACCCAGCGCTCGAACATGGGCAGGGGCGTGTCGTAGCGCAGAAGCTCCTCCACCGCCAGCTTGAAGAAGTCGGGCTGGTTTCGGGCTGCGGCTTCCTTGGCTCGCTCCATCTGCTCGGGGTGGCGGGCCAAGGCCAGAAAACCCGCCGTGGTGCCGTTCACGGTGGCCTCGTGGCCTGCGTTCAGGAGCAGAATGCAGTTGGCAACCAGCTCGTCGAGGGTGAGCTTTTGGCCCTGTTCTTCGACCTGCACCAGCGCCGAGATGAGGTCGTCGCCGGGCTTCTGGCGGCGCTCATCGGCCAGCTTTCGGATGTAGTCGGAAAACTCCACCACCGCCTGGTTGGCCTCCCGGGCCTGCTCGTCGGTGTAGCCCAGCTCATAAAGCTTCACTATTTTGGCCGACCAGGGGCGCAGGAGGGGTCGGTCTTCTTCAGGCACCCCCAGAAGCTCGGCAATCACCGTGACCGGCAGGGGCTCGGCGTAATCGCGCAGCAAGTCCATCTGGCCCCGATCTTCAGCCCGATCCAGCAGACCATGGACGATCCCCTGGATTTTGCCCCGCAACCCCTCCACCCGGGCCGGGGTGAAGGCTTTTAGCATCAGGCCCTTGAGCCGGGTGTGCTTGGGGGGCTCGTTGTCGAGCATATGGTTTTCTTGAAAGTGGTCGAAGTCGCGGGTCAGCGGGTTGGGCGGGGGCCAGCCCAGCTCGTCGCGGGAAAGGAGGTGGGTGATCGAGCGCCCCAGCCGCTTCTCGCGCAGCAGGTTGGCAATGTCTTCGTAGCGCAGGAAGAAAATTTTTTTCCAAACCTCGTCGTAAAAAACCGGTAGGTGCTCGCGCAGGTGGGCCAGGGTGGGGTATGGGTCGTACACAAAAGCCGGGTCGTTGATGTTGAGGTGGTGGGTTTGCATCGCCCCTAGCTTAAGTCTTCCGGCGTAAAACGAAAAACCCTCCTGGCGTGCTTCTTAACGGTCTGGCATCGTTTGGCTCCCCATCGCCCGAAGTGCTCTACAGGTAGTATGAGCCACTCGAAAAAAGCATTGCCCCAGAAGGAACAATGGCCGCCTGGAGGGGCAGCCATGTGGGTGAGGAGCGCGACTATGCGACACCCGCGCTTTGTTAGGCCCAGAAAGCCCCCCCTCGAGCTCAAAGGGTGGTCGCACCCCGCCAGGGGGAGTCTCAAAAAAATTTTTACGCACTGACCGGCAGGTGCTTGTTCAGCACAGCTACAAACCTATTTTTGGGGGCTGCGCCCACCATAACCTCCACCGGCTGGCCGTTTTTGAACAGGATGATGGTCGGAATGCTCATGACCCGGAACTTCATGGCGGTTTGGGGGTTGGCATCTACGTCTAGCTTGGCCACCTTTACTTTGCCCTCGTAGTCCTTGGCCAGTTCCTCCATCACCGGGGCCACCATCCGGCATGGGCCGCACCACTCGGCCCAGAAATCCACCAGCACAAACTGATTTTCTTTGAGGGTAGAGTCAAAGTTTGCATCGTTCACTTCGATGGGTTTTGCCATAACGGGTTACCTTTCGCGCTGGGCAAGGCCCAGGCCCTTTTACCGCTACACTTTAGCACGCTTGGCAGGCCGCAGCGAAAGCCGATACACTTTTTATAGTGCAGAAGGTTCCCTTACTGGCCACGCCAGAGTATTTAGAAGCCCTGAACCTATGGAACCGGGGGCAGTTCTGGGAGGTTCACGAAGCTCTGGAGCCTCTCTGGCTGCGACTTTCCGGGCCTGACCGCGAGCTCACGCAGGGCATCATTCTGCTGGCTGCCGCCCTGCACAAGGCTCAGTCCAGCCCGACCGGCGGCTGGCGCAACTTTGACAAGGCCTTGAAGCGTCTGGAAGGCCTGCCCGAAACCTATCAGGGCATCCAAGTTCGGGCGCTGGTGGAAGAGGTGCGCCGGGCCTTGCAAAATAGTCTGCAATGCCGGCCCGATTTTCCCTTGCTATGAGACCGTCTGATCCTCGAGGGTGGCTTCGGGGGCGTTTCGCTTGACCGAGGCGATGCCGTTTTCCAGGGCCGCTTCGGAGCTGTACGTCTCGCTCTTTCCAATTTCCTGGTGGTTGGCCGCCTTGAGGACAAAGTAAGGGGCACCGTTGCTGGCCGTGCGGCGCTCATAGCGCTCATCCAGGGGGGCATTCTTTCGCACCGATTCAATGCCGTTCAGGGCTCCGTCTTTGCTCTTGTAGCGTTCGCTGGTAAGAATGGTTTCGCCATTGCCAGCCTTGAGGTTGAAAATATACTGCCCGTCTGCGGTGGTGGAGAGCACAAACTTGCCTGCCATGCATACCTCCTGGAATGGGTTTTCTGGCTTATCTTACCCGATTCATGTCCAGGAGGTATGCAAATGCTGGCGTTGCCTTCAGTTGTCCAGCCAACCTACCGCCCAGACCGCTCCTTCGCGCAGTTCCAACCGAATCGCACGGAGCGGCCTGTCTGCCGGGCCTTTCTCCAGGGAACCATCGGCCCGGAACCGGCTGCCGTGGCAGCCACACTCGATGTTTTGTTCTCGGTCGGGCAGGGGCACCGTGCAGCCCAGATAGGTGCAGACGCGCGAGTAGGCGGTGAAGTACATCTGCTGGGCGAGCATAAACACCCTGGGGTTGGGTTGGGACGGGGGTGGAACCCGAACCAGCAGGGCGGGCTGGCCCGCAAACTGGAACCCCACATCGGCCCAGACTTCCGATAAGCGGGATGGGGCCGCGATGCGCACCGCCGGTGGTACTGGCTGGCTCAGCCCCTGGCCCCCCGCCAGGGCCAGGGCACTGCCCAGGATGGCCTTGCTGGCCTCACGCCGGTTCATCGGGTCGGCTCCTTTGGACACAGGCAGGAGGCGTACACCTCCTGCCTGTTCGTGAGTTTTGTTCAGGCCAGGGCCAGGGCGTCGTCAGGGTGGTTCCAGGGCAGCTCGGCCCGGCTTCTGAGCACCTCGAGGGCCTCCTGCTCGCTCATCACCGGGTTCTGGAAGCGGATGCCCAGCGCACGGGTCATTAGGGTGAAGTTGTAGGTGTTGTCCACCAGGCCAATACGGGCTGCCCCTACCCCCCGTCCGTACACCCCAAACAGGGTGGGGCCTGCGGTGTGCTGGCCCGAGTTCCAGCCGATGTTGGGCCGGTTGACCTGGGCGGCATCGGTCTGGCGCATCACCCAGGCCAGGGTGTTGGCGGGCTGGATGCCCCGAACCACCGCATCGGGCAGGTAAACCCGCTGGGTGATGGCCGCGACCACGGCCTGGGCTTGCTCGGGTGTGAGGGCAATGCCCTTCACCGTGCGGTACAGCTCGGTTACGCTCTCCACCGTGGGCTGGTTGCCCAGCCGGGCCAGCATGAACTCAATCGAGCCTTTCTCGTTTCTGAGCAGGTCAATGCCCGCGCTGCCGGCCCGATAAACCGACCCGGCCCCGTACAGGGCCGGCGCCCCGCAAACGTGATCCGAACCGATGATCAGCAGGGTGTCGGGGTTCTGATCCACGAAGTTCATGGCCGCTTCCAGGGCCTCGTCGGCGGCCAGAATGTCCCACAGGGTCGCCGCTGCATCGTTGAGGTGGTTGGCGTGGTCAACGCGGGCCGCCTCGATCTGGAGCACGAAGCCCTCCCGTTTGCCGGCCAGAATGGGCAGGGCCTTGCGGGTCATGGCCGCCAGACTGGGCACATTCACGTTCTGGAAGCGGCGGTCTACCTCGTAGGGCACGTGGCTGCTGCTGAACACCCCCAACAGCTTGGAGGCATTGGCCGCTTCCAGCTCGGCGGGGGTCTTGGCCACCGCGTAGCCCCTGGCGGCGAACTCGGCGTACATGTCTTTCTTGTCGCGGCGCACCGCCGGGTCGAAGAAACGCTGGCCGCCGCCCAGATACACCTCGGCCCCAAAGTCCAGGTACTGCTGGGCGATCTCCTCTTCAGCGTTGCGGTCGGGGTTGGAGACCACAAAGCTGGCCGGGGTGGCATGGGTGATGGTGGCCGTGGAGACCAGGCCCACCGCCTTGCCCTGCTGCTTGGCCAGGGCGAAGATGGGGGTCAGTTTGCGCCCGTCAATGTGGATGGCCAGCCCGCCGTTGACGGTCTTGACCCCGGTGCTCCAGGCGTTGCCGGCGGCGCTCGACTCGGTGACGAAGCTGGTCAGGCTGTTGGTGTTTTGCAGGCCGCTCACACCGCTGGCGAGAAAGCGCTCGAGGGCCAGCGGCTTGCCCAGCACCCGCCTCGAGTAGTACTGAGCAATGGCATAGTCTTCCCAGCCCATCCCGTCGTAGGCAAAGAAGATCAGATTGCGGGCCCGGGTCAGGATGCCCGGCTGGTTGGCCTGGGCGCCCTGGGCCTGGGCGGAGAGGGCTCCCGCCACCCCTGCAACCACACCGGCTTTCAGAATGTCTCTGCGTTTCATGTGCTGCACCTCCAAGCGCACATTACTTTTGGGCCGTCATAAAGGTGTCAATCGCATTTCGTGGAATGTAGTCCAAAGCAGACTTCCTTCTGACAAACCCTTGACCTTGAGCCCCTAGTTTCTATTTGGGATTAGCAATCATTCCCAAAAACGCCACCGCTCAAACCTAGGTCCAAAGGAGTGCAGAGATGATCCAACTGGAGAAGGAGTTTCATCTGGATGCCCATGTCGGCGGGCGCTCGCCAGCCACCTGCCACTGGAAATGCGGCGACGCCTGCGCCCAGCCCATCTTGAACCAGAGCGAGAACCCGTATGTGCGGAGCGTGGTGGAAGAGGCCCTCACCCGTCGCAGCTTCATGGCGGCCAGCCTGGGCGGTCTGTTTTTGCTTTCGGGGCTCTCGAGCCCGGCCCATGCTCAGGCAGGCAGCCGCCTGGGGTTCAAGCCCATCGGCCTTTCCACCGAGGACAAGCTGATTGTCTCGGAGGGGTACACCACCAACGTCGTCATCCGCTGGGGCGACCCCATCGGGCGGGGGGCCCGGCGCTTCAACGTCAACGACTGGGACGCCCGCTCCCAGGAGCAGGCCTTCGGCTACAACGTGGACTACATCTCCTGGCTGCCCCTGCCGGCCTACGCCTCGGGCAACTCCCGCCGGGCCATCCTCTGGGCCAACCACGAGTACACCAACCCCGAGCTGATGTTCCCCGGCTACAAGCAAGGGAGCCCCAGCAAAGAGCAGGTGGACATCGAACTGGCCGCCCACGGAGGCACCCAGGTTGAGGCGCGCCGGGCCAGCGACGGGAGCATCTACTACGTGCCCATCTCGGTGTAC
>NZ_JANWVH010000101.1 GCF_025056915.1 Meiothermus sp. | reverse complement strand
CAGACACGCGTGCCTCACCGAGGTGAGGCACGTCTCTTTGTCCCTTCTCGTTTTCGTGGGCGGCTAACTGTGAAGAGCGCGATAGTCAGGTGTCTTGCGCGGCCATGCGCAGGGCCTTTTCCTCGGCGGGAATGCGAATCAAGAGGAGCAAGAGCGCGTTCAGCAGAGAAGCGACCAGAGCGGTTATCCAGGCGCCAAAGATAAGCGGCAGCGAGAATAGCTCCAGCGCCACCGCCAGGTAGTTGGGGTGGGGGAAGAAGCGGTAGGGCCCGCTTCTGATGGGCCTGGCCCCCGGAATCACCACGATGCGGGTGTTCCAGTAGTGGCCCAGGCTGCGAATGGCCCAGTAGCGCAGGGCCTGGGCCAAGAGGAACACCCCCAGCCAGACGCCCCAGATGGGGGAGAGCTGGCCTCGAGCCAGCCCCTCCAGCAACCAGCCCAGCATCCAGCCCCCGTGCAGCAGAAAAAAAAGCGGGTAGTGCTCTTTTCCGTACTCCCGCCCCCCCTGGGCCAGCGCCCAGCGCAGGTTGGCCTGGGCCAGGCGCAGCTCCAGCAAACGCTGGACTACGACCACCGCCAGCGCCAGCCAGAGCGCTACCACCGCAAAACCACCCCCTCCGCGGCGAAGCCCGGCCCCAGTGCCAGCAAAAGCCCCAGGCTGCCGGAGGGGGGCCGCTCGAGCTGGTACATCTGCCGGGCCAGCACAAAAAGCACCGTGGGGCTCGACATATTGCCAAAGTTTTTGAGCACGCAGCGGGCAGCCTCGAGGCTCCCCTCGTCCACCCCCAGCCCGTGCTGGTAGGCTGCCAGCACCTTGGCCCCTCCGGGGTGAAGGGTCCAGGTGTGCAGGTCCTGGGCCGTTAGCCCGAAGCTCGCCAGCCCATCCTGGATCAGGTGGCCCAGCCGGCCCTCCACCAAAGCTGGGATGCTCTGGGCAAAGCGAACCTGCAAACCTTCGTCCACCACGTCCCAGCCCATCACCTCGTAGCTGTTGGGCAAAAGGCGGCTGAAGCTGCCCAGCACCGCAGGGCCCTCGGAAGCCTGGGGCGTCCCCAGCACCGCTGCGGCTGCGCCATCGGCAAAGAGGCTGGTGGCCACCAGATTGCTCTTGCTCAAATCGCCCCGCACAAAGGTCAGGCTGCACAGCTCCACCGCCACCAGCAGCACGTGCTCATGGAGCCGGGCCAGCTCGGCGGCCCGGGCCAGCCCCGCCGCGCCCCCGGCGCAGCCCAGCCCCCAGATGGGCAGGCGAACCGCGCTGAGGGGAAGGCCCAGGCGCTCGACCAGATGGGCCTCGAGGCTGGGGGTGGCGATGCCGGTGGTGGTGACCAGCACAATAGCCCCCACCTGCTCGGGTCGCAGGCCCGCTTGCGCCAGGGCCTCGAGGCTGGCTTTTTCACATAGCTCCAGGGCCGTCTCGAACCACCGGCGGTTTTTCTCGGCAAAGCCATGGGGCCGACTGAACCATTCCAGGGGCGCTGAAAGATGGCGCGAGGTAATGCCAGTATTCTCGAAGACCGTAATCAGCCTATCCAGCCCTTGCAGGCCGTCAAACAGGGTGCGGACCAGGTCACGCACCTCGGGCTGCCCCACCTTGTGCGGGGGGTGGGCAAGGCCAACACCTCGAATGCAGGGGTTCATCACCAGGCCTCAGGGGTCGCTCTCCGGGGTCGCGCACGAATCGCGGAAAACGTACTGAGAAAGTCGCTTGCGGTGGTCGGACCTCCAGTCAATGCGGGGACGGGGCTTTTCGGGGGGCACGTAGCCCAGCCGATAAATGGCCATAAGTTCCAGATGCTCGGGCACCTCCAGCAGTCGCTTGAGCTCGGCCCAGGCCTCGGGGATTTCCATCGGTGTGGAGACAAACTGAATGCCCATGCCCAGCTCAACTGTGGTCAGCCAGATGTTCTCGATGGCCATGCCCAGCCCCAGCACACTGTAAAAGCCCGAGAGTTCGCCGGGGCGGTATTCCGCTTTGTCGAGCAGCGCGGCCAGCAGCAGCGGGGAGCCGGCTACCAGCTTGCGGTTGTCCTCGCCCAGGGTCTGGGGAACCCGCAAGGTTCGCAGAAGCCCCAGCGCCGAGGGGCTCATGATGTGCTTAGTGAAAGGGCGCAGCGGGCCGGGCAGCTGATCAATCAGGATGCCGTCGCCCCGCTCCTCGAGCTCCTTCTCGCTGAAGCGGAAGTAAGGGCGGTAGCGCTCGAAAAACTGGCCATCGGCGATGAGCTGCTGCATGGTTCGTCCGCCAATCTCGGCGATTTTTTCCCGCTTGGCCCTGTCTTCTATCAGAATGAAGCGCCACGGCTGGGAGTTGAAGTGGCTCGGGGCTCGGCTGGCCGCCTCCATGAGCAGGTGCTGATGTTCCCTGGACACCGGCTTATCCAAAAAGGGGCCGTTGGTGGTTCTGCGTTTGCGTATAACCTCCAGAAACTCCACATTAACCCCCCAGTGCCAGTAAGTATCCTATCAACCCTATCACGCCCAGTGTGGGGTGGAGCCAGGTGCGGGGCCGGGCTTTGGGAAAAAGGGCCAGGCAACCCACCGTGAGCAAAAGCCACCATTCTCTGCTAAAAACCACCGCCAGCACAGCACTGACAAAAACCACCAGATAAAGCCTGTGGTGCCAGATGCCAAAATGTCCCAGGCGAAATTGAGCAGCCAGCCCAACCAGAAGATTCAGCAGGTACAGGCTCAAACCCAGGGCTATCAGGGGCGACATGCCTTAGCTTAGCCCTGCGTCAGGGTCGAAGTGCAAGCCAGCTTCCGCCGGCCCCGATGGGGTGGGCTAGCGGCGCTCACAGCTCGAGCCGCTCCAGCGGCCTCCCCTGGCCTGGCACTCCCGCCGCAGGTTCTCTTCAGGCGCCCGCAACACGGCCAGCACCAGGCCGGCAGGGTATCCGCCTGCGCCTGCATTCAAACCCAGCGAAAGGCGGTTGATGGTCGCGGTCTCGCGGGTGCTGGGCACCTGGGTGCTCACGTAGCTCTCGCCATCCCACAGATACACGGCGCTGCGAAAGATTCGGTTGCCGGTCTGGTGGGGAGGGTTGACCCGCAGCTCTATGGTCAGGGGCTTCAGAAAGTTGGTTGCGCTCGAGGATAGCCGGTAAATTCCCACCACCTCGCGCTCAGGTAAGGTTTGAATGAAAAACACCTCGTCCTGTGGGGGCGAGGTCGGCACCGCCTGGAGGCGCTCGAGGCGGAACCGAACCGAAGACACCAGCGCACCCGAAGGCACCACCACCTGGATGCCGGGCAGCTGAAGCGCCCCGCCCTGGGCGCCAATGCGCTGCTCAACCACCCGTGCACTTTGACTAAGCCCCCACGATGCCAGAAAACCAAGCAGCAGTACCAGCCGAATCATAGCCTCGTCCTTGTTCCGTAGTCAGATTAACCCACAATCGTCTGAGAAAATCCAGGCCGCTCGGCTGGCGCTATGGCCAGCATTCCGCCAAACAAAAAATGAGTGCGACCAGAGCTGTTTTTTGAGTGCAAACGATGGCCCTTTGCGCTGGTTGACCTGGGACTGGCGCACTCAGGCGCCCACCAGTTTGCGGGCCTCAGCCAGAATCGCGTTGACCGTTGGGTCGTCCGGGGCCTCGCAGTAGATGCGCAGCACCGGCTCGGTGCCGGAGGGCCTGAAGAGCAGCCAGCCGCTCTCACCGAAAAGCCATTTGATGCCGTCCAGTTGCTCGGTTCCACTCACCTGATGGCCGGCCAGGCTTTGTGGGGTTTGCACCCGGGCCATCGCAGCCTGGATGTGCTCCATGCTGGGCAGTCTCAAATCTATCCGGTTGTAGGCGTGTTTGAAGCCCACCTCGGCCTCGATTTCGGCAAATTGCTGGCCCAGGCTTTTGCCCGTCCGGGCCACCGACTCCAGCAGCAGCAAGGCGTTGAGCAGGCCGTCGCGCTCGGGGATGTGCCCGGCCACGCCGATACCGCCGGACTCTTCCCCCCCAATCAAGACCCCACCCTTGAGCATCTCATCGGTGATGTACTTGAATCCGATGGGGGTGACCACCAGCTCCAGCCCCAGCTTACGCGCGAGTTTGTCCACCACCACAGAGGTCGAAAAGGTCTTGACCACCCGTCCGGTGCAGCCTTTGTGGTGAAGGTGTTTGAGCAAGACAGCAAAAATCTGATGGCTGTTGAAGTGGCGGCCTCCGGCCAGCACGGCCCCCACGCGGTCGGCGTCGCCGTCGTTGACGACGGCAAAGGTGGGGTCTTGCTCGGCTTTGAGCACGGTCATGATGGTGAACTGGTTCTGGGGGATGGGCTCGGGATGCACCCCATAAAACAGGGGGTCGGGCACGGCGTGCAGTTCACGCAGCTCGAGCTTCAGCCCGGCGTGTTTGACGAAGCCCGCCAGCCAGCCCGCACCGGCTCCCCCCAGGCTATCGTGGTACATCACGCCCTGATAGGCCCGCAGGGTTTCCATGTCCAGCTGGCTGGCCAGAAAGTCGTAGTAGGCTTTGCGAACGTCGAAGCTGTGCAGCGTTCCGCCCGAGGTTTTAGGCTCGCTGCCCAGGCGCTTTTCCACCTCGGCGACCAGGGCCGGTGTAGCAGACCCGGCGTAGGGGCCTTTAATCTTGAAGCCCAGGTACTCGGCAGGGTTGTGGCTTGCGGTGATCATCACCCCCCCATCGGCCTCTAGGTGCTTAACCGCAAAGGACAGCGCCGGGGTGGGCAGATAGGATTTCGATAGGTGCACTTCCAGCCCGTTGGCGGCGAGCACCTCGGCGGCTGTGCGGGCAAACCGGCCCGCCATGAAGCGGGTGTCGTAGCCGACCACCACTTTCTTGCCCTGCTGCTCCCGCAAATATTCGGCGTAGGCCTGGGCCACCCGGCCCACGTTGGCAAAGGTGAATTGGTCGCCAATGATGGCCCGCCAGCCGTCGGTGCCAAACTGGATGCCCAACCGGGATTGATTGCTGGCAATTTCGTCTGCCATACCTGCAACACTATACAGGGGCCAGGGGAGAGGGCACAGGGGGAATAGGCCATCTTTCAAGCTCGTATCTAGAACGGCTGTGATAACTGTCCAGGAAGCCTTTAGGGCAGTGGCCTGACCGCCAGGGAATCCGGTGCGGTGCAGGGCCGGCGAAGGCAAAGGGCGGGATGCTTCGCTGGCTCCAAACCACTTGATTGACCGGGTTCGGTCGCCCTTCGGAGCATCCAGACCGGCACAGCCCCCGCATTGCACAGCTGCAAAGATACCCATACACGCCGACAAATTCCAAAAGAGGACAGCCCTCGAGCCCCAGGTGGAGGAGGGTATAGAAAAGACCCCCCATCTGCTGGGTGCGTGAAGGGCCGGGTCAGCCACCCCACCTGGCCTCCCCCACGAGATCGGGGAGGAACAGGGCGAGTCCAGACTGAGATTGACTTGTCTGGGCGCATGGCCTTCGGTGTTTGCGGCCCTGGCCAACCGGCTCACCCCCCATCACGGTTGCGGTGATAGACTTCTAGGGCTTTATGTCCGACCTCCTTTCTTCCCTGAATCCCTCCCAACAGGAGGCCGTCCGGCATTTTGAAGGCCCCGCCCTGGTGGTGGCCGGGGCCGGTTCTGGCAAGACCCGCACGGTGGTGCACCGGATTGCCTATTTGCTGCGCGAACGGCGGGTGTATCCCGCTGAAATCCTGGCCGTGACCTTTACCAACAAGGCCGCAGGCGAGATGAAGGAGCGGTTGGAGAAGATGGTGGGGCCTGCGGCCAAAGACCTGTGGGTTTCCACCTTCCACTCGGCGTCGGTGCGCATCCTGCGGGCGTATGGCGAGCATGTGGGCCTCAAGCCGGGGTTTGTCATCTACGACGACGACGACCAGAACACGCTTCTAAAGGAGATTCTGAAAGACCAAGGGCTCGAGGCCAAGCCAGGCCCCTTCCGGGCCATGATAGACCGCATCAAGAACCGTGGCGAAGGGCTGGCCACTTTCCTGCGTGAAGCCCCCGACTTTATCGGGGGGGTGCCCAAGGAAGTGGCCGCCGAGGTTTTTCGCAAGTACCAGAGCGGGCTGCGGATGCAGGGTGCGGTGGATTTCAACGACCTATTGCTCCTTACCATCGAGCTATTTGAACAGCATCCGGCGGTGCTCCACAAGGTTCGCCAGCGGGCCCGGTTCATCCACGTGGACGAGTACCAGGACACCAACCCCGTGCAGTACAAGCTGACCCGCCTGCTGGCTGGCGAGAAGCCCAACCTGATGGTGGTGGGCGACCCCGACCAGAGCATCTACGGCTTCCGCAATGCCGACATCCACAACATCCTCGACTTCAGCAAGGACTACCCCGGCGCAAAGGTGATTCGCCTCGAGGAAAACTACCGCTCGAGCCAGGCCATCCTCCAGGTGGCCAACGCTGTGATTGAAAAAAACGCTTTGCGGCTGGAAAAAGTCCTGCGCCCGACCAAAGCCGGTGGAGAGCCGGTGCGGCTCTACCGCGCCCCCAACGCCCGCGAGGAGGCGGCTTTTGTGGCCCGCGAAATCGCCCGGCTGGGCGGCTACCAGGGTATAGCGGTGCTCTACCGCACCAACGCCCAGTCGCGCCTGCTGGAGGAACACCTGCGCCGGGCCCAGGTGCCGGTGCGGCTCATTGGGGCGGTGGGCTTTTTTGAGCGCCGGGAAATCAAGGATCTGCTGGCCTACGGGCGGGTCGCCATCAACCCCGCTGATTCCATCAACCTGCGCCGCATCGTGAACACCCCGCCGCGGGGCATCGGCCCGACCACGGTGGCGCGGCTGCTCGAGCACGCCCAGAAAACTGGCACCACGGTCTACGAAGCCTTCCGCGCCGCCGAGCAGGTCATCAACCGGCCCCAGCAGGTGCAGGCTTTTGTGCAGCTCCTGGACGAACTGATGGAAGCGGCTTTCGAGACCGGCCCGGTGGCCTTCTTTGAGCGGGTGCTGGAGCAAACCGGCTTCCTCGAGGCGCTCAAAGAAGAGCAGGACGGCGAAGACCGCTTGCAGAACGTGGAGGAACTGTTGCGGGCGGCCCGCGACTGGGAAGAAGAAGAGGGCGGCAGCCTCTCCGATTTCCTGGACTCGGTGGCCCTGACCGCCAAAGCCGAGGAACCCCAGCAGGCCCCGGAGGAAGCCGTCACGCTCATGACCCTGCACAACGCCAAGGGCCTGGAGTTTCCCACAGTCTTCCTGGTGGGCCTGGAAGAAAACCTGCTGCCCCACCGCAACAGCCTGAACCGCCTGGAAGACCTGGAAGAGGAACGCCGCCTCTTTTACGTCGGGATTACCCGCGCCCAGGATCGGCTTTATCTGTCCTACGCCGAAGAGCGTGAAACCTACGGAAAGCGCGAGTTCAGCCGCCCCAGCCGTTTTCTGGAGGAGATTCCGCCGGACTTGCTCAAGGAGGTGGGGGCCTTTGGCGATAGCGCCGTGCCGGTGCTGCCCTACAGCCGCCCCGAACCCAGGCCCAAAACCCAGCTCTCCGAGTTCAAAGGGGGCGAAAAGGTTCGGCACCCCAAATTTGGGAGTGGTACCGTGGTGGCCGCGATGGGCGGCGAGGTCACGGTGATGTTTCCCGGCCTGGGCCTTAAGAAGCTGGCGGTGAAATTTGCCGGACTGGAACGGCTCGATGGATGAAGCCGGCCTAAGTCGCTCTTTAGTTTTCCTTTGCCCAAACCAGCGTTTGCCGGGTAGGGTGAAACTATGAAACGACTCATCGGACGTTTCGGGGCGGCCTGGGTGCTGTTGGTGGGCATGGCCTTTGCTAGTGGGGTCGACGTTGGCTTTTCGGTGCGCAACGGGCCAAACGGAAATTTCATGGGGCACCTGGGGCTTTATCTGGATGGATTTCCGGTTGATTTCCGCTCCCAACTGGTGATAGGTTCTCCGGCGGGTCTCTACCTGAGCGGCGAGGTGGTTTATCCCCTGCCGCTTTTCTTGCTGGTGCGGCCTTATCTGGCCGGGGGCCTGGCGGTGGGCATCACCGGCTATACCGCGCAGAATGAGCTGCGACTGCGCTTTGGGGAGCGGTTCTATGCCATTTTCTCGGTGGGAATCCAGTTCCCCGACCGGGGCTACCGGCCCTACCTCGAGGTCAGCCAGGTTATTGGCTCGGAAAGTTTCCAGCGCTTCACGGTGGGCTTTGTGGTAGAAGGGTTTTGAGCCTGGTGGCGGGCTGTCGGCTTGCAGCCAACAGCGAGGTTCGCCCGCTTGCGTCCGGGCGTAGTAGATTAGGACTGATGCACGCCCGCGACTACGCTGCGACCCGCCCCCTGGCCGTGTTGCACCAGGGTCAGAGCCGCTGGTATCAGCCCCTCCTGACCGCTTCGCTGCACCACAACTTGCCGCTGTTTGTGTATGCTTGTCAGCCTGCTATGGGCCTCGAGGCCGCACTAATGGGTCTGCAACCGCTTGGTTTGCGGGGCGCCGTGCTGGAAGACCCCGGTCTACAGGCCTTGGCGCTGGATGTGGTACACAACCTCGAGCCCGAGGCGCTTCAGGCCCGCCGGGTCGATCTGGTGCTACCTGAGGTCGGCGGCGCCAGGGGGTATTACCTCGAGCCCATCGCGCTGGCCAACCTGATCCGCCGCTACGCCTTCGGAGACAAGGCGCTCTGGCTGGGCCCCATCCGACCCGAAATGGCCCAGGGCCTGCGCGGTCTGACCAAGGTTTCGGTTCTGAGCCGAAGTTTTCCCGAGGGAGAAGGCTTTCTGGAACTTCTACCCCTTCCTCAACGGGGGGTGGTGGCTGCGGCTGAAGCCCAGGCCACGGTGGTCGCCCGCCAGGCCGATGTCATTTTGTACGCCGGGGGTAGCCTGCCGCTTGCCCTTCTCCAGCCCTACCACCGCGTAATTGCCTTCAAACCCCTGCCCTCGGAAGCCCTGCGCCTGATTGGCGAATATGTCCCTCCCGAGGAGTTTCAGAAATTCCACCTGGCCGCCCTGCTGGAAGCTCTGGGCTATGCCCTTCCGCCCGAAACTTTTGCGGTTTGAGCGCTGTGCCAACTTGTTTTTGTTCAAGCGGTATCTCGCTGTAAGTGCTGAAAGCTTTTCTAGGTCAGTCTATCGGAGAGACCTTTTTTGCTCAAATCCAGTAGATTCATACCCAAAAAGTGCGGAAAATC
>NZ_JANWVH010000100.1 GCF_025056915.1 Meiothermus sp. | reverse complement strand
CGACGAGCCGAAGTAGAGCACGCTCAGACTAAATCTCGAAAAAGCTCTGAACAGAAACAGCACCGTGGCTGCCTGGATGGGCGGCCACTTCTGTAAAGGGCAGCCGGTTCTTGACCATGGGGCAGGCCGCGGCCCATTTTTCCTGAAGCATTGGAAGTTCGGGGCCTCAGGCGCTGTACCTGGCTTGCGATGGCCGAGGGCTTCCCCTTACCATGCGCCAATGAGCATCTCCCTATCCGACCTCCAGTATGCGGTGGATGCGGCCATGGGCCGCCGTCCGGGAACCCTGCTTTTGAAGAATGCCCGCCTGGTCAATGTGTTTAGCCTAAAGCTCCAGCCCACCCACATCCTGCTGGCCGGGCCTCTGGTGGCGGCGGTGGGCCCGGAGTATGCCGGGGCCGAAGCCCAGGAGGTGCTTGACCTGGAGGGCCGCGCGGTGGCCCCAGGGCTGATTGATGGGCACGTTCACCTGGAAAGCTCGCTGGTCTCGCCCGCCGAGTATGCCCGGGGGGTGGTGCCCCGCGGCGTGACCGGGGTGGTCACCGACCCCCACGAGATTGCCAACGTGGCCGGGGTGGCGGGCATCGAGTGGCTGATGGAGGCCAGCGAGGGGCTGCCCCTGGAGGTCTGGGTTACGGTGCCCTCCTCGGTGCCCTCGACCCTTTTGGAAACCAGTGGGGCCATGCTGGGCCTGGCCGAGATGGAGCGCCTGCTGGCCCACCCCCGGGTGGTGGGGGTGGCCGAGCTGATGAGCTTCCCGGCCATCCTGGCCGCCGAGGGCGGCGAGCTGGAGAAGGTGCGGCTGGCCGAGCGCTTCCGCAAGTCGCCGGAGGGGCACGCCCCGACCCTGACCGGGCGGCCCCTGCAAGGCTACCTGGCGACCGGTA
The DNA here is from genome assembly GCF_025056915.1 of Meiothermus sp. Taxonomy (GTDB): domain Bacteria; phylum Deinococcota; class Deinococci; order Deinococcales; family Thermaceae; genus Meiothermus. Next base: position 8,237 of record NZ_JANWVH010000100.1, on the reverse strand, counting down.
TCGCCTCCGACCACGAGAGCACCACCCTGGAAGAAGGACGGGCCAAGCTCGAGGCCGGCTGTTTTCTGATGGTGCGCGAGGGCTCCACCACCCGCAACTTAGAGGCCTTAGCCCCGCTCCTTCGCCCCGAGCACGCCGAGCGCATCGGGCTGGTGACCGACGACCGGCTGCCCTCGGACTTGCTGCGGGAGGGCGGGGTGGACTTCCTGGTGCGAAAGGCCATCGCTCTGGGGGCTGACCCGGCCTATGCCATCCGGGCCGGAAGCTGGAACACCGCCCGCCACTACCGCCTGCCGCGCCGGGGTGCGGTGGCGCCGGGCTTCCAGGCCGACTTGGTCGTACTGGAAGATCTGCCCACCTTCGCCGCCGCGCGGGTTTACCAGCGGGGCCGCCTGGTGGCCGAGCAGGGGCGGCTCAGGGTTGAACTGCCCAGGACCAGGGTCTCGGCGGCGGTGGCCCGCACTGTCCGGTTGCCCAAGCTGACGCCGCGCGATCTGCGGATACCGGCGTTTGCCGGGAAGGCTCGAGTGGTGCGGGCCATTCCCCAGCAGGTGCTGACCGCCGAGGAGCGCCTCGAGCCCACCCTTCAAAACGGCGAGGTGGTGGCCGACCCTGCGCGCGACCTGGCTAAGCTGGTCTGCCTCGAGCGCTACGGGAAAAACGGACAGATAGGCAAAGGCCTGGTCACCGCCTTCGGCCTGAAGAGAGGGGCGCTGGCTTGCACGGTGGGCCACGACCACCACAACCTGATGGCAGTCGGGGTATCGGACGCCGACATAGTGCTGGCCGCCAAAAGACTCGAAGCCCTGGGCGGTGGGATGATTGCGGTGGCCGATGGCGAGGTGCTGGCCGAGCTGGCCCTGCCCATTGCCGGCTTGATGACCGATGAGCCATTGGAGGCAGTCAGCGCCCGGATGGAGGCCCTCGAGGCCGCCGCCCGGCAACTCGGCGTCACCCTGCCCGACCCCTACATGGCCCTCTCGTTTCTGGGCCTGGCCGTGATTCCCGAGCTTCGCCTGACCGACCGCGGGCTGGTGGATGTTCACAAAGGGGCTTTGGTGCCGCTGGAAGTAGAGCCGGTGTAGAGCCGATGACTGAACACGTCCACTAAAGAGAATAGCCCTCAAGCCCCTCCCTGCGTGGGGGGCTTGAGGAGGGTGTTTGCGAGGCCCCTCAATCCCGACGATTGCGTGAAGGGCCGGGTCTATAACCCCCCTGGTCTCCCCAAAAAGGCCGGGAGGGCGAGTCCGGGCTAGGGCTTACCTGTACGGGCCTTTATGCGGCTCAGGATGAAGCGTCATGGTACGAAGAGCGGGCTGGATAGCTGGATAGAATAATCGGGCATGACGTTCATACTACGCGGCTTGGTACTTCATACCCCTAAAAACCCCTTCCGCGAGGCGGGTGCGCTACAAGCTTTTTCCGATGGAGGGCTGGCCGTCGCGGAGGGCCGGATTCGGGCGGTGGGCCATTTTGCCGAGCTGGCCCGGCAGTTTCCTGGTGCACCCGTGCAGGACTGTCGCGAAGGGCTGTTGCTGCCGGGGCTGGTGGATACCCATGTGCACTACCCGCAAACCCGGGTGATAGGGGCCATGGGCTACACGCTTCTGGACTGGCTGGAAAAGCGCACCCTGCCCCTGGAGGCAAGGCTTTCCGACAACAAGCTGGCCCGCGAGCTGGCTCGGGAGTTTGTGCGACTGCTTCTACGCAACGGCACCACCACCGCGCTGGTCTTTGGCTCGCATTTCCAGGGGGCCACGGCCAATCTGTTCGGCGCGGCGGAAGACGTGGGGCTGCGGCTCATTGCGGGGCAGGTCTGCTCCGACCGGCGGCTGCGCCCGGAGCTTCACACCACCCCCGAGCGAAGCTACGCCGAGCAGAAGATGCTCATCCAGCGCTTTCACGGGCGTGGCAAGCTGCGCTACGCGGTGACGCCGCGCTTCGCCCTCTCGGCCTCGGAGGGGCTGCTCGAGGTCTGCCAGGCCCTTTTGCAGGAGCACCCCGACCTCTACTTCACCTCCCACATTAACGAACACACCGAGGAGATTCGCACCGTGGCGGAGCTGTTTCCCTGGAGTGCGCACTACCTGGGGACCTACGACCGCTTTGGCCTCGTGAGCGAGCGGTCGGTGTTCGCCCACAACGTGCACCCCAGCGAGCCCGAGTTGCGGCGGCTGGCCGAGGCCAGGGCGGCCATCGCCCACTGTCCGAGTTCCAACGCTTTCATCGGCAGCGGCATCTTTCCCATGCGGCGCCACCTGGCCCACGGGGTGCGCTTCGCCCTGGGCTCGGATGTGGGGGGCGGCACCGGCTTCAGCCTGCTCAAGGAGGGGTTTGTGGCCTACCTGGCCCAGCGCCTGGCCCCAGACGGCCTGAACCTGACCCCCGCGCATCTTCTGTACCTGGCCACCCAGGCCGGGGCCGAGGTTCTGGGCCTGGGGGCGGAAATAGGAAGCTTTGCCCCCGGCAAAGCAGCCGACATTCTCTGGGTCAAGCCCGAGGCCGGGAGCAGCCTCGAGGTGCACTTCCGCCACCTGGACTCCCCGGAGGAACTCCTGGGTTCGCTCTTCACCCTGCATGGCGAGGCCCGGGTGGAGAAGGTCTGGCTCTTGGGCCAAGAGGCTGCCTTGAACTGATGGTATCGTGGGCCCCATGGAACGGGTGTACGTGCTTCCCGCCTCGGTTTTTCCGCCCGCCCAGGAGAGCATAATCCGCCTCGAGCCCGCCTTGCTAGGCCAAATCGAGCGGGAGGGCTTCTTCCTGGAACGCGCCCTGGCCGAGGAAGACCCGGCCCATCGGCAGATTATCCCCTATGCCCTGGTGTGCTACCGGGGCCGCTACCTGCTAATGCGCCGCACTAAAGGCGGGGGCGAGGCCCGGCTGCACCACCGCTACACCCTGGGGGTGGGGGGGCACATCAACCCCGTTGACCATAGCCCGGGGGCTAACCCCCTGCTGGAGGGCCTGCGCCGCGAGTTGTTGGAAGAGGTCGGGGTGCTGCGCTACACTGCCCAGCCGGTGGGCCTGATCGTGCTGTCCGATTCGCCGGTGAGCCGGGTGCACGCCGGGGTGGTGTTCAGGGTGGAGGCCCAGGAGGAGCCAGCCGTACGGGAGACCGGGAAGCTCGAGGGCCGCCTTGCCTGCCTGGCCGAGATCCAGGCCGTGCGCGAGGGGCTAGAGGACTGGTCGAGGCTCCTTCTGGCCTGGCTGGAGCGAGAGGAGGCGCTCTAGGTACTTGGCCACAATATCGGCCTCCAGGTTCACCAGGATCCCGGGCTGCCAGCTTCCCAGGGTGGTCACCTCCAGGGTGTGGGGGATCAGCCAGAGGCTGAAGTGCGTTGCCGGAAGCTCGGGGCGGCTGCCCGCCGGGCCCCCCACGTCCACCACGGTCAGGCTCACCCCGTCCGCGGCCACGCTGCCCTTGGGCACCAGGTAGCGCTCCAGCGAAGCCGGGGCCTCCATCCAGACCACGTAGCGCCCGTCCTGCGGCTCCAGGGCCAGCACCCGCCCCACCCCGTCCACGTGCCCGGTCACAAGGTGCCCCCCAAGCCGCCCCAGGGCGGGCAGGGCCCGCTCCAGGTTCACTAAGGCCCCCTCCTGCCAGCGGGGGGCGGTTTTGGCCTGGGTCTCCTGCGAGAGCTGCACGGTGAAGCCCCTCCCGTCGAAGGCCGCCACCGTCAGGCAGACCCCGTTGATGGCGATGCTCTCGCCCAGGGCCAGGTCGGGCCAGGGGTGCTGGGGGGCGATGTAAAGCTCGAGGTTGCCGCCTTTGGTCCGGGCCGCTTCAATCCGACCGGTTTGCTCCACAATGCCGGTAAACACGCCCTCCAGGTTAGCCGCCCAGCCCCTGAGCCGGGCATGGCCTGGAGCACACTGGGGTTGCATGGTAAACTTTGACTCGGTATAAAAATAGGCGCAAGGAGGCCCAATGCGAATCAAAAAGATCGGTGTGGTGGGTTCAGGAACCATGGGTGGCGCGATAGCCGCGCTGGCTGCCTCGGCGGGGGTGCCGGTGGTGATGCTGGACATACCGGGAAAGGAAGACCGGCTCGAGCTTGTCAAGAAAGGCCTCGAGCGCCAGCTCAAAAGCAAGCCCGCTTCCTTCATGGACAAAAGCCGGGCGGCCCTCATCGAGCTGGGCACCACCGACGAACTGGACAAACTCAAGGACTGCGACTGGATTGTGGAGGTCATCATCGAGAAGCCGGAGCCCAAGCAGGCCCTGTTTGCCCGGCTCGAGGCCCTGGGCACGGGGGCCATCGTAAGCTCCAACACCTCCGGGATTCCCATGAAGACCCTCCTGGAGGGCCGGGGCGAGGCCTTCCGCCGGCGCTTCTTGGGCACCCACTTCTTCGCCCCGGTGCGCTACTTGCACCTGCTGGAACTCATCCCCACCCCCGAGACCGACCCGGCGGTGCTGCAGGCCATGCGGGTCTTTGGCGAACGCATCCTGGGCAAGGGCACGGTCATCTGCAAGGACGCGCCCGGCTTCATCGCCAACCGGCTGGGGGTGTTCGGCATGACCCAGGCCATGCGCCTGATGATGGCCGAGGGCCTCACCATAGACGAGGTGGACGCGCTTACCGGCCCGCTGGTAGGCCGCCCCAAGAGCGCCACCTTCCGCACCGGCGACATCTCCGGCCTGGATGTGCTGAAGCTGGTTTCCACCGAGCTTTCGCACACCACCGGCGAGGACTTCGCCATGCCCGAGTGGGTGGAAGGGCTTTTGGCCCAGGGCAATCTGGGCGAGAAAACCGGGGCCGGGTTTTACAAAAAGGTAGGGAAGGACATCCTCACCTACGACTACCAGACCGGCGAGTACAAGCCCCAGCAAAAGCTGCGCCTGGACGAAATTGGGGCCATCAAAGACCTGCCCCTCAACGAGCGGCTCAAAAAGGTGGGTGAGCTGCCCGGCAAGTATGGGGCCTTTGCCCGCAAGCTCTTCCTGATTAACAGCCACTACGCGCTCCAGAAAGCCCAGGAAATTGCCTACGACATCGTCTCGGTGGATCGGGCTTTGGAGTGGGGCTTTGCCTGGGAGCAAGGGCCTTTCAAGAACATGGACGCGGTGGGGCTGGACAACCTGCGCCAGGGCTTTGCCGAGCTGGGCCTGGAGGAGCCCGAACTCCTCAAGAAAGCCCAGGGCAGTTTTTACAAGAACGGCACCTATCTGGGCTTCGACGGCCAGTACCACCCCATCCCGCAGGAGGAAGGGGTCATCCGGCTTTCCCAGGTAAAAAGCGAGGGCCGAACCCTTCTGGAAGGCAAGGAGTACGCCCTGCTCGATCTGGGCGATGGGGTGGCCCTTTTCGAGAACCGGGCCAAGATGGGCACCTGGGGCGAGGGCTCCATCTCGGGGCTGCACAAGGCGCTGGACTGGGTGGAGGCCCAGGGCTACGCCGGGCTGGTGATTGGCCACGAAGACCCCCGTACCTTCAGCGCCGGGGCCAACCTGGCCCTGGTCTTGATGGCCGCGCAGGAAGGAGCCTGGGACGACCTCGAGCTCGCCACCCGCCGCTTCCAGCAGACCTCCATGCGCCTCTCCCGCGCGCCCTTCCCGGTTGTGGCGGCTCCCTTTGGCCTCACGCTGGGCGGCGGGGCCGAGTTCAGCCTGCACAGCAGCGCGATTCAGGCCCACGCCGAGCTTTACATGGGCCTGGTCGAGACCGGGGTGGGCCTCCTGCCGGGGGGCGGGGGCACCAAAGAAATGCTTTTCCGCTTCACCCAGGAGCTTTCGGCCTACGGCCCCGAGATTGACCTGTTTGAAGGGGTCAAGCGGGCCTTCCAGATGATCATGCTGGCCCAGACTTCTACGAGCGCCCTCGAGGCCCGCAACATGGGCTTTTTGCGCCAGGGCGACGGCATCAGCATGAACCGCGACCGCCTGATCGCCGATGCCAAGCGGCGGGTGCTCTTCATGGCCCCCGACTTTGTGCCCAAGCCCCCCATGAAAATTAGGGCCCTGGGCGCCGAGGGTCTCGGCAACCTGCGCTACGCCCTCTGGCAGTTCCAGGAGGCCCGGCAAGCCAGCGAACACGATGTGCTCATCGGCAATCAGGTGGCCTATGTGCTCTGCGGCGGCGATGGGCCGGCCCGCGAGGTGAGCGAGCAGGACATTCTGGATTTAGAGCGTGAGGGCTTCCTGAAGCTCCTGGGCACCAAGAAGACCCAGGAGCGCATCGCCCACACCCTCAAGACCGGCAAGCCGTTGCGGAACTGAGCGGCGTGGGGACGAGAACACTCCGGCGCTTCCATTGGCCTCAGCTCTTCATCCACCAGCATCAGGAGCAGGCAGTGATTCAGCCCTTTCCAAGGCCAAGACCCGAGACCTGGCACACCCGGTTGTGGCGGTGGGGTTTCAACTTTTTTCCGGCGTATCGCGGTACCGGGGGACAGGTCACCTACATTGCCCCAGACTGGAGAGAGGTGCACGTGGCCTTGCCGCTCAACTGGCGTACCCGCAACTACGTGGGCACCCTTTTTGGGGGCAGCATGTACGGAGCCATTGACCCCATCTACATGCTCATGCTCATCAAAAACCTGGGGCCTGGGTACGTGGTCTGGGACAAGGCCGCCACCATTCGCTTTCGCAGGCCGGGGCGAAGCACCCTGTTTGCCCGATTCGAGCTGAGCGAACAGGAACTCGCGGAGATTCGTCGCCTGGCCGACGAAAAACCCTCCATTGAGCGGATTTACCCGGTTGAGCTGCTGGATGCTTCGGGCGTGGTGCACGCCAGCTTTGAGAAAACCCTCTACATCAGAAAAGACAAGGAGTTGCGATGAAAGAAGCGGTAGTCGTCAGTGCAGTTCGCAGCGCCGTGGGGCGCGGGAAAAGCGATGGCTCTTTGGCCTCGGTGCACCCCATTGACCTTTCGGCTGCGGTGATGAAGGCTGCGGTGGAAAAGGCAGGGGTCAACCCGGCCCTCGTCGAGGACATCCAGTGGGGCTGCGCCATGCCCGAGGCCAGCCAGGGCCTCAATGTGGCCCGGCTTTCGATGCTGCGGGCGGGGTTTCCGGTGGAGGTTACGGCGGCCACCATCAACCGCTTCTGCTCCTCGGGGCTCCAGAGCGTGGCCTATGCGGCCCAGGCCATTATCTCCGGCATGAACGAGGTGGTGCTGGCCGGAGGGGTGGAGATGATGAGCCAGGTGCCCATGTCGGGCTACCACACCCAGCTTCACCCCGAGCTCACCGAGGCCTACATCGGGATGGGCTTTACCGCCGAGCGGGTGGCCGAGCGCTGGGGGGTGAGCCGGGAAGCCCAGGATGCCTGGGCCCTGCGCAGCCACCAGAAAGCCCTGGAAGCCCAGGCCAGGGGGGCCTTCGAGGGTCAGATTGTGCCCATTCCGGTGAAGAAAGTCTCCTGGAAGGGAACCAAGAAGCAGGTCGAGGAGTTCCTTTTTGCCAAAGACGAGCTGCCCCGGGCCGACACCTCCTTAGAGCGCCTGGCCAAGCTCAAGCCCGCCTTCAAGGAGGGGGGCACCGTAACCGCGGGCAACGCCTCGCCCTACTCCGACGGCGCAGCCGCCCTGCTGCTGATGAGCCAGGACAAGGCCCAGGAGCTCGGCCTGAAGCCACTGGCCCGGTTCATCTCCTTTGCTACGGGCGGGGTGGAGCCCGACGTGATGGGCGTGGGTCCCATCCGGGCGGTGCCCAAGGCCCTGGCCAAGGCCGGTATTGGCCTGGATGACCTCAAGCTCATCGAGTTCAACGAAGCCTTTGCCGCCCAGGTGCTGGCGGTGATGGGGGAGCTTCAGATGAACCCCGAGAAGGTCAACGTCAACGGCGGGGCCATTGCGCTGGGGCATCCCCTGGGGGCTACCGGGGCCAAGCTCACCACCCAGCTTATCCACGAGCTCGCAAAACGCGGGGGGGGGCTGGGCATGGTGACCATGTGCATCGGCGGGGGTATGGGCGCAGCTGGAATTTTTGAGGTCTATCCAAGCTGAGGGGGCATCCCCACGGCGCAGGGAGGGTCTCGCGCCGAACCCCACGCCGCCCGCGTGAAGGGCCAGCCACCCCACAAGCCTCTCCTGCGAGGTCGGGAGAGCGGGGTTCAGGCCAGCTGGTGTGGTCATACGGGCTTTCAGGGTCATCCAGGCTCCAGCCGCGGGTGCTATGCTGGCGGTATGCGGAAAGCTCTGTTCGCGACCCTGGTGGGGCTGGTTGCCTGTGCGCCGACCCCGCTGGGCAGCGCGCCATATTACCCCTACAGCCTGGAAGATTTCCCGGTTTTT